>NZ_VPBU01000005.1:0-133754 GCF_013418565.1 Acinetobacter sp. YH12135
CTTAAACCGTAGCTATCCCAAAGCTTAAATTGGTGTTTTCCATACTGGACATATCCATTGGCATATTTGATAGCCAACTTTTTAAAGGGAACCCATCCCAAAGAGCGCCTTGCTGATTTTTTATTGCTGACACGCCATTTCAGCTTTGCCTTTTTAAATTGCTTTCTTCGGGTGACTAATTCTTCAGTTACAGCCTGAATGGTTTGACTATGTAAATTACATTCTTTGGATGTGCCTTTCGTATATTTGGCAATATCAAAAGCAGAGAGAAATTCACCTTTCCGCTTCAAATGCCTAAACCCTAAATCATTGACATAATTCCAGACGAAGTTCACTTCTGATGCTAGTTGGTCTAACACCTTGCAATGTTTGTCTTTTATACGTAATTTAAGGGTTTTCATGTACTTATATTAACAATCAAAACTCAAGGAAAATAGTCCTTAGTTAAATCAAACGACACTTTATGTCGTGTCGCTTATATCTCTGACCTGAAGGACTGAGTTTTACGCTCCATTTGATAAATGATTACACATTGAATAATTCAACCCCACTCGCCACCATCCTCTGAGCAAAAATCCTTTTCCCTGTTTCTCTCTCACTTTCTAATACCAATTCAGGTAAATTCAATTCACGCTGAATCTTTAAAATCATTTCATGCAAAGGCTGAGCTTGGTTATTGCTGCAAATATATGATGGTTCTGGATGTTCCACGTGAAGTAAATGTGCCAAAAAACCTGCCAAATCATCAATATGAATCCGATTTGACCAATGTATATTCGGGTAACTTTGTGTGCTTTCCGCAAGTTTGAGCATGCGTGCAGTCGAAGTGCCATAAATACCCGAAGGACGTACGATCACACATTGTTCAGGATAAGCCTGTTGCCACAAGTGTTCCATCTGCAACAACAACTGCCCTTGTACATCATTCGGCTTAGGCACAGTATCATCATCAATACATTCACCTGCGTTTTCGCCATAAACCCGTGTAGATGACACCACAATAATTCGCTTTACAGGATGATCTTTTAATGCAGCGACAATCGGCTGCACAGAATCTACATAAGTCTGTTGATACGCTTCTACAGAACTCAAAACCGTATTCCGAGATGGTGCAAGTAATACATAAACGGCATCAACAGGTTGAGTCTGTGATAAATCGAGCTGTTGAATATCTTGAAGCAGATGCGTCATATCAGGATCTGTTTTCGGACTGCGGCTAATTGTGGTAATTTGATGACCGAGCGTAAATAGTTGTTTTGCAACACGCTGCGATGTTTTACCATAACCAATAAATAGAATATGCATTCAGCACCTAATCATAGCATTTGAAGTTGAGGGGACATGGCTGCAGTCCATCAGTTGCAAGGGGTAGGCTCTGCCTCTGCTGCATTACTCGAAAAACTAAATATTTTCACCACAGATGACTTGCTGTTTCATCTACCGCGTGACTATGAAGATCGTAGCACGATCATTCCCATGAACCAATTAAACGTGGGGCGCAGCTATTTACTCGAAGGTGTGGTTAAAGGGGTCGATTTTCCACCGGGTAAACGCAAGTCGATGGCGGTCAATTTAGAAGATGAATTTGGAAAAATCACCTTACGTTTTTATCATATTTATAAAGGTATTACAGATCGTGCCAAACTCGGCAATCGTTTAAGAGTATTTGGCGAAGTACGGGTTGGGGCGCGTGGTCTGGAAATGTATCACCCCGAATTACAACTGATTACTGAACATACCCCACTGCCTAAAACCCAACTGACTGCCATTTACCCAAGCACCGATGGGCTGACCCAAGCCAAATTACGTGAATACGTCAAACAGGCCTTGACACAGCATAGTGATGATTTGCCTGAACTCCTGCCTGAAAAAATGACCAATGGCTATGCACTCAAACAGGCGTTGGATTATATTCATCATCCACCTTTAAATGCCAATATGCTGCAATTGGCACAAGGCTCTCACCCTGCACAGCAACGCCTGATTTTTGAAGAATTGGTGGCGCATCAAGTCAGTTTACTGACCCGACGGGCTTATATTCAGCAAATTGCCTCACCTGCCTTTTCCCCAAGTCAAAAACTAGCGCCTGCGTTACTCGGCAACATGCCATTTCAAATGACAGGTGCACAGCAACGGGTTTCGCAAGAAATCATGCAGGATTTGCAGCGTAATAAACCCATGCTGCGCTTGGTACAAGGTGATGTAGGTGCAGGTAAAACGCTGGTCGCTGCAATCGCAGCGTGTCATGCGCTAGAAGAAGGTTGGCAAGTAGCGCTGATGGCACCCACTGAAATTTTGGCAGAACAACATTATCTGAACTTTCAAAAATGGTTTGAGCCGTTGGGCTTAACGGTGGCATGGTTGTCTGGCAAACAAAAAGGTAAAGCACGCGCAGCAGCCGAACTAAGTATTCAAGATGGCAGCGCCAATTTGGTGGTTGGGACACATGCGTTATTTCAGGACAATGTGCAATTTGCAAAATTGGGTTTGGTGATTATTGATGAACAACACCGTTTTGGGGTCGATCAACGTCTGGCTTTGCGCAATAAAGGTGCCAATCACACCACACCACATCAATTGGTGATGACTGCAACGCCTATTCCACGTACCTTAGCCATGTCCGCCTATGGCGATTTGGATACTTCGGTGATTGATGAACTACCGCCAGGACGTACGCCTATTCAAACGGTAACCATTCCGCTAGATCGGCGTGAAGAAGTATTACAACGCATTGCCAGCAATTGTGCCGAAGGCAAACAAGCCTATTGGGTCTGTACCTTGGTGGAACAATCGGAAACCTTAGATGCACAAGCTGCCGAAGCGACTTTTGCTGAAATTAAAGAACGCTTTCCTGAACTAAATATTGGGCTGGTACACGGCAAAATGAAAGCTGATGAAAAACAAGCCGTCATGCAGCAATTCAAAGACAATCAACTACAATTGCTGATTGCCACCACGGTCATTGAAGTTGGGGTCGATGTACCGAATGCTTCAATTATGGTGATCGAAAATGCCGAGCGTTTAGGACTTTCACAGCTGCATCAGTTACGTGGACGAGTCGGACGGGGTGCCAAAGCCAGTTTTTGTGCCTTGTTGTATAAAAATCCACTTTCGCAAAATGGACAAGAACGCTTGCGGATTATGCGCGAAACCAACGATGGTTTTGTGATTGCAGAAAAAGATTTAGAACTGCGTGGCCCTGGGGAACTTTTAGGAACCAAACAAACGGGAGATATGGGCTTTCGGGTGGCTAAATTAGAACGGGATGATCATTTGCTGGCACAGGCGCATCATGTGGCACAGCAAATTTTAAACGATTATCCTACACATGCCGAAGCTTTGCTAAAACGCTGGCTGCCTGAGGCACCACGTTATGCCTATGTTTAAACGGATTGCAGTCCTAAGATGACTCAGCCGATCAATCTACTACAATGCGGCATACAATGGCTGCGCCAACTGCAACCGTGTCAGCTCTGCCATAGCGACACGCAATGGCAACATTCGGTCTGTCAAACCTGTTGGCAACAATTGCCGTGGCGTAGCCAAGCGGTACAACGACAAGAAATGCAGATTCAAGTCACTTTTGATTATCACTATCCAATTAATCGCATCATTCAACAATTTAAATATGAACAGCAGTTACATTACCAACTGCTTTTAGTAGGCGCGCTAAAACAACTGTCTTATCCTAAAATCCAAGCCATTGTACCGATGCCAATTTCCACTGCCCGCTTGACTGAACGCGGCTACAATCAATCTTTATTGTTAGCAAAAGGACTAGCGCGGCATTTAAATGTCCCGATTTGGCAACCTGTGACCCGCTTACAACAGCACGCGCAAAAAGGCTTAAGTCGCTTAGAACGATTGGAAGACATCCAACAGCAATTTCAAATTCAGAATGCGCCTAAAATCCGTTTTCGTCGGGTTTTAATTGTGGATGATGTGGTCACGACGGGCAGTTCAATTCATGCACTCAAACAGCAGTTGCTCAAGCTCGGCTGTCAAAAAGTCGAGGCGGTTTGTCTGGCCAGTGCTGAATAAAAAAACTATTCGGTTGAATATGCTCAACGCATTAAACAGTTGAACTTAAAATATAGAAGAATGATCAACTGCTCTTAATTTTGTTGTAAATATTGTTTTAACCACGGCATCACCACTTCACGGGTCAGCGGTGCCAACAAAGTATCTTGATCATCCAAATCTACCCACTTCATTTCGGCAATTTCAGCAGCAATTTTTGGTGCCTGATCAAGCTGAACCCAATACACATAACTGACCAAACGGCAGTCGGGCTCATTGGCCGTTGCTGTTTCATAGCGTCCAATAAATTGTTGAATTTGCGCCTGACAGCCAATTTCTTCGGCAATTTCTCGCAACATGGTCGTTTCAGGCGCTTCATTGGGTTCTAATTTGCCACCGACCTGCATAAAACACGCGGTATGCTGTTTACGCACCACCAATAACTGCTGTTTGACATTTAAAATAATTGCAGCTGCAACGGTAATGATGTTGTTGATCTCAGCCATTTTATTTCGCCAGTTCCTGCTGCACCCACTCTAGCTCAGGCACTTCCCATTTCATTTCAGGAACACGGTATTGTTCAAATTGCTGCAAAATATTGTCAATACAATTCGATACAATCAATGCCTCACAAAAACGTGGCTGAGTAAAACCTTTTTCAGAGGTCTGTCTTAAAAACTTCAGCAAATCATCATAAAAGCCAGCTACATTAAAAAAGGCACAGGGTTTTGAGTGAATTCCTAATTGTGCCCACGTCCATTGCTCAAAAATTTCTTCTAAAGTTCCAGAACCACCCGGCAAAGCAATAAAGCCCTCGGCCAATTCTGACATTTTTATTTTGCGGGCATGCATGTTTTCTACGATGTGTAATTCGGTCAAATGCGGATGCGCCAATTCATGCTCTGCCAAACTTTCAGGCATGACACCAATTGCACGCCCACCTGCGGCCAAAGTACTATCTGCCACCACACCCATTAAGCCTGAGCGTCCACCGCCATAAATTAAAGTTTTGCCTTGTGCAGCCAATGTTTCACCCACTTTTCGTGCATTTTCAACAAAAACTGAATCTTTTCCTGGGGCAGAACCACAGAAAATAGCAATTGACGACATCATTTTTTCACCATGTTATCTGGCTGTCATGCCATAAAATTAAACTTCAGGGAGATTTTTAAATAAAATAGCATTCTGAGCAGTGTATTTAGTAAGATCCTTGTCTAAAATACACCCATCCACAAAACCCATACTGCGCAAGGAGAAAAGACGAATGCTTGAAGCCTTTTATGCCACAGAGCGCGGTAGTCTGGAAGATGCCACCATTAACGGTGGTTTTGATTTGCATCCAGATCTGGTCTGGATTGACCTAATTGCCCCTTCACAAGAAGAACAGCAATGGGTACTAGACGCATACTCACAAAATTTACCGACCTTAAAATCTTTGGAAGATATTTCATCTTCAGCGCGATTCTACCGCGATGATGACGGTATTTTACACATTAGTACCTATTTTTTAACTAAAAATAAAAACTATCAAGTCGATGGCGAAACTGAAGACAATTCCAGTATTTTAGCCACTGTGCAAACCGTCGCCTTTATTTTACATAAAGAACACTTGTTTACCCTACGTGGTGAAAAATTAGTGGCGTTTCGGGCATTTCGGGCGCGTGCACGACGTAACGACTACGAAATTGACTATAAAGACCCGACTTGGGTGCTTTTAGGCTTGCTTGAAGCCAAACTGGACGAACTTGCGGATATCTTAGAAGATATCCACAAGGACTTGGAAAAGTATTCCACAGAAGTTCTGAATAACCGTCATCGTGAGCAAATTTTAGACCTCGATGACATGATTACCCGACTGGCACAATTAGAAGACATGCTTGGAAAAGCGCAATTGTGTTTGATTGATTTACGTCGTGTCCTGACCTTTTTGGCACGTCCGCGTGCGTTGGGTAGTCATATTTACGATGCCGACATTCGAGAACTCAGTGAAGATGTACGCTCACTGGTCGAACACGATGCCTTCTTATTCCAAAAAGTGCGCTTCTTGCTCGATACCACTTCAGGCTTCATTAACACCGAACAGAACGACACGATTCGTCGATTCTCGATTTTGCCGAGTATGTTAGCGCCACCGATGTTAGTTGCCAGTGTTTATGGTATGAACACCGACGTGTTACCTTTTGCCAAAGGCACCACCAGTTTTATAGTGGTCAGTATTATTTTAATTGGCTTCTTTATTGGCCCATTAATTTACTTTAGATGGAAAAAATGGATTTGATGCCTTTTATTCCCTCTCTTTTTAGGCATAGGTATCTACACATCTTTAGGTACCTAGTGCAATGGTTGCGATTTCATTCCGTTCATCTATTGAATATTCTGAGAGCAGTTGAAGAGTATTTAGTAAAATCGAGAGTCCTGCCAATATGGCAGGCGCACTCTCTATCTTGCCTCTTTTCTGCTGTCTACCTGAAAGCCTAGTCAGAAATGCACGGACTTTCTGATTTTGTTCATCTGTACAACGCTGCACTCTCCACGTCAACACACAAGCCATGCAACTGATCAGCAAACGCCTTAAAATCGCTTCTGGCGTAGTCTGAAGCCATGACTCAATATCATGGCCTGCTTGCTTGAGAAGTTTGAAATAACATTCGATTGACCAACGCCAGTAATACCAAGTCGTCAATTCCACTGCGGTAATCTCGGTTGGTACATTGCTGATCAATGACCATCTTGCAACTGTCTTTTCATTAATATCTTTAACCACCGCAATAATCAGTCTAGCCTCAATTGCAGCACCTTAATCCAGTCAGCAAAACTGAATGGACTGGACCCTTATGCCTATTTAAGTGATGTGTTGAAAAGACTGCCGACACAGAAAATAATCCAGGTTGAAGAATTACTACCGCATAAGTGGAAGCCTGCCTGACTCAAATAAGCTTCACCGGATGCTTACGAATAAAGCGGGAAACTAAACGCAATAAAAAAGCACCTTACAAGAAGGTGCTTTTTTGATGGTTTTTTCAGTTTTAGACGATTAGCTGCAAATCATCTTGCAAATGACAGGCTTGAATGATCTTCATCATTTTTTCAGGAACCGCTTTAAACTGTAAGCCCTTGGCTTCAGGCGTCTGACGCAACCATTGCACCAAAACGGCCAAAGCCAAAGTGCTTCCGTGTTCCAGCTGCGCCAAATTGACCACCAGAGGCAACTGCTGCTGACGAATCAACTGCAGACCTTTTTGGTAATATTGCTCTGCATTACTGAAATCTATTTTTCCAGAAACACATAATTCCTGATTTGATAATTCAATCACGCCACACCTAACCTATTTTTTCTTTTCAACCGCAGCTTCTGCATCTGGCTTAAAGGTTGCAATGGCTTTATCAATATTGCCGCCATTACGCTTCACGTTCGCTGCAAACTGGTTACGGAATTGCAAACCTAAATCAATACCCGACACGTTAATGTTACGGATTTTCCATTGGCTGCCTTTGTCTGCCAACTGGAATGACACAGGAATTTTTTCACCATTATGCAAGAAGTCAATGGTCACCACTGGGTTCTTGCTGTTGGTCGCCTTATAAGGACGCATGGTGTAGCTTTGGTTGCTAAATTTCGCAAACGCTGTGCCATAATTCTCAATTAAGGTTTCACGGAAGTTTTTCTCAAACTGCGCGCGCTGTGCTGCTGAACTGTATTGGTTCGTCGCATAAGTACCCATCACAATACGGGTAAATGCTTGCGCATCTACATACGGATCAAGGTTTTGACGCACAATCGTTTTGACTAATGCTGGATTGTTCTGCAATTTAGCATGATCTGCTTTTAAACGTGCAATCAAGCTATCGGCAACTTTTTTCACAAAAGCTGGTGGCGCTTCTGCAGGTGCAGCAAATGCAGTTCCTGCCAACATGGTTGAAAGTACACTTACCGCCAGAGTTTGCTTTAAAAGTGTTTTCACGGACAATCTCCTTCATTACTCAACAAATGACACTTCTGCATCTGTTGTTTCAGCTGTCGCTGTGTCTTTATCTGCGTCTGACGCTGCGTTGGATGTTTTCGCTGCACCGCCAGTAATAAACTTACTGATTAAATCTTCTAAATCCATGGTGCCTTGCGTGTTGGCAATACTTTCGCCACGCTTCACAAAGTTCAAACCACCACCTGGAACCACTTTGAGATATTTCTCACCCAATAAACCATTGGTTGCTACCATTATGTAAGCATCTTCATCAATACTGGTGATGGATTTCATGTTACCCAACAGTTGTTGTTCCATTTCTTTTTGTTGCTGAGGATTTGCTTCTTGGTATTCTGCACTGTAGCGCAATTCTTCAAGCGCATAATTTTGCACTGTTTTTAGTTGTTCAGGATTAAAACTGGTCAACTTGCCATCTAGTTCAAATTCAACTGTAGCCAAACGCGATACAGGGTCTAAAGTAATATCATTGACACGACCAATGGTGACACCGCTCATAGTAACTTTGGCGCGTGGTTTTAAACCATTCACGTTGTCAAATGTTGCTGTCATATTGTAACTGTCGCGCAAATTGGTACCCACCAATCCACTGACTTTCATGGCCAAGAAAAACAATGCAATGCCTGTCAAAATGACAAATACACCTACGGCCAGCTCACTTGTACGTGATTTCATTAAACACCTCCGAACATGACCGCAGTCAACACAAAATCAAAACCTAAAACACATAATGAAGAATACACCACGGTTCGTGTGGTCGACGTCGCAATGCCTTCCGATGTTGGGACACAGGCATAGCCTTGATATACTGCAATCCAAGTACAAATTAATGCAAAAACAAAACTTTTAATAATTGTGCCGTTAAAAATATCTTTATAGAACTGCACGCTGCTTTGCATACCGCCCCAGAAAGAACCTTCATCGACCCCTAGAAAATCGACCCCAACCATTTTGCCGCCCATAATGCCAATTGCAGCAAAAATAATGGAGAGCATTGGCAGGCTGACTATTCCCGCCCATAAACGTGGTGACACAATACGCTTGAGTGGGTCTACCCCAATCATTTCCATGCTGGCCAATTGCTCTGTGGCTTTCATCAGACCAATTTCTGCAGTTAAGGCAGAACCTGCACGACCTGCAAATAACAGCGCAGCGACCACAGGTGCCAACTCACGTAATAAAGTCAAAGACACCATCGTGCCCAACATGGCTTCTGAACCAATATTGACCAAAATGGAGTAGCCTTGTAAGCCCAATACCAAACCAATAAATAAACCTGATACCGCAATAATCAATAATGACATCACGCCAACACGGTACATTTGGTACAGGAACAGCTTCACCCCAAGCAGGGTTGGCATGGAAAATAGAATTTGCAACAACATTTGGGTGGCGACACCAATGCCACGAACACGCTCAATGACGCGTTGACCTAATGCGGCAATAGCATTCATGAACGCACCTCATCACTTAAATAAGCCCGATGGCTAAATTGATAATCGACTGGCCCTTCGGCAGCGCCTGTTAAGAACTGACGCACAAATGCCGATTCATGCTGTTTTAATTCTGCAGGTGTACCTTCGCCCTGAATCACGCCTTCCGCGATAATATAAATGTAGTCGGCAATTGATAAAGTTTCACCAACATCATGCGAGACGATAATAGTGGTTAAATCCAACGCTTCACGCAACGAGCGGATTAAACGAGTCAACACACCTTTTACAATCGGGTCTTGCCCTGCAAATGGTTCATCATACATGATCAATTCAGGGTCTAACGCAATCGCACGCGCCAATGCCACACGACGGTTCATCCCGCCTGAGAGTTCTGCAGGCATAAGTTGTTCTGTACCACGCAAACCGACTGCTTCAAGTTTTAAAGCCACCAATTCTGCAATTAAATGTTCAGGCAACTGGGTATGTGCACGCAATGGAAACGCGACGTTTTCATATACGCTCATATCGGTAAATAACGCACCGCTTTGGAATAACATGCCCATACGTGCGCGCGCAGCAAATAACTCCTGACGCGACATTTGCGCAAGATTTTTTCCATCCAGAAAAATATCACCATGATCGGGAGTCAACTGACCACCAATCAAACGTAATAACGTGGTTTTACCAGTACCTGAAGGTCCCATAATGGCAGTAATTTGACCACGGCGAATCTTTAAACTGACATTTTCGAAAATGACACGTTTCCCTCGTTTAAAGCTCAGTTCATTGACTTCAATCAATGACGGCTCATGTTGAGGCATTGGATTATTCATAGCTGAGGGTCTTCCTGCATTTTTTCAGCACGCATACTATAAAGGATTGAAGCGCAAAATGTTATCTAGCAAATTTTTAAAAACTGTGCACGTATTGTTCAAGCAGTCTTATTATTGTTATTTAAATCACTTTTAGGACAGCAACAATTTAAAAGTAAGAAGAAATAATATAATACATTAAATTGCATAAGATGAGTGCTAAACCAATATACGGCATCATTCCCTCTCTCGTCTGCATGAGCAATCGTAAGCTATTGATGTTCATAATTAGCAAATAGAGTTAAAAACGTGACCTATTATACATTTTATTTATCTAAAGCAAAAATATTTAACATAAAAAAACCAGTGCTGAGCACTGGTTTTTCTTTATACAAATGACTATCGCGGTTTTAGTCGTTAAATTTACGACGTGGGCGATCAAAACCACCTTCACGGCGTGGACGATCTGAATTGAACTCGCGACGTGGACGATCTTCGCCACCAAAAGAACGCTTAGGACGATCATCAAACGAACGTGGTTGACGGTCACCAAAACCACCTTCACGACGTGCAGGACGATCACCAAAATCACGTTTTGGACGATCACCGAAGCTACCTTCACGACGTGGTTTGTAGTCTACGCGGTTGCCACGGTTGTCATCATTCGCATCAAAACGCGGCTTATCGTTGAAGCCACCTTCGCGACGCGGACGGTCTGAATTAAATTCACGACGTGGACGGTCATCAAATGAACGCTGTGGACGATCACCGAAACCACCTTCACGACGCGGACGGTCTGAGTTGAACTCGCGACGCGGACGATCTTCAAATGAACGTTGTGGACGGTCACCGAAACCACCTTCACGGCGTGGACGGTCTGAGTTGAACTCACGACGCGGACGATCTTCACCAAATGCAGGACGTTCACCACGTGGTTTGTCATCAAAGCTGCGACGTGGACGTTCATCACCGCCTTCACGACGTTTAAAGTTGCTTTCGCCTTCAAAACGACGACCGCCACCAAAACCGCCACGACCACCGCGACCGCCATCACGACGACCACGACCACCGTCACGACCAGAACGTGCTGGAGGTGGAGATGGCTCTAAGCCTTCAATTTCTGAAACGCTTAAACGAGCATCTAAGAAATCTTCCAACGCACGGATTTTGCCACGCTCACGGTAAGTTGCCAAAGTAATCGCGTTACCAGTACGGCCCGCACGACCTGTACGACCAATACGGTGTACATAGTCTTCATTTTTCATTGGTAAACCGAAGTTAATCACGTGAGAAATAGTTGGTACGTCTAAACCACGTGCTGCAACGTCTGTTGCAACCAAGATTTTTGCACGGCCTTCGCGAATGCTGCGTAAACGACGGTTACGAACGGTTTGTGGCATTGCACCGTGTAGTGCAACAACCGAGTGACCCGCTTCAGCCAATTCTTCAGCCAACATATCGGTATCTTCTTGAGTAGATGCGAATACAACCGCTTGATCTACACCTTCATCAGATAACCAGTGTGACAATAATTTTTTCTTGTGCTCGAAACCATCAGTCCAGTGTAAAGTCTGGGTGATGTCCATGTTCGTTGAGTGACCTGTTTCAATCGCAATACGTACAGGCTCATTCATCATGCGTTCTGCAAGTGTGATAATACGGCTGGCAAAAGTTGCAGAGAACATCAAGGTTTGCTTACGGTTAGCAGCTAAATCGCTAATCGCTTCTAGGTCTTCAGAGAAGCCTAAATCGAGCATACGGTCAGCTTCGTCTACAATTAAGGCATCAACTTTATCAAGTTTGATTTGACGACGGTTCACCAAGTCAAGTAAACGACCTGGAGTCGCTACAACCACTTGCGCACCTTTTAATTGTTGGATTTGCTTACCAAAAGGCATACCACCCATGATTGCTGCAATACGTACACCTTTCATGTGACGTACAAATGCAATCGCGTCTTGGCTAACTTGTTGAGCCAATTCACGTGTTGGGCAAAGCACTAAAATTGACGGCTGAGTAATAGCTTTCATACGCTCTTTAAATGGTACGAAAGTATCTTGATTAGCAAGCGCGTTTAAAGTTGGGAGTAAAAATGCAGCAGTTTTACCAGAACCTGTTTGGCTAGATACCAATAAGTCTTTACCTTCAAGTGCCGCTGGGATCGATTGTTCTTGAACAGGAGTCGGCGTAGTAAAGTTCAAGCCTTCTAAAGCTTGTTGTAAAGATTCATGTAAAGAAAAATCAGCAAAAGTTTTGCTCATAGAGATTTTCACCCTGAAAATGGGTGCTCCATTAAATAAAGTCAGATGGACATCGGCAAAAAGCGGTACAGCAATTATCGCTGACAATTTAAGATTCAGCGGCGATCCGAGTAACGACGATGTGATATAACGCACGCATGATTACGGCTTAACCTGAAGGAATCGCTTTAGCGATTGGGGCGCGAGATATCGTCCTCTCTTTGGACCGCACGCGCATACACAATGATTAGAAGAGAAATGTTCAGGTAATGAACAGAAATTAAGTGCGTGCGCGAATTATAGCAGGATTATTTTAAAAGTCACCTTATTTAATCGACTTTTGCAGTTTTTTGTGTAAACAGTGATAGATTCTGCTTTTATGGCTAGTATATGGACGATAACAACAGATTTAAAACCAGCAGTTTTAGACCGTTAGGTAAAAGAAAAGCCCTCAGGATGAGAGCTTTGCTAAGTGTCTTATTTAAGTATAAATATGATCAGCTGATTATTTCGCTGCTTCGCCCCAAGCAGGCACAACCGCTTTCATAAGTGGTTTTAACATTTTCATTGAACATGCCAAAACTTGCCCATTTTCCATAGAGTCGCTGCCACCACGTGCATCGACCACAGTACCGCCCGCTTCTTTCACAATTAACTCACCCGCAGCAATATCCCACGGTTTTAAGCCAAGTTCAAAATAACCATCTAAACGACCTGCAGCCACATAAGCCAAGTCTAATGCAGCAGAACCTGCACGGCGGTATTGAGCGCCTGCTTCTGTCACATTCAATAAACTTTCAAAATGGTTTTTGGCATAAGAAACAATTTCGCCATCGCGCTTAGCACGATAAGCATGACCCACTGCCAAGAAGGTGTTGTCTAAACTGTCTTTTACATTTACACGAATACGACGTTGATTCATCATCGCACCACGGCCACGGCTCGCAGAGAACAACTCATCTTTTACAGGATCGTAAATAACACCGTGCTGTGTCACACCTTTGTGTTGCACTGCAATCGAAATACAGAAATGAGGGAAACCGTGAACAAAGTTTAGCGTGCCATCTAAAGGATCAATCACCCAACACCAGTCGGCATCGTGACCTTTGCCTTCCTGCATGCCAAATTCTTCGCCCAGGAAGCTGTGATTTTTATAACTTTTGCGTAATGTATCAATGGTCAATTGCTCGAGGTAACGATCTACGCGCGTTACAGGACCATCAATGCCTTTTTCTTCGACTTGTAGATCGAGTTTATGACGATTCTGATGCGCTTTTAAAAGCTCTTGACCAACTGTTTGAGCCGCACGCGCAGCCATCACCACCATAGGTTCCATTGAACACCCACTACAAATTTGAAGAGTTTGATAAAGAATAATGCATGAAAGCCCCAATATTTTAGCAAATATTGAGGCTTTTGGGGAAGAAGTGTTGCTAAAAATTAATTCAATATAGATTGATGCAGTTTTTGCCAAGCATTTTGCATTGATTTTTCAATGCCTTGTGCATCTAAACCTGCCTGTTGCAGCATTTGACCATGTGTCGCTTGTTGCATAAAGCTATCTTCTAAACCTAAATGAATAATCGGTTTGACAATCTGGGCCTTCGCCAAGTATTCACTCACGGCACTGCCTGCACCACCCATAATCGCATGCTCTTCTACAGTGACGAATAATACAGTGCTGTCTGCAATCTCAGCTAACAGCTTTTCATCCAATGGCTTCACAAAACGCATATTCACCACACGTACTGCGACATCGTGCTGCTGAGCAAACGCTTCAGCCGCTTCAACTGCCGCTTGCACACGGCTACCAAAAGCCAGCACTGAAATATAGTCATCATATTGTGGATTGAACTGCGCCACAATTTCAGCTTGTCCTAATGGAATTGCAGTCATCTGCTGCTGAATTTCGACACCCAAACCATGCCCGCGTGGATAACGCACTGCTGCAGGGCCGTTATATAAATAAGCCGTGTGCAGCATTTGACGACATTCATTTTCGTCTTTTGGTGCCATAATGACGATATTCGGTACGGTACGCATATAGGCATAGTCGTAAGCACCTGCATGGGTCGGGCCATCTTCACCCACCAAACCTGCACGGTCGATACCAAAAGTAACATCCAGATTTTGCAAAGCGACATCATGAATCAGTTGGTCATAACCACGCTGCAAGAAGGTAGAGTAAATCGCCACCACAGGCTTCAAACCTTCACAGGCCATACCCGCAGCCAAAGTCACCGCATGCTGTTCGGCAATCGCGACATCAAAATAGCGTTCTGGGAATTGTTTGGCAAATTGCACCATGCCTGAACCTTCGCACATGGCTGGCGTAATTGCCAATAATCGTGAATCTTGTTCTGCCTGATCACATAACCACTGCCCAAATACATCAGAATATTTAGGTGCGCTAACTGGTGCAGCTTTGGCATGAATTTTACCAATGGCATGATATTTAATTTGATCAGCTTCTGCAGGCGCAAAGCCTTTGCCTTTTTTAGTGTAAACGTGAATTAAACGTGGGCCTTTACGTTTTTTCAGCGCATTAAACACGTGTGTGAGTTGTTCAACATCATGTCCATCGAAAGGGCCGAAATAATCAAACCCAATCGCTTTAAATAAGTTGTCTGCAGCTTCAGTGGCAGCACAGTGCAAACGTGAGTTGTATGTCCATTTTGGATGCGGCTGCACGTAAGCCTCACCTGTTTCACTGACATAAACCGATTCACCACGCTCCCAAATGGCAGCAAGATGTTTGGCAAAGCCGCCTGTGCTACATGAAATTGACATATCGTTGTCATTCAGCACCACCATCATATCGGCTTGATGGGCGACTGCATCATTCATGGCTTCAAAAGCCATACCTGCCGTCATGGCACCATCGCCAATAATGGCAACAACTTCACACGGGTTTTGTTGATAACGTCGTGCCAACGCCATCCCCAATCCTGCAGAAATTGCTGTTGAGGAGTGACCAACGCCAAAGGTATCAAAAATAGATTCTTCACGCGCAGGGAATGCAGCCAAACCATCTTTGGCGCGAATGGTGGTGAGTTGCTCGCGGCGTCCTGTTAGGGCTTTATGCGGATAAGCCTGATGACCGACATCCCAAATTAAGCGATCGTGTGGGGTATTAAAGCAATAATGCAGCGCAACGGTCAGTTCGATCACGCCTAAGTTTGCGCCAAAGTGTCCTCCACTTTGACCTGCGGCATACAAAATGAATTGACGTAACTCATCTGCCACCTGTGGAAGCTGGCTTTGCGCGAGTAAACGTAATTGCTGCGGATGGTCAATCTCATCGAGCAATGGTGTTACAGGGCGTTGAGTTGGAATTTCTGTATACAGCATATGTGGCAAAGCCTTCTAAAGCCTGGCAAATCCTAAGCGAGGTCAATGGGAATTACTCGATCATATAACCGAATGGTATTACCTTCAATCAGCCACATTTCTAGCGATGTAGTTTTGAGCAGTGATTTCAGTTGGGCACACGTTGGGTGGGTAGATTATCCTGAATAATCTAACTATTTATCAACCATTATCGTGCGCTTTATACAAAAAAGAAAATCTTCTATATAAATTCGTGTTCGCTATTCTACTAATGTCTGAGCATTACGCTATACTTTAAACAATTTATCGACTATTTCACGAGTTAAACAGTGCCGATTAAGTTTGTCGCAACCTCACGATTACCGACCGCATTTGGTGAATTCAACATTACGGTATTTCAAGATCCTGAAACTGGCGAAGAACACGTGGCATTATCCAAAGGTTTGGACACTGCGCCAGCCCAGCCCGTTCTGGTACGGATTCACTCAGAATGTTTAACTGGCGATGCTTTCGCGTCTTTAAAATGCGACTGTGGCCCACAGCTTCAAGCCACTCAACGTCTGATTAATGACGCAGGACAAGGTGTGATTTTATATTTACGCCAAGAAGGTCGCGGGATTGGCTTGACCAATAAAATTCGTGCTTATGCCCTGCAAGATCAAGGACATGACACGGTGGATGCCAATTTAATGCTAAATTTACCTGCCGATGCACGTCGCTATGATATGTGCAGCATTATGCTAGATCATTTGCAGGTTAAAGCTGTGCGCTTAATCACCAACAACCCTTTGAAAATTCAAGCATTACAGGAACAAGGGATTACGGTGGTAGACCGTGTGCCTTTAACTGTGGGTCTAAATCCATTCAATGAAGAATATTTGCAAACCAAACACGAACGCATGGCGCACATGTATGATAAAGGTGACTTCTGAGTCACCTTTTAATTTTTGAATTAAATAATTTCTACTCAACTTACTTAAATCGTCATCGAAAAAATACGATTATTCGGCATACGGCGTTTTAAACGCAAATCAAAGGCCATACAAATATTGCGCACAAAAGGTTTACCTTTTTCCAAAATCTGAATGTGCTGATCTTGAATGAGCAGTAATTCATCTTCCTGCATTTCCTGTAACTGTTGCAGCACTTGCTCAATTTCAGGAAATGCCAATTCTGGACTGGCCCACGACGTTTCAAAGCTGCACATTAAATTTAAAATATGCTGACGTATTACCAAATCTTCCCGATCCAGCACATGCCCTTTAAACACAGGAATTTCATTGCAGGCTAAACGGGCATAATAATCTTCAATGCTTTTTTCATTTTGCGCAAAGCTATACCAACTGTCGCTAATAGATGAAACACCCAAGCCAATCATAAGCTGCGTTTTAGATGCGGTATAGCCCATAAAATTACGGTGCAAGGTACCATTTTTAAACGACTGATACATACCATCACGTTCTAAGGCAAAGTGATCCATCCCAATTTCATGATAACCATAGGCCAAAAGACGCTGTTTGCCTTCTTCATAGCACTGACGTTTTAATTCATCTTTAGGTACATCTTCATCTTTAAAACCACGCTGCCCATTGCCTTTAATCCATGGCACATGCGCATAACTGTAAAATGCCAAACGGTCTGGCATTAAACGTTGGGTCTGCTCAATGGTATTCAGTACATCGTCTAGATTTTGAAAGGGCAAACCAAAAACCAAATCATGTGAAATAGAATCATAGCCAATTTCACGCGCCCACTCGGTCACACGTTGCACATGCTCAAAAGGCTGCATCCGATGAATGGCGCGCTGCACTTTTTCATTATAATCCTGCACGCCATAACTGACCCGACGAAAACCCAAGTCATATAAGGCCTGTAAATGTTCGCGGGTGGTGTTATTGGGATGACCTTCAAAACTAAATTCGTGCTGTTCTGCCACTTTGGCTTTTGCCAGAATGCCTTGAATGAGCTGCGTCAAATGTTCGACAGAAAAGAAAGTTGGTGTGCCACCGCCCAAGTGAATTTCTTTAATGATGGGAGTGCTTTCGAGCAATTGGCAATATAAGTCCCACTCTTTTAATAACGCCTGAATGTATGGCTGTTCAACTTCATGGCGTTTGGTGACACGTTTATGACAGCCACAAAAAGTGCATAGACTTTCACAAAATGGCAAATGAATATACAGACTAATGCCTTCGCTGGCATTAGATTCATCAAAAGAACGCTTCAGCGTCTGCTGCCATGCCTCGGCTGAAAAAGTAGCATCATCCCAATAAGGTACGGTTGGATAACTGGTATAACGTGGTCCAGGCACATTGTATTTTTGAATTAAAGAATTTGCCTGCTGTGTCATCCACTCTGCCCCATTCAGTTAATTGCTGCTGACTAAAATTTAGATTGTAAAAACTATTGTGCTGAGCTTAGGCATGGAAATCAACCTAGTCTTTTGCTCGGAATACATGCTGAAATACAAAGCACCTTGCGCAATTGCCTGAGCGATTTGCAGCAAACTGGATAAACCCCTTAATTTTTAGACAGTTTTATGTTTTGATGTAAGCCATTTTATTTTTATCCTGAGGTGGCCATGTCGCATCCTACTCACGCGGATATTCAACGTGTACGTGAATTTCTTCTCGATTTGCAGGCGCGAATTTGTGCGGCTTTAGAACAACAAGAACAGGCAGGTGGCGGAAGCGCACAGTTTGAAATTGATGACTGGCAACGTCCTGAAGGTGGCGGTGGTCGTTCCCGTGTCTTACAAAACGGTACAGTCATTGAAAAAGGCGGGGTGATGTTTTCGCATATCAATATTTCCAAACTGCCTGCTTCTGCAACTGAGCGTCATCCCAATATTGCAGGCGCACCTGCGCAAGCGATGGGTGTATCATTGGTAATTCACCCGAAAAACCCGCATGTACCCACCTCGCACGCCAATGTGCGTTTATTTGTCGCTGAACCTGAAGGACAACCGCCAATTTGGTGGTTTGGTGGTGGTTTTGACCTGACACCATTTTATCCAAATGATGAAGATGTGTTGGCATGGCACCAAACAGCACATGACTTATGTGCGCCTTTTGGCGATCAAGTCTATGCAGAACATAAACAATGGTGTGATGACTATTTTTATTTAAAGCACCGTGATGAACAGCGTGGCGTGGGTGGTTTATTTTTTGATGATCTGAATCAATGGGACTTTGACACCTGTTTCAACTATATTCAGGCGGTGGGTAACGGTTATTTGGCTGCAATTCTGCCTATTTTTGAGCGTAATCGTGACAAAGCCTATACCGAAGCACAACGTGAGTTCCAGCTTTACCGTCGTGGACGTTATGTGGAATACAATCTGGTCTATGACCGTGGCACTTTATTTGGCTTGCAGACAGGTGGACGGATTGAGTCCATTTTAGTCAGCTTACCGAACTTGGCGGGATGGTCGTACCGTCCTGAATGGGCAGAAGATTCCGCAGAGAAAAAACTCACTGACTATTATTTAAAACCACGCGATTGGTTAAATCTCAAGACGAGTTAAAGCTCGCGACTGGTGAAACCTTGCTACATCGCAGTGTAAAAAAGATCACATTCAAGGTTCAAAAAAGCGATTCTTCCACGAATCGCTTTTTTACTTACAAACTTTATTGCTTATTTTCAAATCAATAAATATGCACAGCATGAATTAACTGTCATGATAGTGCGGATGGATTTTAATAGATGATGTGACCGCGCACCCTATTCGACCATGCACAAATAGGATTTAACTATCCATACATCAAACCATGAGTCAAAGGCGAATTCATCAAACTGTCAAAGCCTTATGTCACACTGCGCCACATCTGTCAGGAGATCCGCATGTTTAGCCCGCTGTTCAAACACAAAATCTTTTTATTTTGGGCAACCTTTGCCATGTTACTTGGCTCAATTTGCATGACCTTTATTTTTGAAAGTCATCTTTCAGATGGCTTAGCCATTAGTAGCAGCATTTTAGCGGGCATTGCCATGTTCGTGATTGCCACTATTTTGGTATTAGAAACCGTTTTAGAGATTTGTAATCCTTAAGTCCAAAGACTCCCACCGTTTTATACCGCCATAGGCTTTAGTCCGCGCTGAATTTAACGTATATTGATGCACATTTCAGCACATGGATTTTGGCAAATGCGCAAACAATTTGCCGTGATTGGCAACCCAATTGAACAATCACGTTCTCCTGAACTGCATCATGCCTTTGCAGAAAAAACAGGCATTGACCTGCAATACAGCAAACGCCTTGCCCCTCTTGATGGTTTTAGAGACAGTGTTGCAGACTTTTTTAATCAGGGCGGTGTAGGCATGAATGTAACCGTGCCTTTTAAAGAGCAAGCATTTGCCCAATGTGGCGTATTAACCGAACGTGCCAAAATTGCCAAAGCAGTCAATACCTTGTGGATGCAAGATGGTGTTTTGCATGGCGACAATACCGATGGTCAGGGTTTGGTTGATGCCATTCGTGCTTTGGGCTGGAATTTAGAGCACAGTGATATTTTGATTATTGGCGCTGGTGGTGCAACCCGCGGGGTAATTTATCCGTTGGTACAAGCAGGCGCAAAAAAAATTGTGATTGCCAACCGCACCCTTGCCCGTGCTGAACAACTGGTTGCTGACCTACAAGCTGCCGTACCGCAAGCAGAATTACAAGCCATGGCACTTACCGATTTAACAGGTCAATTTGATTTAGCCATTAATGCGACGTCTGCCAGCTTAACGGGAGATGCCCTCACCTTGCCTGAGTGTTTGCAGTTTAATTTTGCTTATGAAATGGCTTATGGCAAACCTTCGAGCTTTTTAGAACAAGCCAAAGCGCGTGGCGTACCGACATCGGAAGGTTTTGGCATGCTGGTCGGACAGGCGATTGAATCTTTTTATATTTGGAATGGCGTGAAACCTGAATTAAAAGATTTCTTCTAAATCATCACCAAATAAAAATAGCCCTTGAGCAGCAAAGGGCTATTTTTTTATTTAAACTGGGCAATCTTGTTGAACGCTGATTGCCCATTTTCACCCACGGTTTATTTTACAAATTTCTGCATATCTTCATACACATCCATATATAACTCATAATCAATCTGTTCAGCCTGATCTTCAGTTAAAGTACGAATTGAATTTTGGCTCAATTTGCCCTGCTGACGATCAACATACGTCTGCCCTAAAATATCTGCCGTTTTCTTTAAATTTTCCAAGTCTGGCACATCCCAATCATAAGCTGCTTCATAGGCTTTTAAATATTGCTGAGCAAATATCTGTTGTGGTTGCTTGTATTGCTGTTTCAGCTTACGCCATTCAAGTGCGACTTTATTTTCATCGACTGCATCTTCAGTCAAATTATTGATACGACGACCAATTGCATTATTAAATTGCTCATCTTCTTCTAAATGATGCTTGGCTTGTAAGGCTTCAATCCGTTTTAGCGCGGCACCTTTCGGGTCATAGTAGCGCTCATCACTGAACCAATAGGCATACACTTCTGCCATTTCCTGCAAGGTTTGTGGACTAAGATTTTTTACCCACGTACTTTGCTCTGCTGCCATGTGCACTAAAAATAAAGTCTGATAAGTCTGACTAAAAGATTCTGTTTGTTGATAGGTTTTTTGTGCCAACTGCGCTAATTCTTCATCATAACTTAAGGCGGGTTTTGCAGTGGTCTTATCTTTATTTTCTGCAGTTTCCTGCTCCAAGGTACGCCCTAAATTTGTCACCCATTTTTCTAAAATTGAGTCTTTACTGACTTCTTGAATGGATTTGGCTTGACGCAGCGCACTACGGTCAATTTTGCTGGCTTGCCCATAATTCGCAATGCTGACATCGTTATACACATGAATTGTGCCGTAATTTTCGCGTTTAAATTGCAGTGCATAATCAATTTTTGCAGCACGCCCCTGATCATCTAAAGCCACATCAATTTGCATCGGTGTTTTTTTATCTTTAGGTGTAGCATTCATAATCTGTTGAATTTCAGCCTGATGTTTTTGCCACAAAGCTGCGAAAGCAGCGGCATCGACCAATTGTTCCGAACGGTATGGTTCAAAAACTTTAGCTAGCTTTTCTTGCGGTGAAGCAAAGTGCTCATCTAAAACCGATTGTGCCTGCTCAGCACGACTTGGGCTAAATGCTTCTAATTCATAGGCATAAGCACAGTAGGTTAAATCTCCAACTTTGGCTGTTTTTGCTGTTTCGATCAAACGCTGACAGTCTTGTTCGCTTAGCATACTTGCGGTGCTTGCTGAATCTTCTGCCTGCTCAGCAGCCGCTGCCTGAACGGCTTGTTCAGCTGCGATCATGGCATCTTCACTGGCATCTGCTGAATAATCTGCCACATTACTCACTGTCGTTTCAGTTGCATAAAATTTCTGACTGACCAAATCACGTAAAGCAAGGGTGGCTTGATACGCCACAAAAGCCTCTTGGCTCATGCCATAATCTTCAGCAGTTTCATTGTGTTTCAAGTAGTCTTCAACACTTTCTTTGGCCGATGTATCTTGCGTAATTTCAGCTTGTTCAGCAGCATCTTCGGTTGTGGTCGCCTGCCCCAATACAGTCTGTTGCAAATACGGTGCATTGACCTGATCAAACATGGCAAGCTGCAGCAACATATCTTCCAAACTACTGTTCAAACGAATTTTTTCACTAATTTTTTGCTGACGTTCTTGTGCAGTTAAAGATAACTTTTGAATATGTTTAGAATCTGCCAATACATACGGCACCGCATTCATGGCTTTTAAGTATTCGGCAAATTGTGCCACTTTAATCCGCTCAAAATCGGCTTTGTATTTAGAAAAGTCGATATAGGCAAAGTCATTTTGACTGTCTTTATTCACCAAATAAGGCAACAAAGAAAAATAGTTGGTATAGAACTTATATTCATTAAAATCGACCACCATCGGTACTTTCATTTGCACCAAAAGTGTCGGTTTTTCATAGCGTGCTGCCACATTCAAAGCAGCAATTTTTTGCCGATAATGCACCGAGCCATCGTAGCTAAACTCAGTATCATTCAATACATTCAACAGAAAATTAAAAGGACTCGATTTTTCGATTGCCCCTGCAGCATAGGAAGCAGAGTTTTGTTCCTTAGCCATTGCCGTATATAAGTTTTGTTTTTCTTGTGTACTTAAACGGACTTTTTGCTGTTTTAAATACTGATCTAATTGCTTTTTAAGTACAGGATCAAGTGTGGTAGGAGCAATATCCGTTACTTTTGGTGTTGCTTCAACTAAATTGCTCTGTACCCGTAATTTGCCCTGAAAATCATAACTAGGTGTTTCAAAGATGGCATTTAACCCCGTAATTGCCTTTTGTTCTATACTTACCGTCTGATTGGAATTGGTCTTAATGACATGCTGCGAACAACCTGTAGCAGCTAAACTAAAAAGACATAAAGATAAATATTTTAATTGTATCTTCATTGCTAAACACCTTATATTCATTATAGATTGGTCTGTTCAAACGTACAGATTATGATACATTGTAACATAACACTTCATTCGTTTTTGTAAGGTGAATAATTTTCAGTATTCGCATTTCTGACATTTTTATTCGCTATTCTTATCAATGTTTTTTGATCATGAGTGTGAATAATCAACATATCGATACAGATAATCCAAAACTATTTCTAAATTAGGATTAAGACTATGCCAGCATATAAAGCCCCATTACACGATATTCGTTTCTTAATGAACGAAGTGCTTGATTACCCGACCCATTACAAAAATCTTTCTAACGGTGAACTTGCGGACGCAGATACAGTCGATATGATTTTGGAAGGTGCAGCAGATTTCTGTGAAAATGTACTTTCTCCACTCAATCAATCAGGCGATGAAGAAGGCTGTCATTTTGAAAATGGCAATGTGACCACACCGAAAGGCTTTAAAGAAGCCTATGACCAATTTGTGCAAGGTGGCTGGCAAGGTCTGTCTTACCCTGAACAATACGGCGGTCAAAACCTGCCAATGTCGCTAAACCTCATCAAATCTGAAATGATGGGTACAGCAAACTGGTCATTCCAAATGTATCCAGGTTTAAGCGTGGGTTGTATCAACACCATTATGCAATTTGGTACAGACGCGCAAAAAGATACCTATTTACCGCACTTGGTTGCAGGTACTTGGTCAGGCACCATGTGTTTGACTGAACCACAATGTGGTACCGACTTAGGTCAGGTAAAAACCAAAGCAGAACCACAAGCCGATGGTACGTATGCGATTTCAGGTACCAAAATCTTTATTTCTGCAGGCGAACATGACCTGACTGAAAACATCATTCATATTGTGTTAGCACGCCTCCCAGATGCGCCTGCAGGCACAAAAGGTATTTCATTATTTATCGTACCGAAATTCTTGCCAACAGCAGAAGGTACGGTGGGTGAGCGTAATCCTGTCACTTGTGGCTCTATTGAACACAAAATGGGGATTCGCGCGTCTGCAACTGCAGTCCTGAACTTTGACAATGCCGTGGGTTATTTGATTGGTGAACCAAACAAAGGCTTACATGCCATGTTTACCTTTATGAATACTGCACGTATTGGTACAGCAATTCAGGGGATTTGCCATGCAGAATTGGCATTCCAAGGTGCATTGCCGTATGCCAAAGAACGTATGTCAATGCGTGCGCTGTCAGGTAAAAAAGACCCTGAAAAAGTAGCTGATGCAATCATTCACCACGCCGATGTACGTCGTATGCTCTTAACGCAAAAAGCCGTAGCAGAAGGTGGTCGTGCCATGATTTATCATGCTGCACAATTGGCAGATAAAATGAATGATGCCTTAATGCGTGGTGATACTGCAGCTTTTGAAGCGCATGATGACCATTTAGGTTTCTATACCCCAATCTTAAAAGGCTTCTTAACTGAAATGGGTTATGAAGCTGCCAACCACGGCATGCAAGTGTACGGCGGTCACGGCTATATTAAAGAATGGGGCATGGAGCAAATTGTACGTGATTCACGTATTTCTACCTTATATGAAGGTACAACTGGCGTTCAGGCGCTCGACTTGATTGGTCGTAAAGTGTTGTTAAGCTCTAAAGGTAAAGTGATTCGTGACTACACCGCTGAAATTTTGAAATTCTGTGGTCAGCATGCACGTAACAAATACATGCGTCGTTTTGCATGGGACTTAACCAAGCTATGTGCTCAATGGAACGCATTAACCGTGCGCATTATGTTGGCAGCACGTAAAGACCGTGACATCGTATCCAGTGCTTCAGTAGACTTCTTGATGTTCTCTGGTTATGTGATGATGGCTTATTTCTGGGCGCAACAAGCGGCTGTGGCTTCGACCAAATTGGCTGAAGGCAATGGTCAGGAAACACCTGAGTTCTATAAAGCCAAAATCAAAGTTGCAGATTTCTACTTTGAGCGTTTATTGCCACGTACCCAAGGTCATGCAGAAGCAATGGTCAATCCATCTAAAACCATGACTGCATTAGCACCAGAACATTTTAGTTTTGACTACTAAAATATTCTCAGCAGATGTAAATCAAAAGAGCGCGTAATGCGCTCTTTTGGTGTTTACTTCAGAAAGTCAGTACTCGAATCTACACATCAATTAAAATTACTTTTAATGTGCTGTTGGAAAACCATGAAATACCCACTGAATCAGATATAAAATCAGAAAAATTAAAATCACTAGACATAAAATTTCTAGTCGTTTCATTCAATTCGCTTCTTAGCCTTGTCTTCTAGCAACATATAAATTAAATCAAGCTCAGGACAGACATATCCCATTGCGGTTAAAGCCGCGGTAATTTGCCCACGATGATGAGTTGCATGATTGAACACATGCATTAGGGTTGCAGCATAGGGTAAGTGCATCTCCACGCCAGTTGATGTTTTATAGTGCAGCTCTTGATGAAAAACATTCTCATCCACCTGATTTAAAAAATAAATCCAGTTTTCAGCCTTCTTTTCAAGTTGCTCAACAAGCTGTGTTCTGTTGGTTTCCACAATACTATCTAATGGCAAAATTGGTGAGTGGTGCAAAGCAAAACGTGGAAACCACAAATGATGCTCACCGACCAACAAGTGATTCAGAGTGCCAAAAATACTTTTAAAATATAAGCCCTGATCCAAGAAAAAATCATCATCTGAAACCAATAGCAAAGTCTGATTTAGTTTTTGAGTTGCCCAAAGATTATAGCGGGCAAGTAACTCAAACGTTTTTAAATCCATTTAAAATTATCCTATTTGAGTTTTATTATGAAAATTGAATCAAAAGTTCAAACTATATTAAGATAAAAGATATATTTTTAATCATTTAAAGCGAATTTGTAGATTTAAAGACAGATACAATTTATTGTCCTTTAGAAATAATTGACCAAAATCATGCTTGGTTTTACTTGCCATCTCAAACTTTGTATTATTGTATAAATACTCTTCAAATTCATGGCGATGATACAGATGATAGCAAATGATCTCGCCATCTTCTTTAATTACTAAATATCCACCTGTAGAATCAATTTCGTTACCTGTCCAAACTGTACCAGGCATCATTCCAATTGCTATTTCACACAATAATTTTTTAATTTTAAACTGATAAAAAGGATGCTGATGTTCAAAAGAATATTTCATTGGATTTTCATAAGAAATTTCATTAAAAATATCTTTAACTGAATTAAGAGTTGATGTGTAATATTTAAATATAGCTTCTGCCATAATTTTTGGTAGTAAACTATCCAACAAAATTAAATTATTCTCAAATACAGCATTATTTAAATGGGAAAATTTAATATCGGCTCCCAACATTTTTAAATGTGCTATACGAGATTTAATAATTGGTTGTGGCAATGCAAGCTGATTAAAATCTTCAATCTCTTTTTCGGTTAGGCAAATATTTTTTATTTCAAAAATAAAATTTGTTGTCTTTCCTGCATTTAACAATGTGGATGGTTTACCTAATTTTGACTTTATGCTAAATCCCAATTCAGGCATTGTTCCAATTTTTGCATCATAAATTACGATTCTAATATCACTTTTCGCACTAGATTTTGCTTTAATCTTATTTGATTGGTATCTGGATATAAAGTTTTCCACATCTGGAATAGTAAATGATGCCGTTTGCTTTTTCTGTAATTCTGCCAGCAAAAACTGAGTAATATCTCTGAGTTCCTGTAATGGTATCTGAAAAACATCTTCGCCCCGCAAAATCTCTACTATACCCTCTGATTTATGCGGTACATAAGTGAATAAATGATGATGTTCTTGACGTAAAATTCTAATTACAGGATAAATTAAATTATTTATTTTATTTAAGTTTTCATCACCCGCACTTAACTCCCCATCACATAGTAATTAAAAAAGGGCATAGAGTTCACTCCATTCCCCCTTATTTGCTGTAATCATACTCACCAATCTTCAATGCTTTTAATATTTCTTTTGCAGTTGCCTGTATCGCTGGAATAGCAACAGAATTTCCAAATTGTTTATAGGCTGAGGCATCTGAAACCACGATTTTGAAATGATCTGGAAACCCCTGCAACCGTGCCCATTCTCTTGGCGTCATTTTCCGAATACCTTTCCGATTTACCTCTCCTTTAATTCTAGTAGTTGGAGTAAAGTCTGTAATTCTATGATCTATAACTAAATTACGCTCTCTCCCCATTCCACCTACAACTATGGCATTGGCAATTGCGTGATCTGGAATAATAGCGTAACCAAAACCATTTCCTTTATTTTCATGTCGAGCTTTATGCTTTTCCAAGGTATCTAAATACTGTGTAGATAAGTAATATTTAGTAGGTACAACCTGAGTTTCCTTTATATCGGCAAAACAGGTTTTTTTATTTAATGGTTGTGGATAAGAGAAATTTTGAATTCCAGTATCTTTATGGAAGCCTACAATAAAAATTCGCTCTCTATTTTGGGGAACACCAAAATCTTTAGCATTTATAATTTGAGGCTCAGCAACGTAGTAACCTAAATCATCTCTTAATGTTTTTAAAATAGTTTTAAGTGTATTTCCCTTATCATGACTAATTAAGCCTTTAACATTTTCTAAAAAGAAAGCTTTAGGTTGTTTCCGTTTTATAATATCCGCAACGTCAAAAAATAGCGTACCGCGTGTATCTTCAAATCCAGATCTTTTACCTGCAATTGAAAAAGCCTGACAAGGGAAGCCTCCACATAAAATATCGAAATGATCAGGTATCGCATTTTTAGTAGACTCTAAAGTGATATCACCATAAGGCGTTTCACCAAAATTGACGGAATATGTTTTTTGGGCATATAGGTCTATTTCTGATGAAAATACGCACTCGCCACCAAGATTTTGTAACGCTAGCCGAAATCCACCAATTCCTGCGAATAGGTCAATAAATTTAAATTTACTTGGGTATTCTGGATAAAAAGGGATTGATTCAAAGAGGGAAAGGTTTTCCTCTTTGTTTACCACTAATTCACCATGAGCCTTTAAAACTTTTGGACTAGTAGAGTTCATCTCAAACCTTCAAGGCGATACAATAACAAAGCCATTACAATAACAAAATTTACCTTAAATAGCATGCAGTGCAAGACACAAGCTGTCGCTCTAGCACAATATTCGATAAGCGTTAGGACAGATGCCTGAGCTGAACTCAAATCACAAAAACGCTTCCAACACCGAATTTAAAAACACATGCCCTTGCGCAGTACATGCCAATCGCTTCGGATCATCCTGCAACAATTGCCGCTGACGCAATGTATTTAAAATATCCTGCAAATCATCCAAGTTTAAACCTGTGCGGGCAGTATACAAGTTTGCCTCAACCCCATCATTCAGGCGCAGTGCATTCATCATAAATTCAAATGGCAACTCATCGGCTGCAATTGCTTTAAACTGCAAGTTTTCCGCAGGTACTTTGGCTAAGTAATCTTTCGGCAAACGGGTTTTTTGGAAGCGATACACACCATCATGCAAAGTCACTTTGCCATGCGCCCCCGCACCTATCGCCAAATAATCGCCAAACTGCCAATAATTTAAATTATGTGCAGACGGCAACTCTTTACGCCATGCAGACACTTCATAATTCACAAAACCTTGCGCAGTTAAATAGGCTTCACCCTGCACTTGAATTTCTTCCAAGACATCATCTACAGGTAAAATTGGCTGAGTGCGGAAAAAAACAGTATTAGGCTCAATAGTCAATTGATACCATGAAATATGCGTTGCACCATGTTCCACTGCCAGTTTTAAATCCTGCAGTGCTTGCTGCAAAGTCTGTTCAGGCAAGCCATGCATTAAATCGACATTAATTCGCTGAAAGCCCGCTTCACGCGCCAAGCCAATTGCGGCAATCGCATCATCATTAGAATGAATACGCCCTAATTTTTTTAAATGCTCAGTATTAAAACTCTGCACGCCAATCGACAAACGGTTAATGCCTGCAGCCAAATAATCTGCAAAGGGATCATGCTCCACTGTTCCCGGATTAGCTTCCAACGTAATTTCGCAGTCATCTTCAAAAGCTAGCACGGCTTTCAGCTGTGTAAATAACCATTGATACCCCTGTGCTGAAATTAGCGAAGGTGTGCCACCGCCAATAAAAACACTGTGAATTTTCCGCCCCTGCGCAAACTGAGTCTGGGTTTTAAAATCTTCCAGCAAAGCCTGTAGATATTCCTGTTCTAAATCTAAACTCAACTTACCGTCAGGCACAGCATGTGAATTAAAATCACAATACGGACACTTACGCACGCACCACGGCATGTGAATATATAAAGATAAAGGAATATCAATGGGTTGAAGTGGATTCAAAGACAGACTCAATGCAAAATCAAAACAGTGATACAGATTTTAACATGACTACAGCAGGACACTGATGTATTCCCTAGAATTTACTTTAGACTAGAATCTGTTTAATAAGAAAAAATGTGAAAATGATGAAGATATCCAGCCAATTACTCTTAATTTTGCCACTGGCGATGGGCATCGGGATTGCAATGGCCTTTCAAACTGCAATCAACAGCCAATTGCGTGAATATTTATATTCTCCGTTACAAGCTGCCCTTTTCTCTTTTTTGGTTGGTACAATAGTTTTAGCCATACTGGTATTTTTTCAGCAAGTCGAAAAACCCAACCTCAGCACCTTGCTCAACATCCCATGGTATTTATGGATTGGCGGATGTCTAGGGGTTTATGCCATCAGCATGAGTATTTATAGTGCTCCAAAACTAAGTTTACTCACTTTATCTGGGGTGATTATTTTTGGACAAATGGTCACATCAATGCTGATTGATCATTTTGGGTTCTTGGGCACTGAAAAAGTCAGTATCAATTGGCAACGTCTTTTAGGTAGCGTGGTGATTTTTATTGGTGTGCTTCTCACTTTACAACGCTAATACCCAAACGCTAAGCACCTCATGCATTGAGATTTTTTGTGTCAAATATACATTCTGTGACCACGACCCGTTTTGAATTAAAACAGCTTTTTCAACTGATGATTCCAATTTTGGTCACACAATTTGCGCAAGCAGGTTTAGGTCTGATTGATACCATTATGGCAGGTCACATGTCTGCCACCGACTTAGCTGCTATTGCTGTTGGGGTCGGTTTGTGGATGCCCATTATGCTGCTGTTCAGTGGCATTATGATTGCTACCACACCCTTAGTCGCCGAGGCTAAAGGCGCGCGTACCCCAGAAAAAATTGCAACCATCGCCCGTCAGTCTTTATGGATTGCGTTTATTTTAGGTGTGATTGCAGCGCTGATTTTACAGCTCATGCCTGCACTATTGCCATTATTTGGTGTGCCTGAAAATTTACAGCCCAAAGCAGGCTTATTTTTACATGCCATTGGTTTTGGGATGCCTGCCGTGACCATGTATGCTGCCTTGCGCGGTTATTCAGAAGCACTGGGCTATCCACGCCCTGTGACTGTAATTAGTCTGTTGGCATTGGTTTTATTGGTTCCGCTGAACTTTATGTTTATGTATGGCTGGGGGCCTCTGCCTGAACTGGGCAGTGCGGGTTGCGGTTTTGCCACCGCCATTTTGCAATGGTTAATGTTTATAACTTTGGCATTTTATATTTTTAAAAGTCGCGCCTATCAAAGCACGCAGGTATTTAGCCAATGGGAAGCGATTGATGCGGTCTGGATTAAACGTATTTTGCTGTTAGGACTGCCCATTGGTTTAGCCATTTTCTTTGAAGTGAGTATTTTTAGTACTGCCGCCATTGTAATTAGTCCTTTGGGTGAAACGACATTGGCTGCACATCAAATTGCCATGTCCGTGACCTCACAACTGTTTATGATTCCTATGTCGTTGGCAATTGCCCTGACCATTCGTATTGGTACCTATTATGGTGAACAGAACATTCATGCCATGCGTAAAGTACAGGTATTGGGTTTTGCCACCGCCACCCTGTTTGCGTTTTCCACCATGGCACTGATGTGGTTTTTCCGCCCTGAAATTATTTCTATTTACAGCAATGACCCGCAAGTAGCGCAAGTCACTTTATATTTATTGTTGTTTGCCATTGCTTATCAGCTCATGGATGCTTGGCAAATCAGTGCGGCAGGTTGCTTACGTGGCATGCAAGATACGCAAGGCCCAATGTGGATTACCATGCTTGCCTATTGGGTCATCGCCTTCCCAATTGGCGTGTATTTAACCCGTTACAGCAGCATGGGTGCAGCAGGCGTTTGGGTTGGGCTGATTGTTGGTTTAAGTATTGCCTGCGTGTTACTCTTAACCCGTTTATATTTCAACAATCAACGACTGGAACGCCAATTTACAGCATAAACCTCAGCCTACTCACCTACATGCCAAAATACGTTTTGGCACGTGGGTCTTGTGATCAAAAAATACTTTAACAATTAAAAGTAGGCATTTTGCTCACGAACACTTATGATCAAAAGATAGTAAAGATGATCTTGAGGAACATCGCATGGCAAAAACGGCGCGTACACCTGGTCGTCGCTTTATGAAACTTGCGAGCATGACAGCAAGTATTGCAACCAAAACGGTATCGAACTCGATTAAAAACCTCACCGCAGATGAAGAACAAAAAAATGCGGCACGCAGCCAATTGTTTCAGGATATTGGTATCCAAATTGCTGATACCTTAGGCGAAATGAAAGGTGCGGTGATGAAAGTCGGGCAAATTGCCTCGCAATATAAAGATATTTTTCCGCCTGAAGTTGCCAAAGCCATCAGTAAATTACAGCGCCAAGCACCTGCCATGCCTTTTGCTGAAATTAAGGCACAAGTTGAAAAAGAACTTGGTAAACCGCTCGACAAAATTTTTAAACACTTTGATGAAACTCCGTTTGCAGCCGCATCTATTGGGCAAGTGCATAAAGCCATTTTACCCAATGGCGAGCAAGTGGTGGTCAAAGTGCAATATCCTGGGGTCGATGAAGCCTGCGAAAGTGACCTGAAACAAGTCCGTTTGGCACTGCGTTTAATGGGTGTACTTAAAATAGACCGTAAATTACAAGACCGTCTATTTCAGGAAATTCAGGAAAGTTTAGACAATGAGCTGAACTACCAGATTGAGGCACAAAACCTAGAAGTAGCGCGTACCTTTCACGCGGCTTTGGATGATAAAATTATTATCCCACAAGTGTTTAAAGACTATTCTTCGCGGCATATTCTCACCTTAAGTTTGGAACAAGGTGAAAATATAGAAACGGCAAGCACATGGTCACAGCGTACCCGCAACACTTTGGGACGACGTTTATTGCGTGCCATGGGTCAAGAAATCTTTTATTTAAAACGCTTTCATTGCGACCCGCATCCGGGCAACTTTGCGTTCCGCCAAGATGGTTCTGTGGTGATTTATGATTATGGCGGCGTCAAAACTCTATCGAATGATGTAGTGCATCATTTTCGACAACTGATTCATGCTGCGCGTGCGCAAGATATTGCCGAAATTGAACAGCATCTAGATGCACTGCAGGCAATTTCTGCATTGGGTAAATTCCCTGAAGATTTATATTTGCAATGGTTAGAAGTGCTGATGCGTCCGCTAACCACACATTATGATTTTGCTGAAAATTCTGCCCATCATGATGGCGTTGAGTTGGTCAAAAGTTCATTGAAATATTGGGATGTGTTTAAGCCTTCTCCCGATACCTTAATGGTGAATCGAACTGTTTCAGGGCATTATTGGAATTTAATTCATTTAAAAGTACATGATAATTTAAATGATATTTTTGAGGAGTTGGTTCCACCGCGAGCTTAGACTCAACTTTGGACTCAGCAAAGGATGCTGAAAATAAAGCCCAATCTGTTTTATGCTCCGTAACTAAAATTATAATCCAGACAAAAAATCCTCCCAAATGTAGGAGGATTTTTTGTTATCTAAACCGATTCATTCAAGTTGAAACGATGAAATTCAAATTATTGAATTTCAAGGTGTTTGATTAAGCATTCCAGATCATCGGCAGACAGTTGTCCAATATAAGTGAGTTGTGTTTTTTGGATAGGCAGCTGATATGTTTGTACTGTATCAATCCACGATGGCTTTTTTAAACCAGCCTGTTGCCAGTTTTTAATTTCCACATATTTGCTTTTAATAAAAGCAGACTTATTTTCGTACTGACTACTTAAACGAAATACAACATAGTCGGTGTCCGTTTGGCGAATATACAACACAGGTCTGGTCTTACCCTCGGCAATATCTGTAAAGCCAACATAAGCCCAATAGAGTTGTTGGGTCATTAGTAGCCGCCATCATCTTCTAAAAAAGCAGCAGCATCCGCAGCGTTAGACACTTTTACACTAGGAACATTATGGCTCATCGCGATTAATCTTGCTGTATTCAAATCCTCGTCACTCACCTGAGTCGTGACAGGTATTTTGCCAGTTCGTGCAATTTCAGCATAAACCATGCTCATTACAGTGGCAGGCGTCAGACCAACTTTTGTCATAATGTATTCTGCTGATTCCATAATTGCCTGATCAACCGTGTATTGAACCCGTTTTTTTACCAATGTTGTCATCATATGCTCCATTTACACCACTAAATGCCATTTTATGCCTTAAAATGGCACGTGTCAAACTTGTTCTTACGATGCCTTTTCACTTCTAATAGAAAAAATTATTTAATCTGTGCAGACACTATTCCCTCAATGACAGCCCTTATACAACAGGTTTAAAAAGGGATTGGATAATTTTTGATGTAAAACTCACTAGAAAGAATGCATGTGGGTTTTATTTGCCAAATTAATTGTTATGTTATAACATTTCACAAATTACACACTTAGTTTGGAGAAATCTCATGCGTCCGAATATCCACCCAGAATATCGTGAAGTTTTATTCCACGACACCAACGCCAATGCCTATTTTGTGATTGGCAGCACCTTGCAAAGCAGCCAAAGTAAAGAATATGAAGGCAAGGTATATCCTTATGTGACTTTGGATATTTCAAGCGCATCGCATCCGTTCTACACAGGTGAACAACGTCAAACCAGTAATGAAGGACGTGTCGCGAGCTTCAACAAACGCTTTGCACGTTTCAAACGCTAAGCTTGAGTTTTATTGCAAAATCTCACAATCACTTCATATTCAGTTAAGTTTTCTGTTTTATATTTTAAACATAGCAAGATTGCTCATCGAAACGATGGGATATCCTCTATCTTCAAAGCCCAAGCACTCTCCTCCAGCTTGGGCTTCTTTTTATTTATAATTTTTATCTAATGGATTTTTCTACTCAACGATTGATTTGGTACAGACCCTAATCTAATGTTTTAAAAACTGTTGAATCACATAAAAACCCAATCCCAGCAACATCACTCCCAAAACCACACTTGAAAGCGCATAACTAAACGCCATACCTTGCTGTCCATGTCTTAAGAGTTGCCAAGTTTCCAAACTAAAACTGGAAAAAGTGGTAAAGCCACCTAAAATACCTACCATCAGTAATAAGCGGGCTTCCTGCTGCAACACAGGATATTTCTGACTCAATGCAAAAAATACACCTGCCAAAAAGCAGCCAAACAGATTGACCGACCACGTTGCCCATGGAAAATGCTGTGCCGATTTAAATAAATACAGGCTTGCGGCATAACGTAAACTTGCGCCAATTGCACCGCCCATTGCTACCAAAAGCCAATTCATTGTGTTTTGAATCCTAATGAAAAAAAGTGAGATGAATGAACCATCACCGCACAATTAAAACCTGATCACACTATACAAGAATCATGATTTTAAATGCGAATGTACACTCAAAAAACACATAGACTTTGCCATAAAAATTGCGCTAGTCTGCATGTTATTTTTAGGCGCAATGGAGGACAGGATGGCTCAGGAATTATTGGCGCAACTTGAAGCAGGCACTGCAATATTTACCGATGTGCTCTCATTTATTGAAGCACGTTACACCTACACGCCAACTGCTTTCAAAAATGGGCAACAGCTCAACGCCGCCAATGAAAATCAGGGCAGTGCCAAAATATTTTCATTTGCGAAACTCAATGGCTTAGATCAGGCGCAAACCCTCAGCCTATTTGCAGAACATTATGCTTCAGTACTTGCAACACCTGATGGAACTGATCATCAAAATATCCGCCAGTTTATGCAGCACGGTTGGGATGGCGTTCAGTTTGAAACGCTAGCCCTCAGCGCCAAATAAAAACAACTTTAACCAAGCAAAAACCGCATGAAAGTTAAACCCATCATGCGGTTTTTTCTTATGGATGTGTATGTTTCACGTGGAGCAATACTCAAGCTGTTTACCGTGTATGAGATACAGTTTCGGCAAGTATCTACAATTCAAACTCTAAACTAAACATCACACTCAGCTTTTGACTTTTTCAATCCACTGAATCGAACTAACGCGAAATACTTCACAAGCACCATCCCCCGTATCGGTTGGTGTGAGAGATGATGTCCAAACCAAGTCCTGATCTTTCACCTCAACCAACTCACCTTTTAAACGCACCAAATCACCACGTTTTACTTTTTGAATGTCTTTGGCAATTTTTGGGTTGGCAGGAATGATATGCATATTAGACACCATTTGCATGGCTTGTTCTGCAGGCACAGGTAAACGGTCTATTTTCCAGTTTAAATAGCGGTCATATTGATTGACGGTAATATGACGGGCAATTTCAGGCTCAGCAAATAAACCCCAACTCACCGCATAATCAATCGGAGAAAATTTGGCTTGGGCATCATCCTGATAGGTTTTTGAACCCAAAATTCGAAAATCACCCTTAAAAGGTTGCAACACTTCAATCGACTGACCTTTCACGACAGGAGGCAAGCCTTTGGCAATATTACGCTCGACCGCAGCATAGACGGAACATGGCAAAGCCAGAGTCAGTAACAATGCCGTGAGTTTTAGCGAAATATGCGTGTTCATCTTAAAATCTGCCTATTAAATTCATCTATCTATATTTATCTTAATCACAGATCATGAATACAATAGTTGAAATTGGTAACAAAATGCAGTCATTGGCTCATTCTGACATGGCAAAAACCCTGTAATTTCAGCTAAGCTTATCGGCATAAAAATCAATAATTAGATCTGCACATGCTCTATAAATTTTATCAAAAACATATTTTCCCGCACTTGCTGAATCAGGTCATGCAAACTCCATCCTTAATGGATTTACGACGTGAGCTTTTATTTGGCGTATCGGGCGAAGTTTTGGAAATTGGCTTTGGCACAGGTTTAAATTTACCTTTTTATCAAAGTGTAGATACCGTGTATGCCTTAGAACCCAATGCAGCAGTTTTCAAATTGGCGCAGCAACGAATTGATGCAGCACCGTTCGTGGTTGAGCAGATTACCGCAAGTGCAGAACAACTGCCTTTTGTAAATGATCAATTGCAGCATGTGGTGTCCACGTGGACCTTGTGCAGTATTCCAGACCTAGAACAAAGCCTGCGAGAGATTTATCGCGTCTTGCAACCAGGCGGTACTTTGCACCTCGTAGAACACGTTTTAAATCGACAAAATTTGAATGTTCAGCGTTTACAACATCTGCTCACACCAATTCAAAAGAAAGTTGCAGATGGCTGTCACTTAAACCGTGACATTGAAATTGCCCTACTGGAAACTGGTTTTGAGTTGGGTGAAATCCAATATGTTGATGCTGCAGATATCCCTAGTCTTGCACAGCGCATGTTATTGGCGCGAGTACATAAACCTCTTTAATCACAATCCTCAAAATCAATCCGAATGGTTTCAAAACGCAGTCTGCCCTGCTGAATGGCCTGCGCAATTGCTTGCTGACCTTTGGTCAAACGTGCGCCACCACTTTTAATATCAATTAGGACGATTGCAATATCTTCGGCATGCCCATTGCCATCCCGATAATCGGTATAGCCATCAAACACGATATAATCAACAGGATCACCTAAAAATTTGGCATCGCTCGGTAAATACTGAAATTCGGGCATAATCGGTGCTAATTGCTCTGCCATTTTGCCTTTCAGTACCGCACGACTGGTATTTACACTGCGCTTTTGTGCCTGCAATAATGCCTGCTGATGTGACAGTTCAATTTCTGCAATATATTGTTCATACTCGGCTTTAATCCGTCCATTGCGGCTATTGCTTAAAATTAAGGTGGTCAGCACCACGCCTATACAGGCACCAATCAGCATCGCCATCCAGATTGACATAAAACCTTCCTAAACCTTTTTTGCAGAACTCGATACGACTTTTGTCAACTGTCATATTCCGAGCACAAAACAATGATATGCTAGGGATGAGCAGATTAAAATCGATTCGAGGGTCATGAAAACTATATTAATTGCCAACCAAAAAGGTGGCTGTGGAAAAACCATTACGGCTATTAGTTTAGCATCTGCGCTTGCACAAAAAGGCTATAAAGTTGCTTTGGCGGATGCCGACAATCAAAAATCTGCGCTGCAATGGTTAAAACAACGACCAGAAACAGCCGCTCCAATTCAAAGTTTAGATTGGCGTCATGAAAAGTCGATTGGCGATGCACCCAAAAACATTGAATATTTAATTATTGATGCACCTGGTGCGTTATCGGGTGAGCATGCCGAGCAGCTGATTAGCGAAGCACATGCCATTATCACACCTCTACAGCCTTCATTTTTTGACATTGACTCCACCCGTCGCTTCTTAAAACACTTACAAGACATTAAGCGGATTCGTAAAGGCAAAGTCCAAATTTTGCTGTTGGCCAATCGGGTCAAACCCAACTCTGCCAGCTCTAAAGATATTCAGGATTTTTTCCAGAAAATCGAGCAACAGCCTGTGGCATGGATTTCAGAACGTGCAGCCTATGGACAATTGGCAATGCAAGGTTTAAGTATTTTTGATAAAACCCAAAAAACTTATCTGCAAATGCAAGATCAATGGCAGCCTGTACTGAATGCCATTGTAGATGACCCTGCTCAATGGTTTTAAAGCCTAGAATCGCCACCGTTTAGAACTTATTCACCAGAACTTACCAAGCTCTCGTTTTCGGGAGCTTTTTTTTCAGTTAATATGGCACATGACCTTAGGAATGTTTCAGTGAATTCAGTGCAACAGTACGCGCCAACATTACAAAAAATTTTATTGTTTGGACTGTTTTTTGTCCTGATTTTTTTGGGTTTTCACATACTCAAATATTTTATTGTTCCTGTTGTTTGGGCAGCAATCATTGCCTATATGAGCTGGCCACTATATCAGTCGGTGCTACGTTTATGCGGTCATCGTCCTACGCTTAGCGCAGCCTTAATGATGCTGATGGTCACGTTGGTGGTCGGCATTCCACTCACTTTTGCCATTTTTATCCTGCAACATGAAGGTCGCAACTTATATTACGAATTACAAAAACAGGTCTTTTCCGGACACTTAAATGTCCCTGATTTCATTCGCAATTTACCTATTATTGGTAAAGAAGTCACCCGCACCCTTAAAGAAATTAATCACGATCCGAACAGCATTGTGCAATCCATTTCCTTATGGATTCAAGGGCATTTAAATTACGGCAAAGTGGTGATTAATGAAGTCAGCAAAAACCTAATCAAACTTGGTTTTGCCCTGCTATCGTTATTCTTTTTCTACCGCGATGGTCACACCATTTTGCATCAAGTCAGCAAAGCTTTGGAAATGGTGATTGGGCCACGTATTCATCACTATTTAGATACTATTTCTGAAACCACACGTGCTGTGGTCTATGGCGTTGGACTCACCGCAATTGCGCAAGCCTTACTCGCAGGCGTGAGCTATTTTGTCGCTGGGGTACCTAATCCGATGGTACTGACCATTGTGACTTTCTTATTTGCCTTAATTCCGTTTGGCCCACCGTTAGCTTATGGTTCGGTGTCGCTGTGGTTATTTAGCCAAGGGCATACGATGGAAGCCATTGGTGTGATGGCGTGGGGCGTGTGTGTGGTCAGCACTGCTGATAACGTGATTCGTCCTTTGGTGATTTCGGGTGCCACTCAAATTCCATTCCTGTTGATCATGTTTGGAGTTTTAGGTGGAATTGCCAGTTTTGGTCTGATTGGTCTATTTATTGGCCCTGTGATTTTGGCAGTCTTACTCGCTATTTGGCGTGAGTGGTTGCATGAAAACAACAATGAAGGATTAATGATGCCCAAAGCTACCCTTGCGCATGATCTCCCTGAAGACGATTCATCATCCAATTCAAAGCTTGATTAAGCTGTTTTACTGATCATATTGCTCACATGGCTGTGTTGATCTGAATAAATCAGCTCAACACAGTACATACATACTACTACGCAAACGTTGTATTGTAACGGAGCTAACTTTGCTTCAATCAAGACATCCCTAAATATTATGCACAACAAATAGGATGTCTTTTATGCGCTCAATACTCAAATTTGCCAGTCTTGCTGCTTTTAGTGGCCTAGTACTCATGGGTTGCAGCACCACCGCGACCACACAACAAAAATCTAAAATCTTAAAAATGCATGCTGTTTCAGCACAAGGGATTGGCAAGGAATTAGGTACGGTTGAACTGCGTGACAGTGCAGCAGGCTTAGTCATTCACACCCAACTCCAACAACTCCCTGCAGGGGAACGAGGTTTTCATATCCATGAAAAAGGTTCATGTGCAGCAGCAGAAAAAGATGGAAAAATGGTTGCTGCTTTGGCAGCGGGCGGACATTTTAATCCCAAAAATATCCCGAATCATGGTACACCGCTGACAGGACATTTAGGGGACTTACCGGCTTTAAGTGTTGCAAACGACGGAACAGCCAAAGTGACCGTGATTGCACCCCGTTTAACATTGGCACAAGTTGAAGGATTGGCCTTGATGATTCATGCAGGCGGTGATAACTATGCCGACCATCCAAAACCATTGGGCGGCGGCGGTGAGCGAATTGCCTGTGGGATTATTTAAGCTAGCATGATGCATTTTCAATAAAACATTTATTACCAATTGTGGATAAGTTAAGGGTTATACACATGCCTTTCGACTTATCCGCAAAAAGTAAAATTTATCTTTTTGAGGATTATTCTCAAACGACGCTCAATGCAGGTCTTCTTGCTTTATATCGGTCGTCTTTCATAACCACACTTACTCGTTTTTGAATAACTTGCTACTATTTTGCACAAAATTAGCTCAATTTTGCAGCCATCGTATCTAGCTCATCAATGTGCAGAGCTCCCAACAGCTCGTCTTTGCGATTGTCACTATTTGCGCTACACTGCTGTTTTATCGACATGAAAAAGATTTGGGCATGAACATTAAAACATTACGTTGGGTTGGGTTCCTAGAAGGTATTTCATTCTTATTGTTGTTATTTATTGCTATGCCCATGAAATATATGTTCGATAACCCAATTTTAGTGAAATATGTAGGTATGGGACACGGCGTATTGTTTATCGCATTTTTAGTGGTGCTTTTTGTGGTTTGTGAAAAACAAAAATGGTCTCTTAAAATGTTTATTTTGGGCTTAATTGCTTCAATTTTACCTTTTGGCCCATTTGTTTTTGATGCTAAATTGAAAAAGATGGAACAACCAGTACAAGCTTAATCTGCAAGTCCTTTTCAGCTTTCATCATATTACACATTTTCTCAACTTTAATTTATAAATCAAATGTTTGCAAGGTGATGCCACATCACCTTGTTTTATGATGCAGCTGAAAAATTTAACCCCTTAAAACTGCCCTGCAGCAACTCGCTCCTGCATCACCTGTTTAAGCATCATGCGTGGCAAACTAAACCAGAGCGTTATCAGCACCAAACAAGCCAAACTATACGCCCAAATATCAAACCGCATATATAAAACACGCACCAGTTCAATCACAATAAAAAAGCACAGCATCAATATCATTGAAACACTAGCAGCAACAGTACCTTTAGACACTTCCGATGACATTAAGGCGAAACGGTATAAGACTGAGAAGCTCATTCCCTCACCAAAACTAATCAAGCTCATACCAATCACCAAACACCAAACAAAATAGCTTTGCCAAATTGCCCCAAATACGATCAGCACACTACCCAACAACATTAAAGGTAAACCAATCAAGACTGTTTTTCCTAAAGGTAAACGGTCAATGACTTTCATCAGTACCAGATTGCCTAAAATCAAACCACCCAAAACAGGAAACTGCGCCAAACCGTATTGCAGACTACTAAAGCCTAACTCTTCCACCAACATCACAGGAGATAACGCAATCCACAACATTAAAGGCATGCTCAATAAGGGCAGCGCCAATGTCAAACCTAAGAATCTGGTATTTTGAAAAACTTCCTTAAAATCATCCCATACATCTCGAAATGGAGGTTTAGGAATACGCTGCTGATTTTCAGGCATTTTGGCTTTCAGTCCAAACCAACTCAAAAATGCCAACAGTGCTATGCCGATAAAACCCCAATGCCAAGAAACATGCTCAATCATAAATGCGCCTAAGACTGGGCCGAGCAAGGGAGCAAGTAAAGAGACGTTCGCCATGAGCGCCATGACTTTAATTGCATCACGTTCTGCAAAGTTTTCCTGAATAGCCGCATAACCGACTGCACTAATGACTGACAAACCAAAACCTTGAAAAAAACGAAGAACAAGGAAGCTTTCAATGTTCTGAGTCAATAAAATCAATAAACAGGTTAGGGTAAAAAATGCCACGCCGCCCAATAATACTTTTTTGCGTCCCAAACGGTCAGAGAGTGGCCCCAATAACCACGCCACACAAGCCCCCCCCAGCAAATAAAATGACATGGACGAAGCTGCCCATGCACTACTGACACCAAAATCTTGTGTGACGGCCAACATCGCGGGTTGAACCAAGTCATTGCCAATATAAACCGCGAACTCAAACAAGACCAAAGCCAAGGGAAACATGAGTGTGGCACGTTGAATGGTATTTTTTTGCTGCTGTGGCATGAGTTATAAAGGACAAAACGATGCAAGTCAGCCACGTTTAGCCCATAAAAATAGAAAATTGAGCTGCAGTTTAACAGAGTTGAATGGCAAATTTATGGCGCATTTTTTAAGTCCGTTAAATAAATTGCGGCACTTGATGTGACATCAGACCAAGTTAGGCATCACCTCCTTCAGCGGGTTAAGGCGATACAGTATTGCCCAATTCATAATGTGAAAATACCGAAAGCACAGGATAAAAATCACCCACGGCAAAACGGCTATCATTGCGGTGTAGAAATGCTAGCGTTTTGATGGACATGCTGCGCTCACACGTTTTTGAATAGGATGAAGTCATCCTAAATAAAAGCTGTGGATAACACGAGTATTATCCACAGACGCTTTGTTGCATTTTTAGAACATCATGCAAGATTTATCTAAGCCCTACAGCAATTTAAGGACATTTTTTGCTTTGGAAAGTCTTGGTATTTTTACCACGTGCGCATAAATAAGCGGTTTGCACATCGCCCTGCTGCCATTGTCCATTAATATTTTTAAAGTGATAAATACTACGAATTGAGCGCACCGAATCATCCATTAAGCCTGTTTCGGTAATTTTCACTTCTGCCGCAGTCGGTGCTTCAACACGGTTAAAGTATTGACGAATTTCAACGGTAGCCAATTCTTTACGCAAATCTGGACGTTGTTTGAGTACCTGCGCCAAAGGTGTTTCTGCAGGCGTAACTTGTGAAATAATATTCTGTGTAGTCGCACAGCCTGACAATAACGCAACACCCAATGCGGAAACCGTGATTAAACGCAACATAACTCCTCCAAAATGTTGATTATTATTTATGCTTCTATGATGCCTTGTTCGAACAGAAACGCTAGAGCAGAAATGTAAAATTAAAACGGCGGCATAAAAAAACGCATCACGAGGATGCGTTTTTCAATTCACTTAAATAAATGAAAGGCGAAAGGAATTACAAATCAAATAATTTGCCTGGGTTCATAATGCCTTGAGGGTCAAAAACCTTTTTCAACGCTTTCATATATTCAATTTCTTCAGCTGAACGTGAATATTCCAAATATGGTTTTTTGGTCATGCCTACACCGTGTTCTGCAGAAATAGAACCATCATATTTCTTCACAGTATCAAATACATACTTATTTACCACCTGACATTTGGCAAAGAATTCGTCTTTGCTTAAATCTGCAGGTTTAAGAATGTTCAGGTGCAAGTTACCATCACCAATATGGCCGAACCAGCAAATTTCAAAGTCAGGATAGTTTTCTGCCACAATTGCATCAATTTCCTGAATAAATGCAGGAACATGAGTAATCAATACTGAAATATCGTTTTTATATGGAATAAACGGTGCAATCGACTCAGAAATGTCTTCACGCAAACGCCATAAACTTTCAACTTGGTCTAGGCTTTGGCTCAATACGCCATCCATCACCCAGCCTTGTTCCATACAGTGTTCAAAAATTTCCATCGCCTTGTCCATAATTGGCTCAAATGGCGCTTCAAATTCAAGTAACACGTAGAATGGACATTGGGTTTCAAATGGACGTTGCACATGACCATGATCCAAGACTTTTTGCATCGCCAATTCACCAAAGAATTCAAATGCAGTCAGATCAATTTTAGCTTGGAAAGCATGTAATACAGGCATCACCGAATTAAAATCAGGTACGCCCAACACCATCACTTGCAAATCTTGCGGTTGGCGTTCTAGCTTAATTTCAGCTTCGGTCACTAAGCCAAGTGTGCCTTCACCGCCAATAAATAAATGTTGCAGCGCATAACCTGTTGCGTTTTTGATCATGCCTTTGTTCAGACGCAGGATATCTCCTTTGCCTGTTACCACAGTCAGACCCAACACCCAGTTACGGGTCATGCCGTATTTAATGACTTTAATACCGCCCGCATTGGTACCAATATTACCGCCAATTTGTGAAGAACCTGAAGATGCAAAATCGACTGGATAATACATGCCTTGTTCTTCGGCATAGTTTTGTAGTTGCTCAGTCACCACACCCGCTTGCACACGTACCATACGGTCTGCAGGGAAAAATTCCAAGATTTGGTTCATCTTGTCCATGCTGACGACAATTTCACCATTGGCTGCCACCGCACCCGCAGATAAACCTGTACGTCCGCCCGATGGAGTAATGGCCACATTAAACTGATTCGCCAGTTTTACAATGGCTTGTACTTGCTCTGTGCTTGATGGGAAAACGATGACCGATGGGTTCGGATCAAAATGCTTTGTATGGTCACGACCCCAGTTTTGGAGGCTATCGGCATCCGTTTTAATACGGTTTTCACCGACTATTGCCGTTAATTGGGTCAATAACTCAGGGGTTAAAGCGACTGGAGCATTCATCGTTTGCAGACCTAGCAAGAATTAAACAGGAAGAAAAGCGACTGTCTGCATATCTTGATCAATTTGAAGATACTGCAGACTAAATATGTGCATCAAAGCAACAGCGTGGGTTGGCTTTCATGTGTGCCGCTTATTATAAGCGATTTTTTTGAAAAACCTGTGAATATTGGCAATTCCGATAATATAACGTGGTAAGAACAGGGTAATTTTGGGCAATATTTCTGAAAGAGATTATATCTGACAAAAAATACCTGCACTCTTGGTCATAAAGGAAATGTATATCGACCCGTCTCCTATGTTATCATACCGCCACTAAATTTGGCCTTTGTAGCGGAGCCGTAATGAGCCAACATCTTTCACTACCTAAAGATAAAATTCGTTTCTTGTTGTTAGAAGGCGTACACCAGAACGCAATCGACGTGTTAAATGCAGCGGGTTATACCAACATCGATTATCGTAAAACAGCGCTTGAGGGCGATGCGTTAAAAGAAGCGATTAAAGATGCGCATTTCATCGGAATTCGTTCACGTACACAGCTAACTGAAGAAGTTTTTGAAGCTGCGAACAAACTAATTGCGGTAGGTTGTTTCTGTATTGGTACAAACCAAGTGAACTTAACTGCAGCAATGGAACGTGGTATTCCAGTTTTCAATGCCCCTTATTCAAACACCCGTTCGGTTGCAGAATTGGTATTGGCTGAAGCAATTTTATTGCTACGTCGCGTACCTGAAAAATCAACCGATACACATGCAGGTGGCTGGAACAAGTCTGCTGTAGGTTCATTTGAAACACGTGGTAAAACTTTAGGTATCGTGGGTTACGGTTCAATCGGTTCTCAACTTTCAGTATTGGCTGAAAGCTTGGGTATGCAGGTCATTTATTATGATGCTGTGACCAAGTTACCGTTAGGTAATGCACGTCAAGTTGGCTCTATGGGCGAATTATTGGCAAATGCTGACGTGGTTTCTTTACACGTTCCAGATGTACCCTCTACCCGCAATTTCATGGCAAAAGAACAATTTGCACAAATGAAAGAAGGCGCAATTTTCATTAACGCGGCACGTGGTACTTGTGTGGTGATTGAAGATTTGGCAGATGCCATCAAGTCTGGTCATATTGCAGGTGCTGCAGTTGACGTATTCCCGAAAGAACCAAAAGCCAATGGTGAAGAATTTGTTTCCCCACTACGTAACCTACCAAACGTGATTTTAACACCGCACGTGGGTGGTTCGACCATGGAAGCGCAAGCGAACATTGGTTTAGAAGTGGCAGAGAAATTTGTTGCATATTCAGATAAAGGTATGACTTTGTCTGCAGTGAACTTCCCTGAAATTGCACTGCCATTGACTGAAGGCAAGCACCGTTTATTGCATATTCACCAAAACATTCCAGGTGTATTGTCTAAAATCAACAACTTGTTTGCTGAACACGGCATCAACATCTCTGGTCAGTCACTTATGACCAAAGGTGATGTCGGTTATTTAGTGATGGATGTTGATGCGACTGCATCTAAAGAAGCACTAGATACTTTACACGAAGTTGAAGGCACAATTCGCGTACGTGTCTTGTTCTAAGACCACACGCTGATGCTACAAAAACCACAGTCTTAGCACTGTGGTTTTTTATGCCTGATCTATGAGTAACCTTGAGTTGCCACAGCCCTGTATTTTTAAACTTGCTATAATCTGCCTGACCTTCCCATTTCCACACTGTTGAGTATTTTTCTGCCCCATGCCAAACGCCCAACTCACTGCGGTGTTGTTCATGGTTTTATCCATGATCTCCTATCAAATCAGTGCTTCTTTTGCCAAACAATTGTTTCAGGTGCTTGACCCGCTTACTGTGACGATTTTGCGACTGTGCTTTGCCAGTGTAATTGTGGCAATCATGTTTCGCTCATGGCAAATTCTGTCACGGCTCGCACATTTAAAATGGCGTGATTTATTGTGCTATAGCGCAGCCTTGGGCTTAATGAATATTCTGTTTTATCTATCTTTAGGTAAATTGCCACAAGGTATTGCGGTGGGTTTAGAGTTTGTCGGGCCTTTGGGCTTGGCTTTATTGTCCATTCAAAACCGTAAAGATTATGTCTGGGTATTGTTGGCAATTTTAGGCATTATTCTTATGGTGCCTTGGGGACAAGCGCAGGGTGATCATTTTAGTCTGTTTGGTGCAGCGTGTGCCCTAGGTGCAGGATTGTGCTGGGCTTTTTATATTTATTTTGGACAAAAAGTGGTGCAACAAAATATTGGCATGCACGCACTGACCATCGCTATCAGTATTTCGGCTTTGGCTTTGATTCCCTTCGGACTGTATAACAATGCCCCCGCACTGTTTGAAACCCAGTATTGGGGTAAGGCGCTTGCCATTGCAGTGCTTGCCACGGCCATTCCTTATGCGCTGGATTTACAAGCCTTAAAACAACTCAGCAAAATGAGTTATGGCACACTGTCCAGTTTGTCGCCTGCTTTGGCTGCACTGACAGGCTTGGTATTGTTGGGTGAGAAAATTACTTCACTGCAATGGCTCGCCTTATGCTGCATTATGTTAGCTTCGGTCGGTGTTACTTTTAGAGCAGTAAAAAAATCCAAACAGCCGCAGAATGTTTAAACCAAACTGTTTTTAGACATCTGTTGGTATTTTTCATACTCTGCCAAATATTGCTTGGCTAGACTTTGTTTTTGCTGTTCAGACAAAATTTTGCCTGCCTGCTGAAAAAAGCCATGTTCTTCTTCTTTTAAATGATGATGCACTTTATCTGACAGTTGCTTTGCAATGGCCAACCAACCTGTGTTGCTCATTTCAGTTTCGGTTAATTGTTCGAGTAATTCATCCATTTGATGATGCTCTGCCAAAGCATGGCGAGTGATATTTAAACCCGCATCAGTCATCATTAAGGGAATATAAAAATAGCGATCTTCTGCCACTGCATGCGCAAATAATTCATTTTTAAGTTGTTCAAATATCGCTCTACGTTCAGGGCTATCACCTGAAGTTTGCGTCAGTTGGTGGGCTAAATTTCGTTGAATGTCGTGACTTTGGCGCAAAGCTTCAAAAATATTCATATGCAGACCTCTTGTTTTAAACCGATGCTGGCTGGCAAGCAAATGTCACTGGCTAACGCAACGCTCGGTTTTATTGTCGGTTTTTAATTTCAGTTTTTAGCTCTAATTACTGTATAGGGCATGAAGCTGAAATCCTGCAAAGATTTGTATGAGAAACTTTACGTCTTCATAGCACAAGTTTAAATAAGCTATCTCACTGCATTTTAAAGATTTAACACTCGTTTAGGCACCAAGCGTTTTTTGTCGGTAATTTCTGCCAAGCCTAAACAACGCTCACCATCAAACACCAATACTTGTGCAACAGCAGGATGCTCGATATTACTTTCCATGCCTCGGCTAAAATATTCAGCCCGACCTTCAGGCACCTGAACCTGTGGAAAATGCTGTACAGGCGCATAAGCAGGCAGCAATAAAGCCTCGCGTTCTGCTTCACTTAAACTTTCTAAATATTCAATGCTATAGCTCGGAATCAGGTCAAAATGCCCCGTTTTAATCCGATGCAAATAGGTCAAATGTCCATAAGTACCCAAGGCTTTGGCAATGTCTTCACCCAACACACGGATATACGTGCCTTTGGAACAGGTAACATCCAGCGTGATACTGTTTTCGGTAAAGGACAGTAACTCAATCGCATAAATGGTAACTGGGCGCGCTTCACGTTCAATTTCTATGCCTTGACGAGCTAACTCATATAACGGACGACCTTCTTTTTTTAAGGCAGAATACATGGGCGGAACTTGCATAATATCGCCCTGAAATTGTGCCAATACCTGTTCAATGCTTTCTTGGCTCAATGCAGGTACAGCCTGCTGCAACAACACTTCACCCTCGACATCTCCCGTGGTGGTGCTGTGTCCCAATTGAATGGTGGTTTGGTAGCGTTTTACAGAATCGAGTAAATAATGTGAAAACTTGGTGGCCTCACCTAAACAAATAGGCAACAAACCTGAAGCCAATGGGTCTAATGCCCCCGTATGCCCTGCTTTTTGCGCCCGATACAACCAGCGTACTTTTTGCAAAGCCGCATTGGAACTAATCCCCAAAGGTTTATTTAATAAAAACACACCACTAATGGCACGACGCTGAATTTTAGCCGCAGATGATTTCATAGCAAAAAGTAAGTCAAAGCAAAACTGCGTCATGGTAACAATCTGCCGAGATAAATGACAACTTTTCTAGAACAGCTACCAACTTTTATGGCATATTGAAACCCGATTAAAAAAATAAAACGGATGAAACAGGTGCATCGGAATGCAGAAAAATAAAATATGGATTGTTTTAGCTGTTGTGATTCTAGCCATCGCCGCTTTGGTGTATTGGCTGATGCCGCAGTCAAGCACATCTGAATCTACTTCTCATGAACAGACTGCAGATACACAAAGTGCTGAACAGATACGCATGCAGCAGGCCATGCACAATAACGCTGCTGCGTCATTTTTAAGTCCAAGCCAGCAAGATACCGAAATCAATTGTCAGCTCCGACTAGATTCAAGCAACCGCCTGATCGTTAATGAACAAACCCGTAACTGTTTTGAATATTTTATTACCCAATATGGCGAAAAAAGCATTGAACAGATTCGTGGTGATTTTAAAAGCTATATTCAACAAGGGCATAAAGAGCCTGCCTTATCGCAAATTTTAGATTTATGGCAGCGTTATTTGGACTATCGCAATGCGCTTGGACAACTGCAAGCACCGAATTTAAATCAGGAAGATCCGCAATATTACCGCAGCATTTTTAGCAGCATGCAAAATCTGCGTAAACAATATTTTTCTGATTATGAAATTGAAGGTTTATTTGGTACGGAAGATGCCTATCACGAATATACCCTAAAGCGCATGGCAGTCATGGATGATAAAAAATTATCTGAAGCTGAAAAAGCACGACAATTGCAGGAATTATTTAAACAATTACCTCAAGATTGGCAAGAAAATTTAGAACAGCTGAACACCTTGCAAGATTTACGCAGCTTGACTGCGGCAATTAAAGCACGTGGTGGTTCTGCTGCTGAAATCCGCCAAATGCGTTTAAATCTGGTTGGTCCTGAAGCAACTCAGCGTTTAGAACAATTAGATGGGCAACGCAGTCAGTGGAAATCACGAGTAGAGGATTATTTAAGTACGCGTGATCAAATCATGCAAAGTGGAATGAATGATCAAGCCAAGCAACAAGCCGTGAAACAATTACGCGGACAGCATTTTCAAAATCCACAAGAGCAATTGCGTTTAGAAACCTTTGAACAGGTACATGATCAAGGTGGAAAATTACCCTTTGCTGACTAACATATTGCATAGAACAACTGGGGCATGCAACATGCCCCATTTTTATGCCTGAAAAGCTGTTTTAGTACAAACCCACCACAACGATTTAATATACAAATGTCTATAAATATTAAATAGATATCAAGATGCATGTAGATTTACAAATCTCTTGGGCAATGCGCAATAACTGTCCCCAAATGATATGTTTTTTCTAAATTACGCATGAAAAAATACCTGAGCGTACAAAAAATAGTCGAGGATGACTCACAACACCGTGCCGCAAGCAACGGCAATTTGCATATCTGAGCTTTCAGGAGGGAAGCGAAGCCACCACTTCACTTGTAATAAAAATAAAGAACACAGGATTGTTTTATGACCATCATCTCTAACATACGGGCAATTACATTGGCTGTCACTGGCTGCTTGCTCGGTTCAATGGGTGTCGCTCAAGCTGCTCCAAGCGTGTTGCCTATTCAGGAACAGGTCAAATCTGACTATGCCAAAACCAAATATCCATTACTTATGGTACACGGCTGGCTCGGATGGTCACGCATTGGCAATGAAACCTTTAATATGGATTATTGGTATCAAATTTTGCCAGATATGGCACGTAATGGCGCAACCGTATTTGCCGCACAACTCTCCCCTGCACATCGTACTGAATTTCGAGGTGAGCAACTAATTGCCCAAGTCGAAGAAGTCATAGCAATCACGGGCAAATCCAAAGTCAATTTAATTGGTCACTCGCATGGTGGTCCAACAGTACGTTATGTGGCTGCCACCAAACCTGAATATGTGGCATCAATTACCGGTGTTGCAGGAACATTCCGTGGCTCCAAAGTTGCCGATGATATTCAAAATAATCGTTTATCACGCACCGCGTTTAATATTTTAGGCGTCTACATGGTGGCTCCACTCATTACTTGGGCGCAGCAACAGCCAGACATGCCTGTCGATTTTGATGCATCGATGGCTTCTTTAACCGAAACAGCGTCTGCAGATTTTAACCGTCGTTTTCCAACCACAGCCTTGGCCGCAAATTGCAGCAGCAGCGGTGCCAAAGTAGATCGCGGAATTCATTACTATTCATGGACAGGTGTCGCTCAAGCCACCAATTTACTGGATATTGACACTGTTTTAATGCAACTCGGCCCACTGTCTTATGGCAATTTAGACAACGATGGCATGGTCGCACGTTGTAGTACCCACATTGGACACGTCATTCGTGACAACTACCGACTAAATCATACCGACCTTGCCAACATGATGTTTGGCTTAACGGGCTTGTTTGCACCTGACCCAGTTGCACTGTATCGACAACATGCCAACCGATTGAAATTACAAGGTTTGTAATAGTAAAGCTCATTTCAATCTTGGCAAAACCATGTAAAACCATCTTCCTGTGCTTGAAACTCAAGTGCAAGAAGTTCAATAACCATGAATCATTCAGAACTTGCAATCTAGCAAATTTCCTGAATAATGATATTTGACAATAGATATTGTCATGCTAGGAAAGCACAATAAAATAGAGGATGTTATATGAAATATGGATTATTCATTGCAGGCTTAATCGCAGCCAGTACCCTCAGTACTGCGCACGCATCCAATGCAGAACAGGTCAAATCTAACTTCGTAATCTCCAGTTATGCCAAAACCAAATACCCAATTGTGTTTACTCACGGTATGGCAGGTTTTATCAATATTGGTGGAGATCAGTTAGGTGTCGATTATTGGTACCAAATTTTACCCAATTTAGCACGTAACGGTGCTAACGCTTGGGCAACCCGCGTATCTCCATTTAACTCATCAGAAGTTCGTGGCGAACAATTGGCACAACAAGTCGATGAAATTCTTGCGATTACAGGCGCAAGCAAGGTCAACTTAATTGGTCACTCACATGGTGGACCAACCATTCGTTATGTTGCAGGCGTCATGCCTGCTCAAGTCGCCTCTTTAACTGCTGTAGGTTCACCAAATAAAGGCTCACCTGTGGCCGACTTTATTCTAAAAGTCCAAGGTTCGGCCTTAGAAAAACCATTAATCGATATGGTTAATTTGGTTTCTAAAACCATTACTTGGGCGCAAGGTTTAGACCCCAATAGCTATCCGCATGACTCACTGGCAGGCGCAAATAGTTTAAGTTTGGCGGGTTCTGCACAATTTAACCGCAAATTCCCGATGGGTATGCCAACGACAAGTTGTGGTGAGGGAGCTTATCAAGAAAAAGGCATTCAGTTCTATTCATTTACGGGCAATACGGCTGTCACTAATTTACTTGATCCAGACTCAGCCATGTTGGCGACCAGTTTGTTGATTGATAATGGTCGTGATAATGATGGTTTGGTATCACGCTGCAGCGCCAAATTTGGTAAAACCATTCGTGATAACTACTATTGGAACCACTTGGACGAAGTCAATCAACTCTTGGGCATGAAAGATATTTTTGCACCAGATCCTGTTGATGTGTATCGTCAACATGCCAATCGCTTAAAACTACAAGGTTTATAAACTCAAATAGCAGACATAAAAAATGCGCCTAAACGGCGCATTTTTTAGCTGTAAAGCAAAGTTAAAATTAACCTTGTTTACGTGCTGGTAATTTCTCACGAATACGTGCAGCTTTACCAGACAATTCGCGTAGGTAGTAAAGTTTAGCACGACGAACGTCACCACGACGTTTCACTTCGATTTTCGCAACGATTGGAGAGTGAGTTTGGAAAACACGCTCAACACCAACACCGCTAGAAATTTTACGTACTGTGAACGCAGAGTTCAAACCACGGTTTTTCTTCGCAATTACAACACCTTCAAATGCTTGAAGACGTTCACGATCACCTTCTTTTACTTTTACTTGAACGATAACTGTATCGCCTGGTGCAAAAGCTGGGATGTCTTGCTTAAGCTGTGCATTCTCAACAGCTTGTACTAAAGGATGCTTACCACTCATGGGGTATCTCCAATATGTGTGGGTCAGAAGAGGTCTGATTTCCACTGGGTATAGAGGCTAAAACGCATAGACCCGATTGACTTTCCCTTTATGCCTGACCGCTTCAATGCATAAAGAGCCTATTTAAAAACTACAAACACACTGTCTGTAGCAATTTTGCTTAGACAAACCGATTACTTGGTCTGTCCTTGCGAATCTTTTAGCCATTTTTTTTGCTGCTTGCTCAACTCAACTTTTTCAATCAACTCAGGTCGACGCTCTAAAGTCCGTTGATAACGCTGCAAAAACCGCCATTTTTCAATATTGGCATGGTGTCCCGACTTTAGTACTTCGGGGACATCCAAACCTTCAAAATGGTCTGGCTTGGTATATTGTGGGCAATCTAAAAGACCATCCACAAATGAGTCTTGCACATGAGATTGCTCATCAGACATAGCACCTGGAAGTCTCCGAATAATACTGTCCAACAACACCATTGCAGGTAGCTCCCCACCTGATAAAACGTAATCTCCAATTGACCATTCCTGATCAACATAGTTTTGGATTAAACGCTCATCGACCCCTTCATAACGACCACACAATACAATTAATCCATCATATTCAACGAATTGTTGTACTGCAGTTTCGTTTAAGGTTTTACCTTGTGGCGACATATACACCACAGGTACATGAACTGCTCCTGCTTGCTGTGCAAGCTGTTTGGCATGCTGGATTGCTTGCGCCAAAGGCTCTGCCATCATCACCATACCTGGACCACCACCAAATGGACGTTCATCCACCCGTTTGTAGTTGCCCTGTGCATAATCACGTGGATTAATACAAGTAATTTGCATTAAATCGCGTTTTGCTGCGCGTCCGCTAATACCGTAAGCTGTAATCGCTTCAAACATTTCAGGAAAAAGCGTAATGACTGCAAAAAACACCGCAGACTCCTCTATTTTCCTGCTCTGCGAATCCTAAAAGGATTAATAATCTACGCCCCAATTGACATAGATGCGACTCGCTTCGAGATCAACGTGTTGTACCACATCTTTATGCCATGGAATCATACGCTCTTCGCCATCGACGCTATCGGCAGTTGCGCGAACCACCATCACGTCATTGGCACCTGTTTCAAACAGTTCATGGATTTGACCGAGGTTCACTTCTTGTTCGTCATCGTCCAGACCTAACACTGTTAGACCTTTTAAATCAGACCAATAATACTCGTCCACGCCCGGTTGAGGCAGTTGCGCTTTTGAAATCCAGATATTTGCGCCAACCAAGTTGTCTGCTGCGGTACGATCACTCACACCTTTTAAGCTGACCACCAAGCCTTTGCCATGTGGTTTCCAACGTTTTACATCGACCATTTGCCAACCTGCTTTGGTTTCAATGTACCAAGGCAGGTAGTCAAATATGTTGCTCATGGGTTCTGTATTGGAATAGACCCAGAGCCACCCATTTAATCCATATGCTGAACGTAGCTGTCCAATCTGAATACGATCTTCGGGCACATTCTGTGTTGGTGTCATGGGCTACCTACGACTTAATTTGTAAAAATTATGCAGCAGCTGCAGCTTTCTTCGCTTGAGCAGCTAAAGAAGCAACACGTTCAGAAGGTTGAGCACCTTGTGCAACCCAGTGAGCAAAACGGTCAGCATCTAAACGAAGTTTTTCTGCTTTACCTTGAGCTGTTGGGTTAAAGAAACCGATACGTTCGATGAAACGACCGTCACGCGCATTGCGGCTGTCAGTTACAACGATTTGATAGAATGGACGCTTTTTAGCACCACCACGAGTAAGACGAATAACTACCATGATACAACCTTATAGTTTTTACGGATTATCCCTGTATCGACCATCGATACATTTCAAACCCCTTTCATAGAGGGCAGTATTTTACGTGAATTTTGCCCTGAATGAAAGATCAAAACGTATTTATCCGCAGTTTTGAATTTATTTGCCGTCCCAGTTGGAGCTTGGCGATAATGCACAACTGGTTGCTCCTTTCTCCCAAAATTTTTCAGATTTATTGTTCAAACACAACCACCCATCGCCCGCTTGCAAGGTTCCTGTGATTGGCTTTGCAATTAAAGTCCAACTTGTTGCATTCGTCAAAGCCGCGTCAAAACTTAAACTATACAAAGCAGTACCTTGTTTAGGAGTAACCGTTGATCCATATATTTTAGAAATTGTTGCCCCCGAAAAAGAACCATTCATCCCTTTATATGCATTCATTCTTTCTGCAATAAACATCATTTCTGATTGAGCTTCTGCTCGATTTACCTTGATTTTATATTGTTGATAAGAGGGATAAGCGATGGCTGCCAATATTGCAATAACTGCAACAACAATCATCAACTCAATAAGGGTAAACCCTTGTTTTACCATGATTCAGCTCCATCTTCCTCATTACCACATGAGGTATAACTTACTTTCATGTAATCTTTTTTATTCATACACTTAGTACCCAAGCTATTTAATAAAAGAGCGTAGTTCTTTTGATCCAAACTCTCTGCTTTTATTGCCCAGCTACTTCCTATTGCAAACATGTCAGCCTGTGTTGATTTATTAAAATCTATCTTTTTATTCAATAAATCCGTTTTAATTTCAGGATCCTTGATGATAGTAATGTCTACATTCCCTTCTTTATCTTTGCCAAACTCGCTAACTGTATAAAAACCAATAATACTTAATTTATAGCTGGGATTAGTCGAATGAATAGGGAGTGAAATTTGCTGTTTTACCGTATCAAAGTTTGAACTCAAAACACCATCTTTATCTCTGTATAAATAACTTGCTTCAAAACCTTTATAACTAAAGTTTTTAGCTTTATGCCGCTCCAATTGCTCAGCAAGCTTTTGCATTTCCTGTTGTGCTTGAGCCAAATGTGAACGTTGTATATAAAGCTGATAACTCGGCAAAGCGATTGCAGCAAGTAACGCCACAATCACCACCACCACCATCAACTCAATTAAGGTAAAACCCAACTGCGACTTATTCTGTGAAAAAGGAGATTTCATTCTTTTCTCTCCTTCGTTGAATAACGTTCATACCAACGGTGAGGAATAAACCTTAAAACACCGCCGGCAGGTATAAACCGATTTCCTGCTGTAGGACAATCAGCACCCTCGCACTTTATATTTTCTGTACGTGTTGGATCAGGAATAATAATCCCTCTATTCCCTTGATTACTTGTCATTGGACCCACATTCAAGCTCACAATGCCAGAACCTAAATTGTATTTAAAGTTAGCATCTTCCTGACAAACACCAGAAGGCAGGCATATTCTCTGAGTGAAACTATTCCCTTTTACCCCAGCACCACAAGTTTCTGTTGAACCATCTTCTGATGCATCATAAAGTGTTGTATATAAATTACCTTCCATCGCTATTAATGGAGTAAGGCCTTTAATAGCTCCAGCAGACTCGTCCTCATTATCTAGATTTTTAGACAATGAATAGTACCACCCCCCCCAACCATCAACTTTATCAATTTTTGCACCTACTAACGTCTTAGAGTCTTTCGAACTCACGAGTGTACTTAATGGCATTAGTTGATTTAAATTAGGTGTATCTGCACTTGTAGCAAGTATTTTATCCTTACCTTTTTCACTAATAGTTGGATAATATTGGCCGGTTGGATGAATGTCATATTCGTAGATTGCATAAACTGCATCCATTTGAAGACCATCAGAATCAGTTTTTTGTGGAGATCCATTCACCCCAAGAAGAGGAGAACTTTTATTACCAGAAATAAATGTTGCCATCACAATATTTCCACCTTCAGTATAAGCATTTGCACTATGGTGGGCTGTAAAAACAGGTGGAAGATAGAACCTTGGACTCATTCCATCATTTGAATGTAAATTCAAGATACGTGTCACTCGAGGACTAAAAGTATATTTACCATTTTCTGGTTTATTTAAATCGACACGAAATGCCTGGCCCGCTAAATCACCAAAATATAAATGATCAACGATACCATCATTATTTCTATCAATAGTTTTAATGTCGCTGACTACACTAAACTTAAGGTCTTCATGGCTAGTATGAGCATCAGGTTGTAGATAACTCGTCTCATCTCCTTCTTCTTTAGTAATAGAATGTTTAGTTTTGCTTGCATACCAAAGTAGGTCTCCATTATCAGCATCAAACATGTAGACACCAGAGCCAATTTCACGATCACTATCTACATCTTGTCTATAATTATATTTTTCATAACCCTCATATCCTGTACGAACACCGTCAGCATCATATAAGCCATCGCCATTTGGACCACCAGCATCGTAGCCTCCACCCACAAACATCACCAGTTTACGTTTACCATTCCAGTTCACATAATCTAGTTTAGGCTTAGACCAGCTTTGTCCCATCTTTGCAATTGCAGGATAGTGCTTAATTACTAACTCTATTTTCCCATCTTTGGTTTTTTTGGGTCTACGTACCGTTCCAGTTGAAGGATCAATATGAAACTTAACTTTTGGTTTATACGAATCTCCCTCCGACATATCTGTTAAATCCAGTGCATAATAGCTTCTTCCTCCCATGCGAAGACCACCATACACCCATTGTTTGCCAGTTAGATTTTCTTTTTCGCCTTCCAAACCACCTGCAACATTTCGAATAACACCATCTACAGTTAATGTGCCATCATCTTTCGAAACATATACGGTATGGTCAGTCCACTCTCCATCTACTCCATAGTAAAGTGCATTCTTACCATTATCCCAAACACCTGCATTATATTTAAATAGCTCATACTGCTTTTCAGCCATTTCCTTAGGCAAAAATGCAAATTTTTCAACCCCAGTTTCAGCATCTACTACATGTAACAAACCTTGTGTCGTTCCAAAAAGTACAAAATCTTTACGACCTTCGGTATCAATTACAACCTTCTTATCTGCATTTAGTTTCGCTACAGCTTCACCTTCTTGTGTAAGTAGAACAGGTAAAGAATGCAGTAGACTTCCCATCTGACGCATATTTGCAGTTTCATCTGCTAAATCTTGATTGGCATCAGAAATATTATATCCCAGCAGCCCCATGAGACCTTTAATACGATTGGCATCATCAGTCTTGGTTTTTGCATCAGTTGTATATTGATGTGTAATTCGTACTAACCCTAAATTCTGCTTAATTTGATTACCTGCACTTTCTGCACTATCAAATTCATAATCTGTAAGTAAATTACGCCCTGTAATCTTGGAATCCGTTGCAATTGATGTACCTAACGGCAGTTTTGCTAATGCTCCATATTTTGCAAAAATTGAAAGTCCTTCGGGAGCTGGAGGCATGCCTTTTGCCCAAATATCTCTAACATCTTGCAGCCGACTTTTTTGATTAACTTCTACGACAACTTTCTTCTCGCCGTCTTCATCTGCAAATACACCATTATTAACGACATAGAATTTTTTTAAGTTACCAAACCATAATTGTTGTTTTGCATCATCGTCTACTTTTGGCTCAAATTGCGGGAAGTATGAATAGGGTTGAATAATTTCAGGGTTAAGTGCGTCTAAAGGAATTGTCGATGACCCGGTACTAATACTCGGGATAGCTCCGCCTACCTTACCAATAAAGTCATTTAAACTACGCACTACCTCTTCCGACTCTCTAGCGGCAATAAACCCGCCCTCACCATACTCCCCCCCTTCTTCTGCTGCTAAGCCCCAGTCGTATGCATTTTGAGCATCTTTATTCATTGATGAATATGTACCATCAAACACACTCCCAAAACCAACAACTGCCGTTAATACTTCACGCTTTGCTTCACTTACATTTAAGGCGTGTTGGATTACATTCGGATCATTTAATGATTTCGCAAAGGAGCCTATAGCTTTCCAATCAGACTTTTTAAGTCCAGAAGAAGTTACAACTCCTTCATTTTTCGCATTAACTCCAGACAACCCACTCGAAAAAGAATAACTACTAGACATTCTTAGAGCTTTTTGCATTAAAAACGATGTATTGGTAGGATCAGGAGATTGAGGTTCACCATCTGTTAAGAAATATATTCCTTGTCCACTACATTCCGCACTTCCGGAAGTTTTATCCAATGGGCTTACATAATTATTATCCTTTACAAGTTCCGTGTTTTTCAAAGCTGAAACATTAATACCACTATACGTCCCTCCACCTGTTGTTGTACCCAACAAATAAGCAGCCGCCTCCGCATAAGCAGCTGATGTAGGAGTTCCTCCTCTACCTTTGAAATTAGTATCCCTGATTAATTCTAAAACAGCTTGCCGTTGATTAGATCCAATATCATCCCATTTTTTTGCGGGTATAGTCATATACCCCCTAGCATTAGTATCACTTCCACTACCATAATATGGAAATAAACCAATACCAATTTTAACATCTTTTTTAATGCCCTTTTTTCCGATCTCCGTTGTATCATTATAAACAGGCATCATTGCTAAAGTGTATAATGCATCTTTTAATCGACTCAATCGATCATATATTTTTTTATCATTCTCTTTGATGTAATAATAATTATTACTATCTTTACTCATACCTGAAGGTATCGTAGGTCTAGAAATCTCAGTAGTACATAATGATTTTTTGAATGCACCATTTTCACCACATGAATACCATTTTTCTTCTACAGGAGTACAGCCCCATTCATATCTTCTACAATCGCGTTGTGGAATCTGCTGATAATAATACGTGGTTACATCTGCCGTACAAAATCGTCTTAAATAACTAGCAGGTGATGGTAATGTTTCTCTATATGAAGATGTATTCGAATATTTTTTATCGGTTGCTCCTTCTGGATAATCGCAGGCACTTTCACCGGCTTCAGAAACATCCATACTCCCTGATGTATCTAACATCATCACGACCACACCAGAACTCGCAGATGCAGAAGGTTTAGTATAAATTTCAATATCACTTGCATACGTATTTGTACTTTGCGCAATCAATAATGTAATTGATGCTGCTAATACAGAAACTTTAAGCTTTTGTACCACTTTAGCTTCACCCTGTAGAGGATGGTTTTGAACAATTAATTTTTTCATCTTTTCATCTCCTACGAGCTAGCTTTCAGCGAGCGCAGACTATATTCCATTTCTTGAGTGCTATATGGGACATTTAATTGGGATAGACAGTCGGTAACTGTTTCATTTTTAACAAGAGGATCTACAAAGCTCGTGTAATTTGATAAACATCCGCTCACCTGTTTAAGACTTGCATTTCCTAAATTTGGCAATATGGATGTCGCTGTAATTGCGACTTTTTGAATACCAGTACTTTTTGAACTTTCTTTATCATCACCTTCCATCATGTGTTCCCAATCACGAGAGGCATCTGCTGCACGAATAGAAACCTGTGTCATCACAGCTTGACGACCACTAATAAAATCACCACGTTCAACCTTACAAAAACCATTAACACCCAACTCAGTATTCATAATTGAATTACCTACCCAATAAACTGAGCTCGCAATACGACTACCCGAAAAATTATCAGTCACAGCCCCACGAATACAGAAGACTAACTCTTTACCTTTGTTTTCAGGTCTCAGTACATAAGCTAACATGCCATCACCAATCCGCATTTGAGCAAATGTCAAATCATCACTCGTTTTATTTTCTAGGGTGTAAAACACTGAGTCACTGTTTTGCATAAGCAATGATTGAGCTTGAGCATTGGTAGAAATATTGAGTGAAGTAATACTTGAGCGAATAGCCCAGGTTCCCGCAATAGCAATAATAACTAGCATGATCAGTACGACAATTAAAACTGCACCAGACTGACTTTTCATATTTTTAATGTTTATCATAGCGCCAATCCTATTCCTGCTTCTCTATGCCAAAACCATTTCTTAGAGCAATAGTCTGAGTCACAATGCTGCGCATATATTGATCATTTTTAGTATTAGGTTTCAATTTAGAATTTACATTTAATATTTCATACAATTTATCTTCATTAAATAAATCATTACTACCTGTAGAATTCGTTGAACGTACTAACATTCCCACTTTTAACATTACAATTTGCGGCTTCGTTGTTAATGCCATATAGTCATTTATTGAGATATAACCAAAACAGCTCATCAAGGCATCTGCGGTTTCTGTATCAACACATTTATCCTTAGCAACGCCTAACATAACCCCAAAATAATCCACTCGAGGAATGATAACTTCGCCATTTCCACTTAAATCGATTTTTGCTGGCTCATCACCTGTATAAGTAAATGCTTTACATGCCAAAGAAAAAGGTTCATTAGGTTCATTTTTAGCAGTGTCTTTACGAATAAAATACTTTTGAACCACAAAGGTATTTACTGGGATTTTTGCACCCTCGCAATCAAACTGATCTTCCATCATATTTTTATATTGAATGACTAATTGATCACTTTTCACACCCGATAAATTAGATGTATTTTCTATATTACCAAGCGACAAAGCATCTACAAGCTCGACATCACCTAGTCCTGCACCCGTTCTTTTTGAAGTATAATTTTTCGCATCAAGCACAATACCACCATGCAGAACACTGTCATTTATAACGACATCTGAAGCATTTAAATTTGCGAGGCGAATATCTCTAACAACCGCTTCTAATCCAAACAAAGCATCATTTTGTAAATTAGACATAGCTTGCTGACTTGAAACACCTTTTTGCGCTGTTAATGTCAATTGAATAGCTATTGCACTGACAATTAGGCCAAGTGTTAAGGCAATCATTAATTCAAGTAAAGTAAAGCCTTTATTAGCGTTTTGAAGACCTCTATTCATTAGTAAGACTCCATAACTAAACATTGAGCATTAGCAACATAACTTCCACTTGTAGAAACACATTGATCAATAGATGTTTTTATATCTGTATCGCCCCACGCTACATAAACACAACTTAATGTAGAACCACGACAAGCATCTATTCTTACGACATGTCCATTGGCAGTAGCCTTCTTATTTATTTCAGAAGCATCAAAGTCAGCCATTTTTTCAGCATTACAACTTGGAGTATATGCACTTGCACTACCCACACAGCCTGTCTCATTGACTTTATTAGCATTAATAGAAGTTTTATATTGATCAAAACCAGATTTATTTGCTCTCATTCGCTCAGATAAATCACGTGCAATATTAATAGCGAAGGTTCTATCCGCTGCTTCATTTGCTGCATCCATTGCTCTTAATTGCAAGGCAGAAAAACCTAAAATTCCAATCGCAATCAAAAGCAAAGCAACAAGTACTTCAATCAGTCCCACGCCATGTTGTGATTTTATATGTTTTGAACTCATTAGCATTGCCCCGACTCTATACTTGTCACAGTGCCATTCATCGATACCGAAATCGTTCTACTTTGTTTTATTTCAGGATTACATAATGAAAATTTCAATGGAATTCTCACGACCTTAGTAGATGAATCTGCTGGATCAATAATAGTTTTTGTCCGCTGTAACGGTTGTCCAATAGGTGTAAATACGACATCTGAAAAATCAACATCATTTGCAGTATTATCTAATATGATATTTTCTGATTTTGGAGCCCAATACTTTAGAATTGAAGTATTTTGGCCATGTTGAAATTTAAGGGTGACATTGGACCTCAATGTTGTTGCTTGAGCACGAGCTTCACTTAACACAAAAGATAACTCTCTTGTTTCAGCATCTAATTTTCTTTTTTCAATTAAATTCCCAAACGAAGGAGCAGCCAAAGTCGCAATAATTGCTATCACAGCAATTGTCACAATCAGCTCTATTAACGTAAATCCATTATTTTTCTGCATACTCCACCCAAGACACAGACTTTGCCCTATTAAAATAGTAACCAACAACTTTACAAAACCCTCACACTTCAGGATAAAAGGCATAAAAAAGCAGATAACCGTCATATAACGGTTATCTGCCTATTTTTGATCATTTTTTTAAAGTGTTTTGTACTTTGCAGTTTAAGCCTGTGTTACAGGAATACGTAACTCTTTGGGCAAACTAAAGGTAATGTTTTCTTCACGGCCTGCCAGCTCTTCAGGGGCGGTTGCACCCCAGTCCTGCAAACGCTGAATCACTTGTTTGATTAAAATTTCTGGTGCAGATGCGCCTGCAGTTACACCAATTTTTGTATTCGGTTGAAACCATGCTTGTTCCAACTCGTCTGCATTATCCACCAAATAGGCGCGTTTCCCCATACGTTCAGCCAACTCACGTAAACGGTTAGAGTTAGATGAATTTGGCGAACCCACCACCAACACCACATCACATTGATTGGCCAAGTCACGTACAGCATCTTGACGATTTTGGGTGGCATAACAAATATCGTCTTTACGTGGCCCTTGAATATTCGGATATTTTTGGCGCAAGGCATCAATCACTTTGGCTGTATCATCAATCGACAAAGTAGTTTGCGTTACAAAAGCCACTTTATCTGGATGCTGAACCGCAAGTGCAGCCACATCATCTTCATCTTCTACCAAATAAATTTCGCCGCCATTTTTCTTGTCGTACTGACCCATCGTCCCTTCAACTTCGGGGTGTCCTTCGTGACCAATTAAAATCGCCTCTGTGCCTTCACGCGCATATTTGGTGACTTCAATATGTACTTTGGTGACCAACGGACAAGTCGCATCAAATACTTTTAAGCCACGACGCTCCGCTTCTTGCTGCACTGCTTTAGATACGCCATGTGCACTAAAAATTACGATGTTGTCATCGGGCACTTCATCTAGCTCATCGACAAAAATCGCGCCGCGTTGGCGTAAGTCATCTACCACAAATTTATTGTGTACCACTTCGTGACGTACATATATAGGGGGGTTAAAACACTCAAGGGCACGATTTACAATCGCAATTGCTCGGTCTACACCTGCACAAAAACCACGTGGATTCGCCAATACAATTTCCATAGAACCCTCTATGTTAAAGTTAAATAGGTCGGATGTTTAAAAAATTATGCCAACAAAAGCCATCTTGGCTATTTTGTTTAAGGGGCGTCTACTCTAAAATAGAGAAGATATTTTATCATATCAGGAAAAATATCATGTCGGGTCTATTGTTTGTCGTTTCTGCCGCTTCAGGAACAGGCAAAACATCCCTCGTTAAAGCCCTGCTTGAGCGTGTGAATAATTTACACGTTTCAGTTTCTCACACAACACGCGGTCAACGTCCCGGCGAACTCGATGGTGTGCATTATCACTTCACGCAAAAACAAGATTTTATCGACTTGGTAGAGCAAGGCGGTTTTATTGAGTATGCAGAAGTGTTTGGCAACTATTATGGTACCGCGCAAGCCACGGTTAAAGAGCAGTTAGCCAAAGGTCACGATGTGTTACTGGAAATTGACTGGCAAGGCGCTCAGCAAGTACGCAATCTTTTTCCTGAATCGAAGCAAATTTTTATTCTTCCACCAAGTCAGTTTGATTTACGCGAGCGTTTGTCTAACCGTGGCACCGATGCAGTCGATGTAATTGAACATCGTCTAGGCTGCGCAGTTGAAGACATGCAACAATATGTCAATTTTGACTATGTGATTATTAATGATGACTTTAATAAGGCTCTGCACGATTTAGAATCGGTGATTACGGCTAATCGTTTGGTGATGGCGCAGCAGGCACATCGTCATCAAGCCTTGATTCAAAAGTTAATTAGCCCGCCAAGCGCGTGATTAAAACTTGAGTCTATAAGCAAAGCACCTTATACTGCACAGTCTGTTTAAATTTATTATTCGAACGAGAATTCTTATGGCACGCGTTACCGTTGAAGATTGTTTAGACCATGTAGACAACCGCTTTGAGCTTGTACTAGTGGCAAGCAAGCGCGCGCGTCAATTGGCACGTCAAGGCATAGAACCTACCGTTGAGTGGGACAACGATAAACCTACCGTTGTTGCTTTACGTGAAATTGCAGAAGGTCACGTTTCTAAAGACATTTTGAAACAACGTGATCAAGATTATCAAACTTCGAGTCTTGACCTTGCACTTTCTGCAAATAATTTGAATTTAGATGGTTTTTCTTTCCAATAAGAACAACTTTCTAAAAAAGCCTAGTTTTTTACTAGGCTTTTTTGTTGTCTGAACTTTAATCTTGCGCTAAAAACCGTTATAACATAAGGATTAAGACCACAGGGTCTGTTGACATTTCATAAATGGTTTGCGCTGTAGGCTAAAACTGAGCAGATCAGGCATGAAACGAAGGGAATAGCGAGACTATTGCCAAGTTTCATAACGCAATCTGAGAAAGTTTTAGCCACAGTCCTTCGGAACGAGCATATTTTTTGCTGCTATTGCGTTATGAGTCAGTCATTTAGAATGACTAAATTTCCTGTCTCATGCCTTATATCAGCTAAAAAACCTTGCGAGATATATCTCTCACGTCGCAAACATAGACGAAGTGTCAACAGACCCTAATTTAGTGCCAAATTTATCACTATTTTGGCATGAAAAAAATTGACAAGTCATGCAATATGCTTTTCATTATAAGGTCTAACTGTAGATTCGTTATCACTTGTATTTTAAAGGGTGTTATATGCCAGGCACGATGGTCAGCCAAGCCAAACAACAGCTTCAAGCCATGATCGAACCTTACCTTAGCGTAAGTGAAGTCGAACAGGTGCTTACGGCTTGCGATTATGCCGAGCATGCGCATGATGGCGTTACCCGTAAAAGTGGTGAACCGTATGTGTTACACCCGATTGCGGTCAGTTGTATTTTGGCGCACATGCGTTTGGATGCCGACACGCTCATTGCTGCCCTATTGCATGACGTCATTGAAGATACTGACTACAGCAAAGATGACATCACAGAGAAATTTGGACGTACCGTTGCCGAGCTGGTCGATGGTGTAACCAAACTCAGCCATTCCAGCGACAAGGAATACAACAAAGCCGCATCGTTCCGTAAAATTCTGCAAGCGACCTTACAGGATCCACGTGTCATTATTGTGAAACTAGCAGACCGCTATCACAACATGACCACATTAGATGCGCTGCGACCAGATAAACGCGCACGCATCGCTCAAGAAACCTTTGATGTATTTGTACCCATGGCACGTATCGTGGGTATGAATGAAATGGCAGATAACCTTGAACATCTGTGTTATCAAAACCTAGATTTAGATATGTATAACGATGTGCAAGCTGCCCTTTTGCACACCAAGCCAAAACGCTGTGAATACCAGTCCAAATGGGAACAAAATCTTGCCGACCTACTCCAAGACAATCAAATTGCAGGCCGTATTAAAAAGAAAAATAACAATATAGAATTACTGCGCCACTTTGTTAAAAACGATATTGATCTACAAGAACTGACCCACAGCCACGCCTTCGAAATTATTTTACAAAGCATTGCCGACTGTGACCGTTTGGCCGATATTTTACGTGACAACTTTCAGGTCTTGCATTATGAAGATCATATTCGTCGCCCCCTACCAGGCGGTAACCAATCACTCATGATGCGTCTAAAAGGTGAACAAACCACCTTATCACTCACCATTCAAACTGAATTGATGCGTAAAGCGGCACGTTTTGGCGTAGTCTTGGGTGAAAACGCACCACAAGCCTGCCGTTCTGCCATTCAAGCCTCTATGAAAAGCTTAAACGTGTTGGTTGATGGTGAATGCGCTAAAACCACATTTAGCGATTTACTGGATTATCTACACCAAGAGAAAATTCATGTTTATACCCCGCATGGACATTTACATGAATTGCCGCAAGGCGCCACCGCGGTTGATTTTGCCTATGCAGCCAGTTTATTCTTAGGTAACCACGCCGTCGGTACAAAAATTAATGGTGAAAGCAAACCGCTGTCAACACCACTCATCAGCGGGCAAGTGGTCGAAATCATCACCGATGTGTTAGCCACACCAAACCCAGACTGGCTAAGTTTTATTAATACCCAAAAGGCCCGTCGTGCCTTACAAAACATTCTGCGTGATCAGGATATTGAAGAACAGCGTTTGGTAGGTCAGCAAGCCCTGAACCGTGCGCTGAAATTGTTTAATCACTCGATTCAAGACTTGACCGAAGCAGATTGGTTAAATGTGTTGCAATGGCGTCATATCGACTCCAAAGACCGTTTATTTGAGCAAATTGCAGTCGGTGATTTATTGCCGCAGTTGGTGGCAAACCACATTTACGCACTTGATCAGGATAGCAACGAACATTCTGACCGTCTGATTCAAGGTACAGAAGGTATTGACGTCAAATATGCACACTGTTGCAACCCGGTGCTGGGCGATCCAATTCAGGGCAACTTGTCACGTCGTGGTTTGATTGTGCATCGTGCGCGCTGCAACAACTTACTGCATGAGCAGCATCAACATCCTGAAAATATCATGCCGCTACAATGGACTTCAGAAGATGTCGATGACGTGAGTTTTACCGCTTACCTCAGCATTGATATGGATATGAATGACGAACAAATTTCCGATTTGATCTATCAATGCCGTAAAGCGAAAACTGGGGTAGAGATGGTACGCAGCCACGATGGCAAAACGCATGTGAATATTGTGGTCAATAACCGTAAGCAAATTGCCAAAATTATTCGTGATTTGCGTATGCACTTCGGTTTTCCACGAATTAGCCGCTTAGCGCGTCCCATCAGCATCGCAGAAGAAGCCAAAGCTTGTTAATTCAATGCGCTGCATGGTGATATTGCCACACATTCAAGCGATTTTGCATAACTGACTCATCAGGCTACTGAAATGCAGTCGGATGGTCTATGATGTTTATAAATTATTTTAGGAGAAATCAATGTCTCGCCAAGTCATCCATACTGAAAATGCACCTGCAGCAATTGGTACTTACTCTCAAGCCATTTTAGTGGGGAATACCGTTTATTTATCAGGTCAAATTGGTTTAGACCCATACAGCATGGAATTGGTAGAAGGCATTGAAGCGCAAATTCGCCGCGTGTTTGATAACTTAAAAGCAGTCTGTGAAGCTGCGGGTGGTTCTTTGGCCGATATCGCCAAGCTCAATATTTTTCTGACTGATTTATCTCACTTCCAATTGGTCAATCAGATTATGGGGGAATACTTTGCACAACCTTACCCTGCACGTGCAGCCTTAGGTGTGGCCAGCTTACCTAAAGGTGCTTTGGTTGAAATGGATGGCGTGGTGATTATCAACTCATAAGTCATTATCATTCAAATACTTAAAAACAAATAAACGATGCCACCTATTAAGTGGCATTTTTTAATTCAAAAACCCAATTACATTAAATGGCTTTTCAAATGATTTTTATTGACAAACGATAATAATTATCAATAATAACTCTTATCTTATTTCATTATTGTGGTTGCATTCATGTACGTTTGCTTATGCCGTGGTATTACAGATCAAGACATTAAAGAAGCCGTTGCCAATGGTGCAGACAGCTATCGTGAAATTCGCGATATGTTTGACTTAGGCACTTGCTGTGGTCGCTGTGCGCCTGAAACTCGCGCCATCATCAGTGATGAAATTGCTCAAATTGCGTCTCGTCTCGCCATTGCTGCATAAATCTCATATTTTCTAATACATTTCCCCACATTTAGTTATTTAAATTTTTACCGTGTTTTTCCTCCCCCGCTTCCGACTACAGCGGGTTTTTCTTGGCTTACATTTTTCCACATTGCCTAGCCAATTGTTTTTGATTGCGATTTTCATTTGCGGTCTGGGGTCTATTTATACTTCATCTACGTTTGCGACGACGCATATTTTTTAGCTGATATAAGGCATGGGACAGGAAATTTAGTCATTCTAAATGACTGGCACATAACGCAATAGCAGCAAAAAATATGCTTGTCCTGAAAGGCTGTGGCTAAAACTTTCTCAGATTGCGTTATGAAACTTGGCAATAGTCTCGCTATTCCCTTCGTTTCATGCCTTATCTGCTCAGTTTTAGCCTACAGCGCAAACCATTTATGAAGTATAAATAGCCCCTAAATCACTCGCCATTTTGCCCAGTCTTGTTTAAGATAGAAGCATAGATTGCCTTAAGCGGTTTAAGGCAGAAATTGTTGATGGAGTGCTGCAATGAAAGGCAATCGCGATGTGATTAATCAGTTAAACCAAGTGCTATATCATCACCTGACTGCAATTAACCAATATTTTTTACATTCACGTATGTTTAATGATTGGGGCATTGAACAACTCGGCTCGGCTGAATATAAAGAGTCGATTCGTCAAATGAAACATGCTGACAAAATTATTGAACGTATTTTATTTTTAGAAGGGCTGCCAAACTTACAGCACTTGGGCAAATTATATATCGGTCAGCATACAGTTGAAGTTTTGAACTGCGATGTGCGTAAAGTCCAAGAAAATATTGAAGCGATTCAAAAAGCGGTGGTTTTAGCAGAGCAACAATTGGACTATGTAACCCGTGATTTGGTTCAGGAAATTCTGGAGAAAGAAGAAGAGTACTTAGACTGGGCAACGACACAACTTGATTTGGTTGAAACGGTAGGCATTGAAAACTATATTCAAAGCCAACTCTAAAATTCATCTGGTTTAGATAACTCAAAAGACTGGTTTTCCAGTCTTTTGTTTTTTGGGGCACTTTACCTAAAATTCAGTATCTTGCCTATCTCTAATGAAGAAGCTCTCAATATCAATATATTTTACTTATGCGCATTTTAAATTCTTGGATTTATAAAAAAGTATTTATAACGCAAAAAAATGTTTCATGGGTTGCATCTGTTGATGCAATATCCGAATAATAAAAATTCCATAATCCTGTTTTTTATAAAAAATAGCATGTTGATGATGATCGTGACGGCGTATTCCCTCGCCAATATCTACACATGCATAACCAATCAGCGGTGAACTCACTAACAAATGAAAGGTATTTTCCAAATGTTGCGTGTATTGGTCAGCTTGAGCTACACCAAAATTAAGTAAGGTGTATTCATAAATAGCAGTGAAGTCGTCGACAGCTAAATTTGATAGCTTATACACGATGCTTCTGCTTCACTTGAGCCGCAATATCTTTTAGGCTAAGTGTACTTTCTCCACTGTTCTCACCTGCTTCAATCGCTTGCTTTAAAGCTGCAGTTTGATTTTCTTGCTGCTCCAATAATCTTAGTGCAGATCGCATCACTTCACTGGTTGAACCATAACGTCCAGATTCAATCAGTTTGCTCACAAAGTTATCGAGTTGTGGGCCAATTGTTACACTTGTAGTTCTCGCCATCAGCATGCCTTATTGTTTGAATAGATCATACAATTCTAACACAACTCCCTTTATCTGAACAAAAGTTCAGCATCTCTTTAAATTTTCGCACATGAAATCAATTTTATAATGAATACCCCCTCTCTTTTTAAAGAGAAGTTGGGAGAGATTTTCAACATTGAAAATTTTCACCATATTTGGCTCACTATTTTCAAATCCCCCTCCTTGCGCTACACAAATCAGCGCGGCTCCGCTTCATCCAATAAAGTCGCATAATCTACATTGACCTGCCACAAAGTGCTTAATAACCATAATTGCTTTTTGGCTTCTGCTTCATAACCGTTAAATGCTAATACGCGTGCATATTTCAATAAATCGTAGCGGGTTGGATAATTCAACACAATTTCATGAATATCCTGCAATTGTTCAGGCGTTTGTAGGCTATACGGATTTAATCGAATCCACGCAATGCGGCGGTTAAATTCTTCGAGTACCAAAATACGCTCATGATGGGTGATTTTTTCAGGTGTGTGTTCGTAGCGTACCGACTGATTTAGTTTGGGCACCATTACTTCATAATCACTATAAATCAGCATCAGCAACAATGCGCCAAGTACAAAAGTAATGCGTAAATAAATTGCAGATAAAGTGAAGCTTTTGAACACACGTTGTGACTGAACCATGCCGATAATAAAACCTACAGGTAGCAAGAAGTAGGCATAGTTTTGTGGAAATTCCAGCATGGCATGTACGCTAAATGCACCGAGCATTAAAATACCCACAACCGATTCCACCGACTGGGTATATTTATGCAACTGGTAACCCCAATAGCCCAAATATGCCAAAAACGGCACGCCCAATATCACACCATTCCAAAGTAAAAAATCCAAAATAAAATTGTGTGCGCTACGAATCCACACAGGGCCTTGCACAAATTCACTAATCGTGACATACGCCACGCTGGTTTGATGCCAACCATAGCCCCACCACGGTTGATGTTCAATCGCAGCGAGCATTTGCTGCCAAATTGCCAAGCGTGACATATCACCTGTAGCGCGTTGTACTACATCACGAGATTGCACCGAAAGGTCTGCACTTTGTGAGAGCAATTGACTAAAAGCAGGTGCGATAAAAATTAACCCGATAAATGCGACAAACCACAGCAAGCTATAGCGCCATTTAATCCGCATCACGCCACGGTATTGTTGATAGCTCAAATAGGTCAAGAGACACAGCGATGCCAACCATGAAGTCCGTGATTGACTCAGTACCACACCCACTAAAATCATGGCAGCAGCAATCACAATCCACACGGTTTTAAGTTTTTGTTTTTCGTATAAATATAGGCATGCCATAAGCGACGTGACTAAAAAGGTCGCCATATTATTCGGTTGGGCGAAGTTAGCATAAGGACGTTGTCCAATTCTTATATCCACCATAATAGGTAGATATTGATCGAGTGTGAGCCACTGGCAAATCGCCATGAGTGCGGTGATGCTACCCGCGCCCAACAACACATAACTAAAGCCTGTAAAGATGCGTTCACGTTCGATGCTGTTTTGAGTGAGGTTATAGCCAAAAATGATTGCTAACCAAAAACTGAAGATGTACACGCTGCTGAGCAGAGCTTTGTCAAAGAAGTAGACCAAGCCAAAGCCCCACTGAATAAGTGGAACACTACACAGTGCTAGTAATGGCAGGCTGATTTCAGGTATCTGTAATTTTTCTTTTAAAAGGCAGGCTGCAAGGGCAAACAGGGCAAAAAATGCGTAGAGTTCACCTGTATAGGTGACCCATGGGCGGTAGTGAATGGGCAAAAGCCATGCAAGGGAGATGAGGATGGCAGCCAAAAATAGCAATGCAGATTTCATAAGAAAAATAGACCAAAAAACTGGCTCTATCTTATATTTTTTTAGGCAAGATGATAGTGCTTTGTGTGGCAAGTTTGATTGGAATTCTGCCAGTCTTAAAATGGGATGATCGCATGGGGAATACTTAAATTCCCCATTTTTAACTTAAGAAATTATTTCCACGGTCTTAGGTCTACTATTTTGATGATAGATGCAGATTCTTTATTGACTAAAACCACCATATCTACCACATTAGCTTTTAAAGGTAGCCACGCGTCAGCCTTTGGATATTTTGCTAAAGCTTTTTCAACGTCTGCTTTTGAGTTGTACTGTTCTAATTCCTTCAGTGGTAATGCGCGTTGTTGGATTTGGGTTTTGGCTTGCGTGAGTTCTATATAACGCTCAGGCTGCTGAGCAAGAGAGATTCCACCTAATACTTCAGTAAACATATCATCTTGACGTTGTTGTGCACTAACTGCCAATTTTACTGCAGCAAATTTTGGACCAACCGATGACACCTGTTGAAATCGAGGCTGGGCTTGATCAATATTTACTAAAATAATGTCATTCTTTCGTACTAATTCAAAACGATCCACATTATAGACTAGCCATGCAGGACGACCTTGCTCCAAACTATAAACACCATACATCAAAGCCGAGATTTGAATCAAAATAATGACCGACAAATCAAATTTTAAGGTTTTTTTATGTTCTTTATAGACAAGCAACCCAAGTAATGGACCAATAATAATATCAATAGCAAATAACATTAAAATGATATGAGTTACACCAACAGTTTTTGCAAGTGGTGTAGGATACCAACAATAAAAAATGAGTCCAAGCAACACCAGAGCAACGATAAAGGACAACGTTAGATGCTTGATAAAAAAATGTATACGCTTTGTCATAACCAATTACTTCACATTTGGGGCTGATAGATCATCATGATTTTTTAAAAATAGTGATGCAATATCATTGCTATTTTTTGTAGGAATTTTAGATAAATCTTCAAATAAAGCATTTTTATTATACAAGGCATTTGACACCTCAAAATAATGATTTGCCTTCTCAAAATTCTCATTAAAGTAGAATATTTGTGCCATTTTATACAAATTATATTCAGTTGGCTGGCTTTTCACATAATGCTCAAACAATTCCAAATTTGAATCAGGGTAATTATGATCTATTTTTGCAACAATAAAATCTGCTCGATCTGAAAACTGGGAAAATAACAGAGAATATTTATGCTGTAATTTTCCAGTATTTTCCATGCCAGATGCATAACCAAAATCACTCAGCCACTGATCATACTGTTTAAATATTAAAGCATAGAAACAAATTGAAATAAGAAAAATACATTGCTTTAATTTCTCATTAACTAAAAAATTTTTACAATTACAATCGATCAGTAATAAACCAATAAAGAAACCTAATGGAAATAAAAAATAGCTATAATACAAAGGAAACTCAAGCTGAGCATGCACCAATATACATAACATCATCATAAACACATATAGTTGTGGCAAACTATGAATACTTAAAAAAATTCGTTTTATAAGATACAAGCTATATCCAACAATTAAGAGGGCCAATGGAATGCCCACCCACAAAACTAAATCAATCATAATATTATGTGCGCTTGATAAATTCCCTTCATTTTTAAATAGAAGCACCCCTTCTAGCTGTGCGATTGTTGTTTGAAACCAACCATACCCTAACCATGGTTGTTGCATCGCGGCATAGTACATATGCTTCCACATTTCAATACGACCTAACCCACCATTTAGTCGTTCTTGCACTGGAATTGGCTTGACTAGATTTAGATATTCAGAAATTTCAGCATTGAATATAAAGACAAATAAATAGGTAAATAGAGCAGTTAAAGCAATGTAAGGCGTTGATTTTTTTTTAAAATTATTTTTATTAACTATGCAAATAATAAAAAATACACATAAAATAATCCATGTCGTTCTCGATTGAGTTAATGCAAGTGCCCAAACCTCAAAAGGGAGGAGCAGAATTAAAAATATGTTTTTAGACTTCATATGCTCATATAAAAATAGAAGACTACAAATACCGAGCATAAGCAATGTTGCTAAATGATTCGGCTGACCTAAATTTGCATAAGGTCGATTGTGACTTAAATTTAAGATATAAGGATGAGAGATTTGAAGCCATTGTGCTATGGCAAATAAGCTACTAATAAATCCAACTACAGCAAAAAAGTAGGCAATATACTTAATTATATTTTCTTTTTCTGCTAGCTGAATACTGTTATATCCATAGACAATTGAAGCTAAAAATCCAAATAGAAAACAGAAGCTGAAAAAAGCGGTCGAAAAATAATAAACTTGACCAAATAAAAATTGTGTAAATGGCACTAAGCAAATAATAAATACTGGAATTAGTAAGATTGGGAAATTAACATTTTTTTTATAAAAATAGATTAGAAATAATATAAGCCCTAAAAACCATAAAAAATCCTGTGAAGAAGATATAAATGGAAATACAGATATTCCTATAAAATAGGATAGTACAAAGCAAAGTAAAATAGTAAAAATTATAATTTTCATATTAATTATTAATAAAAAAAAGCTGACCGAAGTCAGCTTTTTTATGAAATATTATGATTGTGCTGTACGACATGAAGCTGGTAAATATTTAGCCATCTTAGCTGCAGCTGTCGCATCTACTGGCCCACATGACCACTCTTTGATTAATGCACCATCTACCGTATTTGAAGGACCTGATACAACTGCTGTTGTTAATTTATCACCACCACTCACTAATGGGGTCATTACAATTAGTTCTCCCGCTGCACCCTTAAGTTCAGACTTATCTACCAATTCAACAGTAATTTGTCCAATAGCTGGATTCGCACTAGCAACTGTAATCTGTTGTACATATTTAGTTGCAGCAGTATCATCATCACCCTGCTCACATCCCCATTGACCTACTGCTGGAACAACACCTGTATCTATTGCTTCCGTTACTGCTGTACGGCAAGAAGAAGCAGCTAGGATACCTTCTGAAACTTTAGAACGTACTGTATAGTCTTGGTAAGCAGGAAGTGCAACTGCCGCCAAAATACCGATAATCGCAACAACGATCATTAATTCGATCCATTCCATAAGTCACTTTATATGGACATACATCAAACCATTGAATTATATTATTTTACTTATTAATTCATCTTGTCCATATGGACATGCTTTTTGATAGACAAAATTTTGAGTTTTGTCCATATCAAAAAATAGCTATTGTTGAGTGCGATAGGATTAATTTTATAAAAGCAGACTGGTCGGGAGATATTTTAAAATTTTGATAAGCTAAAAACGAAATAAAAAAATCCAGACTCATTTATAAGCCAACTTCTGTATTTCTTCTTTATGCTGAAGAATTACACGTCTTGCATGATGCAGAACAATGCATCTAGTTGCTTCGTCATCACCAAATTGCATGGAAAAAAATTTTACAGCTGGAAGAGGTATTCATTCGGTTACTTTGAAGTCTTTAAGCCGTTTCATTCTATTACTCCCTCATATATGAAACATTCCGCATAGAACAGCACTTTCAATTTTAAATTACTTTCGTACCCACACGAGCAACCACTACCAAACCAATATAGTTTTCCGCTCGCTTAGCTGCTAATAATTTAACTTTTCCCAGTACAAGCAATTTTCATATTTACATTTCTCAAAACCAACAAAACTGACATTTTTTGTCACTTAGTTACATAAATTTACTTATATGTATACTAAGATTTTTAATCTATTGAACAATGTATTGATTTAACAAGAAATAATTGAGTAATATACTTTGGCACACTTTGTGCAATGTATAAATTAGCTTACAAAGCTTATAATTAAATTAACAAAACATTTGTGGAGAATGTTATGAATGCTCAAAAAGGCTTTACATTGATCGAGCTGATGATTGTTGTCGCTATTATCGGTATTCTTGCAGCAATTGCGATTCCTGCATATCAAAACTATATTGCTCGTTCACAAGCAACCGAAGCAATTAACTTGTTAGGTGGTTTAAAAACACGTGTAATTGATATTGCTGGAACTGCTGGTATTGCAACTGCTTGTAGTACTGACGAGACTAAAACAAAGAAAGGAACAGATAAGGATGGCAATGAGATTGATATCATTATTCCTGCTGGTGCCTTAGCAGCTGAAAATGGTTTTACTCTATCTGGTAAATACGTAGAAGGCATTACAGCCGAACTTGATGGAACAGATGCATGTGATTTCACAGCTACTTTCCGTGCAGCAGGTCAAGGTCTAAATGATAAAATTGCTGGTAAAACAATAACTTTTAACTATAATGCAAATACAGGTGCTTGGAATTGTAAATCTAACCTAGTGGACTCTGTACGTCCAAATACATGTTCTAAAGAGTAATTGCAATAAGAGTAAAAAACGCATCAAATTTGATGCGTTTTTTGTTTTAACTCAAAATTTTCTAACAACAGTGAATTGCACTTTTCTAGCAATTTTTCATAATCCTCCTTTAACTGCTCATAATCAGTTTTAACTGCTTTTGTCCTATTGTTGGCTTGTTCAACCTGCTGAGCAGGCGAAAGAACATTTTGCCCTGCATCAATTGCAGTCAGCTCAATCGCCTTCACCAATGCCGCATAACGACTCTTCTTAATCGAACCACGTTTACGTCCAGCTTCAAGTGCCACCGTGTCATTATTAATCGCAGAACCTTTAGGTAGAACATTTGGTTTATTGGCTTTTAGACGCTCTAAAGCAGCATAATAATCATTAAGAGCACTCATCTTTTAATCCTCAATATTTAGCATTTTAATTTTTTGAATAGTCTTATTTAGAGCCATAATATCGCTGTCCATTTGCCCGTATAGTAAACTGCCTTGCACTTGTGAATCACGCTCTCGTTGTATACGCTGAACCGCTTTTTGCATTTTCTCAGCACTGCCAGTATCAAAAACTGCATGGGCACAACTCAGACAGCTCGTAATGGCAGTAAATGAAATTTTTTCGCAAGAATCAGGATTAGTACAAGCACCAAAAAGACTAGGCTTATACGCAATTTCCCCCTTCTTCATGCGCTTAATCGTTTCATCACGGTTTGGAAATACTGTGAGTAGTTGCTCACGGTCTTTTTGCAATTGCAAATAGGTTCCTGCACCGCCTAGCAAACGACTAGAACTGTTAATTACACCGTCCTCAAATTGTGTATAAGAATGAACGAGACGTTGATATTCCAGCTCTTGAATAAATTCCTTTTGGCTATCACTGGCTAGAATATTCGGCGTAAATACAGCATTATCTCGATAAAATAAAGTCATTGCTTCGGTTAAATGCTTATATTGAACGGATAAAGCTCCTAATCCAATAATGCCTGAACGTGCACCATATACTGCGAGTGAACGCCTGAACTGATGGGTACAAATATTCCAGTATTCACCAATTTGACAGTCTTTCTCTTCACGCCAGTTACGAAAACCATCGAATGCTTCTAGCTCTGCTATATCAGCTTCACAGATGCGTAACTCATCGCCAAGTAATGCCGAAATATGGTTCAAATACTCGTTAAAATTGGACTGTGTTCGGGTCGGTGCGCCTGAAAAATTGGAAATAAAATCGGTTTCATTTTCAATATTTCGGTTCTTTTTATGTCGATGTTTCTGCGAGTATAGGGTTGGAAATAATGGGTATTCAGCAGGATTAGACATATCATAATGTGGGTTGAGCAGGGCGTAGATTTCACCAATGCTTTGTGCTGCACGCACCCCAAACTGGATATCTTCAAAAGTGATCCAATACGTGGACTTGTTTCCACCACCATGTAATTTAGAGGTATAGCCCATAATGACGTGCACAAGATGCTCATTACTTTGAATAGTTCGATAGCAGCCATAAGACAGCTGACTCACCTCTTCATCTCTCATACCAGAGAACAAATGAATCCAAAGTTTTGCCATACCTTGAATGGCTGTCATATAGAGAGTAAGGTTTGCATGTTTTTGAATATTATTACGTTCAAAAAGTGCTGTTAGACCAAACAAATCACGAGCATCAACAAAACTGATCGGATGTAGAGTACGCTTTCGCTTGAATTCAGTCGGCATCAGTGCAAAAGTTGGATCCTGCTGCTTGCGCTGAAACCATTTCAGAAGTGCAGGGGCATACTGATTAAATTCTTTCAGTTTTTCTGCCAAGCTATTGATTAAGTTTATGTAAATACGTGAAGGAATGAGCTTGGTTTGTGGACCAACTTTGTTGGATTGTAAGTGTAATTGAGCAGCGAACTTTGCCAAATGCTCAATCGGTTTATATGTACTAAATGCTGGTATGAGTGATGGATATTGCTGTTGCAATGCAACACAATCAGTTAAAAATGCTTTAATATGGATTGCTTTTTGATAACCCACATTAACATAAGCATCTTGGACTTTTTGTCTGTAAGCAGCATCACTAAATAATTGCTGCAAGGTGCAACCATTTCGGTATGCAATTGCAGCAAACTGGCGCAAAACAGTATGCCGCTGTTCAATACTTTTAATAATCGACTTGCCAGATTTTATATAAAGTAAAGCAAAGATAATTTTTTTCATTTCTATGCGAATTTGACAAAATAGAAAATCATCTTCACGCGCATTTTCAAGCCACGTATTAAAATTCAAACGGCAAATACAATTCGGTAAATACGGTGACAGGTCCCAAACCTTATCTGAGTAAATGGACAGAATTCCACCATTTTTCATTCGAGACAATACAAAAGATGCTGGAACAGTCAGCTGATTATTCTGTAAGTTGTACTCATCAGGTAAAAAGCGTTCAGAAATACCCAGTGAATACAAATATGAATTAAATGAACTCATGATATCCACCCCAAATCAATTAAAAGCTCAAAATGATTCAGCCAATACGCGTCTAAATCGCCACTTTCAACTTCTTCCTGAATCGACAAAATACGATCTCTTAAAGTTTCATAAGGGTTTGACAACTCAGTCAGTACTTCATCAATACGATGTAGAACAACACCGAACTGCGACTCCCATTTGATCAAATCCGTTGCTTTTTGTTTGACATAGCCGAGTAAACTTTTTAGTGACAAAAGCTTACGTATATCTTCTTCATCAGCGTGGACTGCATAGTGTTGACAGAACAGGCAATTCTCAAATTGTTGGCAGTTTGGGGTTGGAGCTTGTGCGGTAAAACCAATAGCTTTTTCAGGCTGTGGAGCTGCTGTAATACATGCACCTACAGGTAAGATCTGAGCATCAACAGTTTCATCTAAAGTTCGCACAGCAATACGTTCAACAGTTCGAGTTTTTTCTACGGCAACGTCCCGCAACTCATGAAAGAATTGCGAAATTTGCTGACTCGCATCTTTAAATGAAGTTCGACTGTAGTTTTTCTTCGCAGTATCGAGTGAGTGTCCCATTTTTTCAGCTTCGAGCAATAAATCTCCATCGCTGAGCTGTACATATTGACTACTGACATGCTTACGCCACTGTTGCGGTGTAATCCAAACCATTTTGGGGAAAATGCGCTGAAAAAACTTTTTTATTAATTGTAATCTGCCGTAGCTAACAGGTCCCAACTGTTGAATTTCGTTACGTAACGGAAAGATGAAATCACATGGTTCATCTTGGATATACCAAGCCCGAAGTTCTAAAATTTTTCTAAAAATTGGCTCAAATTTCACCCCAAATTCAGGGTGTACCGTCTTTCCACCTGCGCGGCTTTTTGTACCTGAAAAACGACGTCCTTGTGTTGATGGCAAGATTTCCATTGTATCGAATTGCAACTGCTGTGCTGTATCTAGATTGGCTCCAGTTTTTGCGATAAATAACAGCATGCCGATGCAAAGACCATAGGAAGCAAGTCGCTCTCGCTCCATGTGTCGTTTGTCTTTATTACGTTCCTCAAGGTTACGAATGGCTTGATTGCGATTCTCACGTAAACGCTTTCGATATTCACTATCTTCTTCTAATTCAAAATCAGCCAACATCTTTGACAATGTCGGAATCGAGCTATATTTGGCTAAATAACTCTGTATATCAAACTGGATATGCTGTTTTTCAGTTTGATGATGAAAGCCCGAGTAAAAATAGAAGTCTTCTTCATTCACAGATTGAAAATGTGCGGGAAAGTTTCCTTCTTGAACAACGATACGGTGGATTTCAAGAAATACATTAAGCAAAGTAGCATAAGTCTTCTGATGATCTTCCTCCGCAATCGGTAATATAGGAACATCATAACGCTGAGACTGTACTTGCATCGCTTGACTAACAATATCAATTTCGTGACAGTCAAATACATATGCTATTAATTTGGCTACATTACGCTGATACTGCTTTGCTGTATGTGCAGCCAAACTTTCCTCTTCTGTATCCGTAAGCAAAGTGCGATCAACTAAATATTTGCTATAACGACGATACGCATCGATCACACTGTCTTTATTCGATAAGTCAAAATTTTTGTTTTGACTATCAATCCAGTCTAAAAAAGTTTTGCTTGTATAATAAAACAATCCTTTTGATAGATCGGATCCGCTCATTTGCAGTAAATAGTCAGTTAAACACTGCAAAAAATAACGTCTTTTTTCATCAAACGATGCAGAAATTTCATTTTCAGATACAGTTTCATACAATTCTCTTTTACGAAAAAAGAGAGTTCCGATATCTAAAGTTTTAAAACTAAATGCAGCGGTTTTATCTTTACAAGCAAGAACAAGTCGTTCATGTTCTATAATCTGTCTATTGCTATCTGCAATATGCAAAAAAAGCTGAGAGCGTCTAAAATTCATGACAATTCTCCTGCTGAATTGACAGAAGACATCACATACTGCATCAAGTTTGACTCATACTCATGCTGAATTTTACTACGCCATTGCAATCGTGATTTATAGTTCAAGTACTGTAAAGTGGTTCTGATGTTGCAATGGCCCATGCGTGCTTGCACATATTCGACAGCTATCATAGCCGAATGTCCTTCGGGCAGATGCTGTAACTTGCTTTCCAGTAAATTCATACCAAAGCTGGCACGTAAATCATGAAATTTAAAGCTTTGAAATTGTGGATCAATCAAGCGGATTTCTGGTAATAGCACGACTTTTAAGTAACTGCGCACCGCTTCGCCTTCATAGAGTTTAAGTTTAGTTCCAAATGAGTCAGAGGCTTTAATCTTCTCTGTTAGTTCTTGCTGTTCTGCTTTGCTTGTGTAGAAAGGCGTACCAAGCTTGGTGAGAAATACATAATTTTTATCTGAATCCCCATAATTGGACTTCTGTCTACGCTGACGTGCTTGCTCACTATTAATATAGATTTTAAGATCTTGTACTAACCAACCTGGAATTAATAAAGTCATCGGCTTTTGAAATTTAGTATCAATACCTGTACCCGATCCAACTGACAGATGGATAAAGCTATGACTATCAACTTTCTTATCCGGCAAATGACAGATTCTTAAAGTACAAATAGTTTGCAAACGTGCGCCAGTGAATAATGCAAGATAGAACATCAACTGATATTCACGTGATGACTTCAGCAATGCTTTTAATATGATTATTTGTTCTTCAACGGTCAGTGGACTTAACTCTCCACCATCTACAATCACTTCAGAATTATGAGCTTTAGCAGGCACATGAATCGCAAGATCATGCGACTTGATTGCCATTTTTCTACGTGCACCAAATTCATTATCGACGGCAATATATTTGTAAACATCTTGGAAAGGAAGCCCGTAACGTTGGTGATCGATCAAATCTTCTGTAACAAGAAATCGATAAAAATTCACAACAGCATTAATTCGATTACGTGCTGAGCTAGCCGAAATTAGACCTGCATTCGCTTGCTCAATCAGACGAGTACGATATTTAAAAATCGCATTCAACTGTTTCAGTTTATGGAATTTCAAACAATCTAGCTGTTCATCTTCCAAAAAGCGCTGAAAATCAACAAGCTGATTCGCAATAGATGCAAAAGTTTTAAAATCGTACTGTATTGTTTGCTCAAGTTTTTTCAGCAAATACAGATTAAAAACTTCTGATGGACTTCCATCTCCCTGAATAATCACGGGAAATTCGAGGTAAGCATTACCATATTCTTTGAACTCTGTATCACTTAAACAACGAGTTGCCTTAACCAACGTCAATAACTGAAATTTTTTGATGCTCACAACTTTTGCTTTTGATTGGTAGCGTGACTGACCATTTTTAAATTTAGTGCTCATGTGAGCCTCCTATTTATTAAAAACAGGCAAAAAGCGACCTTGAGGTAGGATTGACAAAAATGCCCCTATCCATCAAAATTGAAGTGTCTAGATGCCAATCAAGACATTCATAAAAGCTCATGTCGTAACCATGGGCTTTTATACTTTTTGCCGAATGAAAATATTTACTTTTTAAATTTAGCCCACAGCATCTATCTATTTTGTAGCATTTTTTGATCTATACTTGATAAATCATTCAAATAGCCTTGGGTTTTAAGTTCTCTCATAATCAGTACTGATGACTGCGCATCAAGACTTCTTAAATGATCTGAACAATATCGTTTATAAGCCTCACGAATTTCAGGATTCGGTAGCCGTACCAAGAATGGCTTTCCTTTCATATCGTTTATCCTTGCGTATTAGTTCATGACAATCTCGAGCGTGTTACACTATGTAAGTATCGCTAACAAATTAATATTAATCGTTTGATTAACTTAAATCAATAGGATTTATTCGAATGAATAAGATTTTTTTAACAGAAGAACGTAATAGATTGAATTTAAAAGCAAAAGATGTAGCAGAATTTGTTGGTGTAGCAATTCCCACCCAGTCTAATTATGAAACTGGCAAACGTTCCCCAGATGCAGAGTATCTTGCTAAACTTACGGATTTAGGCTTTGATATTAATTACGTTTTAACTGGAAAAAGAGAGTCTTTAAGTCTGACAACACAAGAAAAAATGCTGATTGAATTATTTCGACAAGCATCAGAAACTGTACAAAGGCATATCTTGGCAGGGTTATTAACTCAAAATACAGCAGAATCACTTAGGGGTAATGTTGTAACGGTTGGTAATGACAATGATGGGAATATTGCAGGAAAAAATATTAATTTAAAGTAAATAATTAGGATTTTTATGGCAAATAATTTTGTTTCTGTCGGTCATTCAAATACAGGCAATGTGTGTGGCGGTGATCTAACAATTAATCACTCATTGCCATGTAAAAATGGTGATGGAATGCTTTCTTATGAAGACTATCAGAGATTTCCTTATTGTAATCAATGTATCTCATCGTTTCGTAATGAGACATATTTTCGCTATCAAAAACATGCTATCGCAATTTGCTTGATAATCTGTGTCTTAATAATCAGTGGATTCTATTTCTTTACGGGAAGATTACCAAATTTTATGGGACTCATATTTCAAGAAAATCCTTTTATTACCTCGCTTATTCCCTTTCTATCAACATTAACGTTATGCTGCTTAATTTTGTTAGTAGGCAGAATCTATGCTCATGTTTTAGCAAAAAAATATATTAATCAAAATTTAAGCTATCACTAGCATAAAACTTTGCCCACTCTAATTTATTTCTAAATTTATCAATAAATTATGGACTACTTAGTTCCCTGATTTACGAATCTTCGCTGTATTCAAATAAATCCTGCATATTACAATTAAAATATTTACACAAGGTATTAGCAACCGAAAGCTCAATTCGTATTGCACGATCATAGTAAAGACTCGTTAGCGTATTGCGATTAATACCAGTTGCTTGAGCTACCTCACTTAGCTTTAAAATTTTTCGCTCACCCATCAAAGTTGACAGCCTACATCTAATCATAACAACCTTTAAAATAAAAATTTAACCTACTACAGGTTAAATTAACTTGATAATTGTGTTTTACAGTGATATTTTAACCTACAGAAGGTTATATTGTTCTATTAAAAACAAATTAACCTTTCTAAATTTCATTATATAGTTTTTTAAGGAAGTTCAGCTATGAATAACTACTTTTCCCCAAAATTCTCTGTTTCAGAAGAAGCCCGCTCGACTGCTGTTGCACTAATCAAAGAGTTTAATATTGACCGTACATTTGATTTAGCTTTATTTCTGAATGTTAACCCCAACTTAAATGACCAAGATGCAACTTTAGCCTGGGTTAATTATTTTGAAAAAAATCAACATGATCTCAGTGACTTCAATCATGTTAGACGCCACTTCATGAAAAATTTTCCTAAAATTATGTTTGCAAACTTTGCGGAATAAAACAAACAAAGGGGAGATAGCTAGTATCTCCCCCAATAAAAATTGAAATTAAGCAATATATAGTTTTTGGATAGATATCAACATTATAAGTCCAATGGTTAAAAAATTATGACTTTTTAACTTTTGATGCGTTGTAATATGGCATAACTTGTGGAATCGTCTTTTGAATACTTTCAATTCCCTTATGGGCAGCTTTATACAACAAAGCCATCTGCATCACAGCTTCGCTCTCATCGCTTCAACAAAATTAAGAACAGAAATCAAGCCACTCATCGTTTCAATTTGATGAACTGGGATACCGCTAGTGACTCGATTTTCAGAAGTTAAAAAAATCTTCATCACCGCCTGATCACCACCTGTCAAAGCATGCAAAGCCTGATATAGACGAATCAGCAACAGTGCTAATTTACCCTGTTTAGAATTTGGATCTAATTCAGGTTGGTTTTGTAATTGAGTGATTGCCTCGTCATCCATATCAACACTATTGCGAGCTGAAACTGACTAAGACAGAGCTGTTTAGCAGCCCTAAGTACTGATTTTCCCAACACAACTTCTGGTAAAGCTTGCTGTTCCAATAACGTCATAGCATCACCTCAAGCTCTATATTTTTATCGATCAAGCCCTAAATCTAACAATATCATACAAGCTTAATGCTTAAAGCCCTTCAATACCGTAGCGTAACACCAACAATCTCAATGAGATTCAAAGTAAATTATAAATACCCTAAACTTGATTATTTTCTTGAACTTCGCTTGTTTATCTTTTCTATGTAAGTCTCACATTGAGAAAGCAAACCAAGATTATATTTTAAAGCTGTATCCTCTCTAGCTGTTACATACTCAATACTTTGAATTTCACGCTGCTGAGCAAAAACCTGAATCGCAGGATGTAACTGTTCTGAGCAACTCGCATCGTTGCTAAAGTATTTTAACGTCTTGGTTTTGGCAAAATATATTGCAGCAAACAATCGCCCATCTTTAAAAACAATCGCTGATGAAGCATCTAAACTGGTTCTAGACCTACCTTCATAATACAGAGCCTCATCTGTTTTCAGTAAATACGGGGCTGAATAATGCTCAAAATGAGATTGAAATTTTAGATAATCATACTTTAACAATGTTTGAAGTTCTGTTTGGATTTTTGGATTCAAAGCAATTTGAGGAATTGATGAAATATCTGAATATTGAATTAGGTCTAGTTTTTGAGCATGAGTAAAAACGGAGAGTGAAAAAAGTAGAAAAAGATGATATTTATTCTTCATATCAAATTTATTATTTTTATGTCCATATTGACTTACTTATGGATTGTTCATTTTATATGGACACTTATGGAGTATCGATAAGGGTGAAACCCTTTTGAACTGATTTCATAACATTCTCCACAAATGTTTTATGTTTATTTATAAGCTTAATTGTTAAAGCTATTTATATTTAGCATCTAACGTGCCAACTTTTATTATAGATAATTTTCATAAAAAAACAGCATCTTACACATAAAAAATTTAGAACTTTTAATTCGACTGTGTATTTTTGTTAAAAAGTGACAAATATTGTCAGGTGGAAATTGTAAATTTAACAAATTTTGTCAATTTTAGAGCTATGAGTCACGTTTTATAATTTTAAAATAAACCTATCACACATCTATTTGTATTTTTGATCTAAATTTCAGCAAATTTAGCTTGTGTGCGGTGATTATCTTTTGTGCTGATGTGGTTTCCCTTTTTGAAAAAGTAAGTCAAATGTAGTGAAAACCACCCATGTTTAAAAAATCTCTCCTAGCCTCTCTTTAGAAAAGAGAGGAACCCTCGTTGCATTCTCTTTCTTGCGCACAAACTTAAAGCCGTGCTTAAATTTGTGCTCAAGAAAAGGATTAAAAAAAGAGAAAAACACCAACAACCCTCATCCCAAAATAATCGGCGCATTGCTCAATTCATTTTGCTGATCGAGCAACTGGCGGTCATAAAATACATCCAAAATTTCACCAATTTCTTGCACACCTGTGATTACAGCTTGCCGATATTGTTGCTGTGCCAAACCCTGCACTATATGCGCACAGACTTCATCCCACACCTGTTGCATGGTCGCGCTTTTAATGCCACGGTCTATGACAACTTCCACTTTACGCTCACACAAATTCAGGTACAGCAAAATCCCGCTGTTCAGTTCAGTATCCCAAACACCCAATTCTGCAAATAATTGGCGCGCGCGGGTATGCGTATCTACCGCATACGCCAAACGCGAGGGTAAACAGCCTTCAATCACCACCTGAATTTCACCCACATGCCCATGCTCGGCGGCAGTCACTGCTTCTGCAATGGCATGTTGATCCTGCGCATTAAAAAAACGTTTGGTGGCAGGTAAATAAAAGAAATGCTTCAGCCAACGCTTTACACTCGGACGCGCTTCAATGTCAATTTTCGGTTGAGTAATAATTTCTGTTGTATCTGTTTTGGTTACCATGATCCTGATGCTCCTCCCCCACCAAAGCCACCACCGCCGCCGCTATAGCCACCGCCACCAAAACCGCCGCCAAAACCACCACCACGTCCGCCTCCACGCCCTGCAGAGGACAAGAAAATTTGGAAAATGGTCTGTGCAATGGCAGTGATGAGTAAAAAGAAAATTCCCGCGCCAATCATTAAACTGGTGATTAAGCCTGCACCATTGACCAAACCTGCCACTGTACCTGCCACGGCAGCGGTTGAAGCACTTAAGCGTTTTCCGACAATCAGTGAGCCAATTACCCCTGCAATTAAAATAAATAAAGCAGTGCTCAAGGTTTTTTCACGCGCGTGTTGTTCTTGTAAGGCTTGTTCCTGACGTTGTTTCAACTCTTGTGCAGCCTGTGCAGCAACTTCGGGGTCTAAGTTTAAAATCCGTTCAATTTCTGCCAAGCCTGCATCTATGCCTTGAGCATATTGCGCTTGTTTAAAATACGGGGTAATGCGCTGGTTAATAATACGGCTCACTACAATATCAGGCAGTACACCCTCTAAACCATAACCTGTTAAAATTTGAATACGGCGGTCATTGACTGCAATTGCCATCAACACACCATTATCTTGCTTGGCAGAACCGAGCTGCCATTGTTCTGCGACCCGCATGGCAAAATCAAAAATATCTTCCTGCCCTGTGGTCGGTACAATCACCACCCCAATTTGTGCTTTGGCTTGTTGATGTAAATTTAAAATCCGCTGGCTGATTTGCTGTTTTTCTGCAGCAGTGAGCAAATTGGCTTGATCGACCACGGGCTGATTCAAAGTCGGCAAAGCACGGATAGACTCACCCTCTGCCATATCATTGGCAATTTTCGGTTGCTGAACGGGTGTTTCTATAGGTGCTTGCTGAGTGCTCGATGTAGAGTGGCGTGAGTTTGCAAGATCTGGGATAGGGTTGGCATTTTGAGGATGCTGTTGCTGCACAATTTTACCCAGCACCACAGCTTCGGCAGTTTCATCAGTTGCAGTGGCAACTTCACTATATGCCAAGCAGCTGAAACACATAACTGCCATGAGCAGCAGCATCTGCACTAGATTTATACAGGTCTTGCTGTGCGATTGCAGCATCCAGGCATCCTCCTAGGCGTTATTCAAACGAAACTTTCGGTGCTGTTTGTGCGCTTTGTTCAGCACTGAAGTTTGGTTTGGTGTCCATACCAATGACTTTTGCGGTCATCACTTGCGGGAACTGACGTGCATAGCTGTTAAAGTCTTGCACTGTGCTGATGTAACGGTTACGCGCCACGGCAATACGGTTTTCTGTGCCTTCTAGTTGTACTTGTAAATCACGGAATTGCTCATTGGCTTTTAAGTCTGGATAATTTTCAGACACCGCAATTAAACGTGATAAGGCACTGGTCATTTGCGCCTGTGCTTCCTGATATTTCTGGAATAACGCAGGGTCTTCCAATACCGACTTATCCACTTTTAAGCCTGCGACATTGGCACGTGCCTGAGTGACTTCAGTCAAGACTTGTTCTTCGTGTTTGGCATAGCCTTTGACCACATTCACCAAGTTTGGCACTAAGTCAGCACGGCGTTGATATTGGTTTTGGACTTCTGACCAAGAAGCAGTCACAGCTTCGTCTTTCACTTGTAAGGTGTTATAGCCACAGCCGCTTAATGTCAAAGTACTGGTTAAAGCCACTGCAAGCATGGTTTTTTTTGTGAAATTCATACATTAACCTCTAAATTTTCTTTGTATTTGTTTGAAATGATTTCATTCTAACGTGAAATTCTGACCTGTTTGTGTATTTTGTTTAATCGAGCGAATCACCAAACTGTTTACATCCAACAATAACCTTGCACAGCAGATAGAATTGATATTGAAGTTTCAGCTCTTAAACCTTATATGAATCAGAAATGGCAATACATTCCACATGAAGATGAGCTGGATAAAATATCCATTAAAAAAGGACTGAATTCCTTAAAACTCAGCCCTTTCTAGATCTAAGCAAAGCAAACTCGTTTAGAGCTCTAAATAATCTAAAATACCTTCTGCTGCCTGACGACCTTCCCAAATTGCAGTCACCACCAAATCAGAACCACGTACCATATCGCCCCCTGCAAAAATTTTCGGGTTAGACGTTTGGAATTTGAATGTTTGCTGTTCTGCTGCAACCACACGACCTGAACCATCTACCCCAATATTGGCAGTGCTAAACCAGTCCGCAGGGCTAGCACGGAAACCAAAAGCAAGTAATACGGCATCGGCAGCTAAAACTTCTTCTGAACCTGGTACAGGCTCTGGACTACGACGACCACGGCTGTCTGGCTCACCCAATTGAGTCGTCACCACTTTTACACCGGTGACTTTGCCATTTTCTCCGACAATTTCAATCGGCTGACGATTAAATAAGAAGTTCACGCCTTCTTCACGTGCATTGGTCACTTCACGGCGTGAACCTGGCATATTGGCTTCATCACGACGGTAGGCACAAGTAACTTCCTGTGCACCTTGACGAATAGAAGTCCGGTTACAGTCCATGGCAGTATCTCCACCACCCAGTACAATCACTTTTTTGCCTTCAACACTGATGTATTCTGCAGGGTCTTTTTCCCAGCCTTGGCAACGGTTGACATTGGCAATCAAGAAATCCAGCGCATCATAAACACCATCTAAATCTTCACCAGCAAATCCACCTTTCATATAGGTATAAGTGCCCATGCCCATGAACACGGCATCGTAATCTGCAAGCAATTGTTCAATCGTGATATCTTTACCAATTTCGGTATTTAAACGGAATTCAACCCCCATGCCCGAAAAAATTTCTCGGCGGCGTTTCATCACGTCTTTTTCCATTTTAAATTCTGGAATACCAAAGGTGAGCAAGCCACCAATTTCAGGCCGTTTGTCAAAAACTACTGGTTTGACGCCATTACGCACCAAGATATCGGCACAGCCTAAACCTGCAGGGCCCGCACCAATAATCGCCACTTTTTTATCGGTCCATTTCACATGCGACATGTCTGGACGCCAGCCCAAGGCAAAAGCTGTATCGTTGATGTACTTTTCGGCATTGCCAATGGTGACTGCACCAAAACCATCATTTAAGGTACATGCGCCTTCACACAAACGATCTTGTGGACAAACCCGTCCACAAACTTCAGGCAAAGTATTGGTTTGATGACACAATTCTGCTGCCTGAAAAATACGACCTTCCGAAATTAGTTTGAGCCAATTCGGAATGTAGTTATGCACAGGGCATTTCCATTCACAGTACGGGTTACCACAGCCCAAACAACGATGGGTCTGATTGGCCGCCACTTCTGCAGTAAACGGTTTATAAATTTCCACAAACTCATTTTTGCGGACATCGAGATCTTTTTTCTCTGGATCTTGGCGTGCTACATCCAGAAATTGAAAGTCATTATGTAGGCGTTCTGCCATGTCTTTCTCCGTAGGTGGATGTGGATAACGCGACATTTACACTGGGTATAAGTCGAAAGTTATCCACATCTGCCGAATGCTGAGTCGTGGATTATTGTGGATCTGCTTGGGTGGTTTTCAACAAAGTCTGCAAGTTCGCAGCTTTTGGTTTTACCAACCAGAATTTACGGCTATAGAAATCAAACTCATGACGGATCTTATACGCCCACGCACTGCCTGTTTCGGCAATATGTTCATCTAAAATACGTCCTAAGAATGCTTTATGTTCTTCCATCGCTTCAGTCGAAATACGATTCAGCTCAATCAATTCGTGGTTGTAACGATCTACAAAGTCATTATCCAAATCCAGTACATAGGCAAAACCACCTGTCATGCCCGCACCAAAGTTGTGTCCTACTTTGCCCAATACCGTGACAATCCCGCCAGTCATATATTCACAGCAGTGGTCGCCTGCACCTTCAATCACAGCGAAGGCACCTGAGTTACGCACCGCAAAGCGCTCACCTGCCGTACCTGCAGCAAATAATTTACCACCGGTTGCACCATAGAGACAGGTATTACCAATAATGGCTGTGTTTTGAGTTTGGAAAGGCGAACCTTTTGGTGGGAAGATGGAAATTCGTCCCCCCGCCATGCCTTTACCCACATAGTCATTGGCATCACCTTCAAGTTTGATATGCAAACCACCTGCATTCCAAACACCTAAAGATTGTCCCGCAGTACCCGTAAGGTTCAATTTGACAGGATGATGTTCCATGCTCAAGTTACCATAACGACGCGCAATTTCACCTGAAATACGCGCACCAATTGAACGGTCACAGTTGCTCACATTAAAGTAATATTCGCCACCTGTACCTGCTTCAATTGCAGGCAACATCTCTGCAATCATTTTTTCAGCCAAGACGCCTTTGTCAAACGGTGCATTGCCTTCAACCTGACAATATTGTGCTTTGCCTTCTGCCGCAGGGTGCGATTCCAACAAGGCGCTTAAATCCAAGTGCGCATGTTTTTCGGTTTCACCCGGTAAAATTTCTAGCAAGTCGGTACGACCAATCAAGTCTTTCAAGCTAGCAACACCCAGTGCAGCTAACCATTCACGGGTTTCTTCCGCAATGAAAGTGAAGAAGTTGATCAGCATTTGTGGTTCACCAATATAGTGTTCCTCACGCAAATGATCTTGTTGAGTCGCTACCCCAGTTGCACAGTTATTTAAGTGGCAAATACGTAAGTATTTACAACCTAAGGCAATCATTGGGGTTGAACCAAAACCGAAGCTTTCCGCACCTAAAATTGCCGCTTTCACCACATCTAAACCAGTTTTTAAGCCACCATCGGTTTGCACACGAACTTTGCCACGCAAGTCATTCACACGTAATGCCTGATGCGCCTCACTTAAACCCAACTCCCACGGCGAACCTGCATGGTGAATAGATGACAGTGGCGATGCTGCTGTACCGCCATCATAGCCCGAGATGGTAATGAAGTCGGCATAGGCTTTGGCTACACCTGCTGCAATGGTCCCCACGCCTGGTTCAGATACCAACTTGACCGATACCATGGCTTGTGGATTGACTTGTTTTAAATCAAAAATCAATTGTGACAAGTCTTCAATCGAATAAATATCGTGATGTGGTGGTGGTGAAATCAAAGTTACACCTGGCACAGAGTAACGCAAACGTGCAATCAAACCATTCACTTTACCGCCCGGTAACTGACCACCCTCGCCCGGTTTTGCACCCTGCGCCACTTTAATCTGCAACACTTCTGCAGAGGTTAAGTAAGCAGGTGTTACCCCAAAACGTCCCGAAGCAATCTGTTTGATTTTCGAGTTACGAATCGTGCCATAACGTGCAGGATCTTCACCGCCCTCACCTGAGTTTGAACGCCCACCAATGGTGTTCATGGCTATCGCAATGGCTTCATGTGCTTCTGGTGACAACGCACCTAAAGACATCCCCGCAGAGTCAAAACGTGGCAGGATTTGCTCAACCGATTCCACTTGATCTAAGGCAATTGAATTGTCTGTTTTCAATTTAAAGAGATCACGAATAGTCGCAATAGGGCGATTGTTCACGATTTCTGCATATTCTTTAAAATCTGCATAATTGCCTGAACGCACTGCTTTGTGTAACGCATTGATCACATCTGGGTTAAAAGCGTGGTATTCCTTGCCAAAGACAAATTTCAGCAAACCACCCTGATCAATTGGCTTACGTGATTTCCACGCAGTGTCTGCCAGTTTTTTCTGATCATTTTCAAGGTCGGCAAAAGTAGCACCCTGAATACGGCTCGGTACACCAATAAAGCAGGTATTCACCACTTCAGCAGACAAACCAACCGCTTCAAATAATTGTCCACCACGGTAAGAGGCTACAGTTGAAATACCCATTTTTGATAAGACTTTGAGCAAGCCTTTTTCAATACCTTTGCGGAAATTGCTTTGTGCATAGACTGGGTCGCCCAATAATTCACCTTTGGCAATCAAGTCATTGATCACATCATAAGCCAAATATGGATATACCGCTGTTGCACCAAAACCGAGCAATACTGCAAATTGATGTGGGTCACGAGCAAAGCCAGTTTCAACAATAATGTTGGCATCGGTACGTAAACCAACTTGAATTAAGTAGTGATGTACCGCACCTGTGGCCATGACTGCATTGGCAGGCAAATAACCTTCACGGATTTTTTTATCAGTAAGCACCAATAAAGTTTTTCCATCACGCACTGCTTGCGCAGCTGCTTCACAAATACGCTGAATAGCAGCTTGCAAACCTTCACTTTCTGCATAGTTCAAGTCGATATCGGCAATTTCATAGCCTTTACGTCCCAAAGTGCGAATCTGATGCATTTTAGAATTGGTCAGCACAGGACTTGAAATAATCAAGCGGTCTGCATGTTCTGGGCCTTGCTCAAACACGTTTTGTTCACGACCTAAACAGGTTTCCAACGACATCACGATAGATTCACGCAATGGGTCAATTGGAGGATTGGTTACCTGTGCGAACTGCTGACGGAAATAATCTGACACATGGCGCACCTGACGTGACAATACCGCCATTGGGGTGTCATCCCCCATTGAACCGACAGCTTCCTGACCACTTTCTGCAATTGGACGCAATAACTGGTCACGTTCTTCAAAGGTCACCATAAACATTTTTTGTGCAGCTTTTAAGGCATCGCCTTTTAAGCCGTGGTCACATAAATATTCTTCAAGCTCTGGGCTACCTTGTAAACGGATTGAATTTTCACGTAACCATTCACGGTAAGGACGCATTCTTTTCAGATGGTTATTCACATCCTGCGTATCGAGCACTTTGCCAGTAAAGGTATCGACTACCAAAATTTGACCTGGACCAACACGTCCTTTAGAGATCACATCTTCAGGCTCATAACCCCATACCCCAATTTCAGAGGCCAAAGTGATGTAGCCGTTTTTGGTAATCACCCAACGTGCAGGACGTAAGCCATTACGGTCCAGCATACAGATTGCATGACGGCCATCCTGAATTACTAAACCTGCAGGGCCATCCCACGCTTCCATGTGCTTAGAGTTGAACTCATAGAAAGCACGTAAATCGGCATCAATGGTTTCTACGTTCTGCCATGCAGGCGGAACCAGCATACGCAAGGCACGGAATAAATCCATTCCCCCACCCACCAGAATTTCCAGCATGTTGTCCAAGCTAGAGGAGTCTGACCCTGTACGGTTCACAATAGGTTTCAGCTCAGTTAAACCTGGCAAAAGTGGGTTTTCAAATTTAGGCGTACGTGCCATCGCCCAGTTACGGTTTGCGGTAATGGTGTTGATTTCACCATTGTGCGCCAAGTAACGGAACGGTTGTGCCAATGGCCAACGTGGTAAGGTGTTGGTCGAAAAACGCTGGTGAAATACCACGATATGTGATGCCAAACGTTCATCAGCAAGATCCGTATAGAAGTCTGCAATCGCAGCAGGCATCATCAAACCTTTATAACTGATCACAGTTGAACATAAGGTGGTCACATAAAAATATGGATCAGCAGTTAATTGTTGCTCTGCACGACGACGTGCTAAGAATAACTTGCGATTAAACTCAACTTCTGTCACACCAATTGGACAGTTGACAATAATTTGCTCAAAGGCAGGCAAAGATTGCATCGCAATTTCGCCCAATGCCTCATTATTGGTTGGCACCACACGCCAAGCCAGAACTTTACAGCCTTCAGCTTCAATTTCTTTAGTCAGAATATTTTTAGCATGAGTCGCCAAGGCAGGGTCTAGGTTTAAAAACACTGTACCTACGGCAAAGATTTCGCTTAGGGTAATGTCACTTAAGCGTTTTGCCTCTTCACGGAAAAATTGCTTTGGCATTGCCAACAGCAAACCACAGCCATCCCCTGTTTTACCATCTGCGGCAATCCCGCCACGGTGGGTCATACAACTTAAACTATGAATAGCCGTTTTGACGAGATCATGGCTTGCATCACCCTGCATATGGGCAATTAAACCGAAACCACAGTTATCTTTAAACTCATCCGGTTGGTATAAACCTTGAGCGGGAGCTACAGTATTAGGCGATGGCATGTGCATAGCGTACCCTTCTTTTACTTGCCCAATTGGGCCAATTAAACAATCTAGTTTTGCGATTTAACTCAATTTACTTCTCTAAACATCAATCTTGTGTAAATGAAGTTTTACGCATTTATTTAAGTCTGATTTGGCTTAAACCTCAAACGTGTCATTCATCATTTACGCAACTTTTACACTTTAATGTAGCAGGCAAATTTGACAGTTTCGCACAATCATTGAATCTTTTTTGCGCCAAAATAGGGACAACAACTCAATTCACGCACCAATAAAAGCAAAAACAATGCCAACTTTAATTTTTAGTTATACACGCGCTAAACATCAGCCTCATTCAAGAAAAATCGTCGTTAGTTCACATTTTTACTATAAATTCGCACTATTTTTGTGCACTTCATTATTTTTATACACCATGCTGCGCCATTTTAGAACGTATTTTTAATTCAGGATGATCACTTTTTTAGATCAAATTGGTGCAATGGAGCCAAAATAGCTCAACTTAAAAATAAATGAAAAAGATGAGTAAAAGTGAAGCTTAAGCAGTCGCTTAATTACAATATTGGTGCGAGATGCTGAGTGGAATTTAAATTATTAATTAAAAGGGTCGTGCACTTCTTCAGATTCTGGTGCATCAGGCTGAACCTGAGCAGGGACAGTACCGCTCTGAGATTGCTGCACATCCACCACATTACCTGCCTGATCACGACGTGTAATTGTGGTACTGGTGGTGCTATTTTGCGGTGAAGTAGGCTGGGTACTTGGTGCTGTATTTGGTGTCGCTTGCGGACGTGTTAAGACACTTTCATCTATTTTTGGCACAGCAGCAGGCCGTAAATTTACCGCATGCAATTTGGTATTTAGCCCCATCTCATCTGCCCCTAAGTCATTGACATAAGGACGATAGTCAGCAAATTGCACCACAACAGGCTGAATCGTTTCAGGAAATTTGAATGGCAGTGCGGTCAATGTCTGTGCAGCGTCACGTTTATTGCCAAAACTGCCATATAACATCACATATTGTTCTGCCTGCCCCTCACCGCTTAAACGAATATAAAACAGCTTGCTCCGATCTGTTTGCTTTTTAATAAAACTTTTAATGATATTTTCATCATTAACTCGAAACAGTTCAATCGTGCTGTTATTTTTTTGTTCCTGAATAAATTTAGTACCGCGAAACTCAGCCTCATGCAAACCAGAAGCCGTTAAACGCGTGGTGAGTTCCAAAGGGCGGACTTCTTCTTGCAAGCCACCCAAATAGGTGGTTGCAGCAACCTTTTCGGGTTGAATTTGTAATTCAATTTCAGACTCTGGTTGTTTTTCAATTTCAACCAGTTCTTCACGGTCAGTCACCGCCCAAAAAATCAGTGCCGCCAATAAACACAGCACCGCGCCCAGCAACCAAATTGACTGTTGAATTTTTTGCCAGTGTGTACGCAGTGCTGTCATATGCTGCCTTTTATGCTTGATTGGCTAAAATCGCCTGTTTCATCAATTCTAAGTCAAACTCTTTGGTGATGATGGCTTGACCCAATTGCTTCATGAGCACCAAACGTAATTGACCATTCAGCACTTTTTTATCGTGTGCCATATAAGCCAAAAACTGATCCAGTGGAATTTGCGGACATACTATCGGTAAATTGGCGCGAGAAATGATATTTTTTGTACGCTCTACATCTTCGGCAGAAATCCAGCCCATACGCTGTGATAAATCGGCTGCCATTACCATCCCTGTCGCAACAGCTTCACCGTGTAACCATTCACCATAACCCAAATAAGATTCAATTGCGTGCCCAAAAGTATGCCCAAGATTCAATAAAGCGCGTTCACCTTGCTCTTTTTCATCATTGGCAACAATACGCGCTTTATGTGCACATGAACGATATACCGCTTCTGCCAGTACAGCAGGATCACGCGCCACTAATGCTTCCATGTGCGTTTCAAGCCATTCTAGAAACTCGACATCACCCAAAAGCGCATATTTAATGACTTCGGCTAGGCCTGCAGATAACTCACGCTCAGGTAAAGTATTCAGTTGCGACATATCTGCCAACACCACTTGGGGCTGCTGAAATGCACCAATCATGTTTTTACCCAGCGGATGATTAATCCCTGTTTTGCCACCGACACTGGAATCAACTTGTGACAGTAAAGTAGTTGGTACTTGAACGAAGTACACCCCACGCTGAAAGCTTGCCGAAGCAAAACCTGCCATATCTCCAATCACGCCACCGCCCAAAGCCAGCACCGTACAATCACGGTTAAAACCAGCTTCCAGCAAGGCATCAAAAATAAGGGTGAGATGCTGAATATCTTTGTATTTTTCTCCATCAGGCAAAATACAGGTTGCCACTTTCTTGCCCAGTGCTTCAACAGCCGTCACATAGTGATTTAAATACAAAGGTGCAACCGTGGTATTGGTCACAATCATGACTTGCTGACCTTTAATATAAGGTGCAAGTAATTCTTGGGGCTGAAGATCACTGCCAATAAAAATTGGGTAACGGCGATCGCCAAGTTCAACGTGTAAAGTCTGCATGAAAAAGTCGCTTTCTACCTAAGATATTTGCTCTGAAACAATCGTATTTAAGATTTTTTGCGCCAAATCACGCGCAGCACCCTGATTGGTTTCAATAATATAATGTGCCACCTCACGATACAACGGATCACGCACTGCAAGCAAATCACGTAATCTTTGTTCGGGGTTTTCGACTTGAAGTAAAGGACGGTTTTTATCGCGATAGGTTCGCTGAAGTTGAATTTCGACAGGGGTATATAGATAAACAACAATACCACGTTGTTTTAAGAAGTCTCGATTCGGGGCTTGAGTCACCGCACCGCCACCTGTAGCAAGTACAAGTTTATGCCGTGTGGTTAACTCATCAATAACCGCTGTTTCACGACTACGAAACCCTTGTTCACCTTCTTTTTCAAAGATCCAAGGGATCGTAGCGCCAGTTTTGCGTTCAATTTCATGATCACTATCTAGAAATTCACGCCCTAACAATTCCGCCAAATGGCGTCCTACAGTGGTCTTGCCTGCCCCCATCGGCCCTACCAAATAGATATTTGGTAGGGTATCAAACTCTTTGCTTAGCAAGGAGTCACCTATAAATTTTGTTTAAATTGAAAATATATTAATGATTTCTTGAAACACTGTCATTAACAATTCGTGGTGTAACAAAAATCAGCAACTCACGTTTGTTTTCCGACTTAACATCTTTACGGAATAAACGTCCGATATAAGGAATATCGCCCAAGAATGGAACCTTGGTTTGAGAGTTAGCCGTTTGTTGCTCAAAAATACCCCCCAAGACTACAGTTTCACCATTGTCCACCAAAACGTTGGTATTCACGGCGTTCTTGTTAATGGTGAGCTGACCTGTAGGTGTTGCTGCACCTGGTGAGTCACTGGTGATATTTAATTGCATTTGAACTTTACCATCAGGTGTGATACTTGGAGTCACATCCAGACTTAAAGTCGCATCAATAAATTCGGTGGTCGATACCGCATTGACACCTCCACCCTCAGAAGATTGATACGGAATTTGAGTACCCGATGCAACTTTGGCATTTTGCTTATCTGCAGTCAGGATTTTTGGTGTCGAAATCACTTCACCGTAACCATCGGCTTGTAATGCAGACAATTCCAAATCTAGCATAAAGTCAGACAAACTGATTAAACCAAAGGCAATGCGGCTAGCACCTGCACTGGTCACTCCTAAATCGACATTCAGGTTTTGCGGACGCTCAATATCATAAGTATAGCCGCCTAACTCGCTATTCTCTTCTGGCTCACGCAAGTTCCACAAAGTGGTATCACTACCACCCACCAACAAGTGATTATTGTTGGTGATCCCTTGTGACAAGATACCCCACTTCACACCCATCTCTTTGGTGAAATCTGTGGTTGCACGTACGATACGTGCTTCAATCATCACTTGTTTCACAGACACATCAAGCAAATCAATCATCTGACGGATTTGATCAATTTTTGCCGATGTATCGTTGATGATTAAGGTATTGGTACGTGGATCTACCGACACTGTACCGCGTGGACTCAACAAGCTACCAACGCTATCGCCTAATGGATCAGTACCTGTATTGGTATTTGAACCACCACGTGATGCATTCTTGCCTTGCGTAATTAGTTTTTCAATATCTGCCGCTTTGGCATAGTTCAATTGAATATATTCAGTTTGTAGTGGCGCCAGTTTCACACTTTGCGCAATCGCTTTGGCTTCTTCTTCTTCGGCTTTAATCAATTCAGAAACAGGTGCAATCCAAATCACGTTGCCATTACGACGCTTATCCAAATTTTTGGTTTTCAGGATAATATCTAAAGCCTGATCCCAAGGTACATCTTTTAAACGTAAGGTAATGTTGCCTTGCACAGTGTCTGCTGCCACCATGTTAATGCCTGTGAAATCAGCCAATAACTGCAATACACGACGCACTTCGATGTCTTGGAAATCCAGTGAAATCTTTTTGCCTGTATAGCTTTGCGCTGCACGCGGTTTAAACGGGTTTTTATCGACAGGGCGTTTTAAGCTGATGGTTAGCTTGTCTTCTGCCTGATATGCCATATATTCATAGCTGCCTGCAGCTTGAATAGTAATCACGCCATTGCTGCCATCATTGTGTGCATCAATGGTCGATACAGGTGTTGCAAAGTCATTTACATTTAAACGACGTGCTAAATGTGCAGGTACTTTATTGCCTAAAGTACGTACCACAATTTTGCTGCCTTGCTGCTGCACATCTACAGGAGTATTGCTACCCAGTAGATCAATCACCACCTGACCTTCACCTTCACCGCCACGCTGGAAACCAATATTGGATACACCTTGCGCACTACGTTGGGCAGTCACGGCAGCCACAGGGGTTGCCGTTGTTGAGTTGATTTTTAAAATAAAGGTGTTGCCTTCAACACGCGTGGTAAATGCGCCCGCATCGGCCAAGTTCACAGTTAAACGTGAACGCTGTGCATCTGAGCTTACCTCTACAGAGCTGGCTTCTTTGGTCGCGACTGCAACGCTGTTTTGCTTCAGCGTTTGTTGCGCTTTATCAAAATCTAAAATCAAGCGGGAAGGTTGTTCCAGCTGATATGCTGCAGGTTGAGGTGGCAAACCATTAAACATGACACGAATTTCGGTGCCCTGTCCCGGAATTTGCATGGGTACGATGTTGGTAATGCTGACTTGGGCATTGGCAACTTGCATCACTGCCATTGCGACTGCGCCTATTGAAAACTGACGGAACAAATTGTTCATTGTATTACCATCCCCAAAAATAAAATCTTTCACACTGTTATTCATTTTTATTCCTTTAATTTATGGCGCAGGCCCAATTAAAACTAAACTTCTTGGACGTTCTACATAACCTTCACGACCATCTGGAATAATTTCGATTAAATCAATTTGTGTAGGTGTAATATTCACCACACGACCATGATTTACCCCCATATAGCTACCACGCTGGATACGCTCAATTTCACCATCAGGTGTTTGAATCAATGCCAAAATTTGACCATTTTGACGCATACTGCCTTTCATGGTCAGTGACTCAAGTGCGTAATTTTCCAGTGGTTGTAACTGGCGAGCAAGGTTCGGATAAACGCGCTTCCCTGCCATAATTTTAAGCTCTGCCGCCAATGAACTTGGCATAAATGGGCTTTTGAGCTGGTGTGCTGCATAGTTAAAGGTTGGTGCAGGCTCAAACACAGGTGCAGGTTCAATGGGTAGTGGTGGCTGATTACGAATTTCAGCCATTTGTGCATTGACTGCATCAATCCGTGAATCACATCCCACCATCAACAAAGTTACCATCAGAGCCAACGAAAGCTTTTCAATTTTCATTATTTCGCTCCTCCAGCATTACCCGCGGTTTGTGCATCTGCACTACCCACATAACGATAAGTTTTTGCTCGTGCTTTATAGGTCACTTGCGGAATATCGGTTTTCTTGTCTTTATTTTCAGTCGCCACAATTTCAAAGTCGTGCATGGTCACAATACGTGGCAATGCTGCTGTACCGCTTACGAATGAACCAAAGGCATGATAATCGCCTGTCGCTTCAATTGAAATTGGCTGTTCAATAAAGAACTCTTGTTTAATTTCGTTCTCTAAACGAATGTTTTTAAACTTCAAACCTGAATTCACGCCTGTGACGTTAATATCTTCAACCAAGCCTGGAATTTCAGTTTCTTTTGGCAATTGTTCAAGTTGTTGGTTAAAGTTCGCTTCCATTTCTTGTAATTGCGCTTGGTATTGCTGCAAATTACGCAATTTAGAATCTTTTTCACGGAACTCATTTAACAAGTTTTGTTCTTGTGTATGTGCTGCTGCAATGGCATCTAACTTTGGCTTGATTACGACAAAGTAACCTAAAGCTAGAATCAGGAAAATAATAAAAATCCAGCAAGTAATTTTGACCGAAAGTGGCCAAGCACCATAATTGTTAGGATCTAGGGTATTGAACTGTTGAAAAAACTTTTCAACTGTCATTTTCTTTTTCGGAGCAACAGCAGCATCCTGATTTACTTCATCAAATTCATCGAGACTCATTGTGCTGCCCCCGCTGCTGATGTTGAATTAGATTCTGTTGGTGTTACTGGAATTGCAATTTCTTCTAAATCTGAAGTTACTACAAAAGTACCGTAACTTTCCTCTACACGAGGAACCACAGAGCTTGGTGCTTTATCTTTATTTTCTTCTTTGGCTAAGAATGAATTCATAAATGCATTGCGATACCACGGCGATGCTTCCAAATTACGCAAGAATTCAGCCACAGTATTTGGACTTTCAGCCTTGCCTTCAAAAGTGAATTTATTGCCTGTACGGCTCACTTTGGTTAAGTACATATTGCTTGGTGTCACACGCACCAATTCATCCACCAAACGCACGGCAATTGGACGCTGACTTTGTAAGCCCTGAATAAGCTTCATGCGCTCAACAATGGCATTACGCTGTTCTTGCAAGCCTTCTAAAGATTTTAATTGTACATCTAGGTTTTGGTTGGTACTAATCACCAATTGATTGGCTTGTTCTTGATCTTGTAACTTCGCGTTGTAGAAGAACCACGCCAAAGCCACCAATAACACCCCAACAGCAGCCGCTGCAATACAAAATACAATAAATTCTTTTTTACGTTTTTCTCTTAGCTCATCGCGCCAAGGGAGTAAGTTAATCTTTGCCATTAATCAAAACTCCTCATTGCTAAACCACATGCCACCATCAATGACGGCGCATCACTTTCAATTCTTTTAATGTCGATTTGTGGAGAGAAGCCCATTTGTAAGAATGGATTGGCAATGGTCACACGGTAGCCCAGTTTTTGCTGCAACAACTTCGCAAGACCTGGAATATTGGCATTCCCCCCTGCCAATAAAATGTGATCAATTTCGTTAAATTGTGAAGATGAGAAAAAGAACTGCAATGAACGTGCCGCTTGTTGCACCACCGCTTCTAAGAACGGTTCGAGCACCTCTACATCGTAGTCATCTGGCAAGGTACGGCTCTTTTTGGCACGACCCGCTTCTTCATACGATAAACCATAACGGTTTTGAATTTCTTGAGTCAGCTGTTTACCGCCGAAGGTTTGCTCACGCGTGTAAATAATTTTGTTATTTTGCAGAACCGACAATGTGGTCATGGTGTGACCAATGTCTAAAATACCAATTGTGTTCACACCCATAGGCAGGGTGTCAGAAAACACTTTAAAGGCATTTTCAATTGCAAAACTTTCAACGTCAGCAATTTTGGCAGTCAATCCACCTAAATCCAATGCTTCAACTCGTGCTTCCACGTTTTCTAAACGGGTGGCCACCAGTAACACATTGACTCGGTTTGGATTGGCTAAACGGTCTGGTTGGACTTCAAAGTCTAGGCTGACTTCATCTAATGGGAATGGAATATATTGCTCGGCGTCCATACGAATTTGAACTTCACGCTCATCGCTAGTCATATCTGCATCCATTTCAATGATTTTGGTAATCACCATTGAGGTTGGAATTGCTAATGCTGCAGATGTAGATTGCGTGTTTGCTAAGTTCAATGCACGTTCAAGCGCATCCCCGACTGCTTCTGGATTGAGAATGTTTTTTTCAACCACACTGCCTTCTGGAAGTGGGACCAGCGCATAGCTCTCGACCCAGTATCTACCATTCTTAACAGAGAGTTCTAATAACTTAACAGAAGTAGAACTAATATCTACACCTATTAACCCCTTACTTGGCTTACGATATAACCTACGCACAATAGTACCATTCCTATTATTTTTTTATCCCCAAAAAAATTTAACCTACTAATCCGCGCTGGTCTATAATTTTTTACGGATACAATAATTCATCTAACAATCCGTAAATCTACTCGCTATACTGACCAGCAATTAGTTTGCTATTAGCGCTTATTAAAACGCACTTGTTATGAAAAAGCTATCTTGTTCGGGTCGTGTTCATCCATTTTTTTTGATCATAATTATAATTTTGGTCGCAATACCGATGGGTTTCTATGGCATGTATCTCTATATTGCCCCATCTTTGCCAGAAATGACCACCTTAAAAAAAGCGCCATTATTAAAACCATTACAGGTTTATAGTGCCGATAATGAGCTAATTGCCGAGTATGGCGGCAAGCTTTCTGTGCCTGTCGATTATGAACATATTCCTGAAAAATTCATTTTTGCATTCTTAGCTGCAGAAGATTCTGCCTTTTTTGAACACAGTGGGATTAGCTTCAAAGGCTTAGGGCGCGCGTTGAGCGAGGCGGTAACAGGCTCCAATGTGCAAACTGGCGGCTCAACCATTACCATGCAAGTGGCAAAAAACTATTATCTCAGCCCTGATCGTACTTTAAAGCGTAAACTCACCGAAATCTTTTTAGCGCGTAAAATTGAACAGAACCTGAGCAAAGAAGAAATTTTGACTTTATACGTCAATAAAATCTTTTTGGGTAAAAATGCCTATGGCATCGCGGCAGCTGCCAAAATTTATTACAACAAAAGCTTAGAAGAGCTGACAATTGCACAAATGGCGATGATTGCAGGCTTACCTAAAGCACCTTCACGCTACAATCCAGTGGTGAATCCTGAGCGTGCTTTGGAGCGTCGCAACTGGATTTTGGGACGTATGCTGCAACTGGGCTATATCAACCAAAATGAATACCAAAAAGCCATTGCTGAACCGATTAATTTAGATATGCCAGACCGCAGCATCAGCAATAAACATCCGTATATTGGGGAAATGGTACGTGCTGAACTGGTCAGTAAATTTGGCGAACAAGCTGTTGATTCAGGCTATAAAGTTTATACGACGGTAGACAGCAAACGTCAGATGTATGCAGAACAGGCGGTTCAAGAAGGCTTAGAAGCCTATGACCGTCGCCACGGTTGGCGTGGCGCAGAGGCACACGACAAACCGCTGAACGAGTTTCGTGCTTATGCCAACACCTACCCTGCGCAAGTCAGCAAAGTGCTGAATAATTCTTTTGAAGCGTTAATGCAAGATGGCACAACGGTTACTGTACCGTGGTCAGGTATGTCTTGGGCACGCCCCTATCGCAATGCCAACAGTGTAGGCAATGCGCCAAGTCGCGCGGCACAGATTGTAAAAGTCAAAGATATTGTCCGTTTACGTCCAAATGAAAATAAAACCGCTTGGTCATTGGTACAAGTACCGAAAGTGCAAGGTCAATTGGTCGCAATTAACCCAAATAATGGTGCCATTGAAGCGTTGGTCGGTGGATATAATTTCTATCAATCTAAGTTCAACCGTACTTTACAAGGTTGGCGTCAACCTGGTTCTACCATTAAACCTTTTGTGTATGCTCTGGCTTTAGAGCGTGGTATGACGCCACACACCATGGTCAATGACAGTCCAATCACCATTGGTAAATGGTCACCACGTAACTCCGATGGTCGCCATTTAGGCATGATTCCGTTACGTCGTGCTCTCTATTTATCTCGTAACACGGTTTCGGTACGCTTATTACAAGAAGTCGGTATTGAGCGTACCCGCCAACTATTCATGGATTTTGGATTGCAGGAAGATCAGATTCCGCGTAACTACACCATTGCATTGGGTACACCACAAGTTTTGCCTATTCAAATGGCAACGGGCTATGCCACTTTTGCCAATGGGGGTTACCGTATTCAACCGCACTTCATTAACCGTATTGAAGATGCTTATGGCAAGGTGATTTATCAAGCCAATCCTGAATATGCGTGTATTGCTTGTATTAATTCCAAAGAACAAACGACTGAAAGCGCCGAAGCCACCACACCAGATGATGAAGTGATTGAAGTGACCAATAAAAAACTGGCACAAGCTGAACAAGACTCGAACTTATTGGCAGAGCGTAGTCAGTACAAACAGGCACAACGTATTTTAAAATCTAGCTCGGCGTATGATATGTCCAATATTTTACGTGACGTAATTCAACATGGTACTGGACGTGCTGCGCTCAGAATTGGTCGTGGTGATATTGGCGGTAAAACAGGAACCACCAACGATGCAAAAGACGCTTGGTTCGCAGGTTTCAACGGCAAACTGGTGACTGTGGCTTGGGTGGGCTTTGACCAACCAACAACTTTAGGACGTCGTGAATATGGGGGGGTTGCAGCGCTGCCAATTTGGACAGACTTTATGGGCAATGCACTTAAAGGCACACCTGAAGCATGGGTCAGTTTAGACAGCAAAGCCAAAGCGCCACAACATGAACTCAATCAAATGAATGCAGAACAGAAGCAGGATTATCGTGCTTCACCGCCATTGGCACGTCCACTGTATCGACCTGCACCTGTTGCGCCAGCACGTGCGCCTGAGCGTGATTTTGACGACTTACCAGGCGAGGAAGTGTTAATTCCTGACAATGCTGCACCGCCTGCCATGCAAGCGCCAAGCAACAACCCTGCTAAACCCAATGCAGCCAAACCTGCTCCCGATGCTTTAGAAAACTTAATTGACGAAGTCTTATAACCACAGACAAGCAGTCAGAAAAAAGCCCTCTTATGCAAAGATGAGGGCTTTTTTATGGGCTATTCAAACTTATTTTTTCTGAAACAGATAAATTTGATGCTGTGCTGTCACGTCAAACTGGGTTCGCTGTTCCAATGCCTGACGGCGCTCTGCTTTGGCTTTATAGGCATAAGGTGTCATAGCAATTAAATGAATTAAATCGCTTTGATTGAGCTGTAATGGTGTTTCCACCACGCTGGCATCAATCAAATCAAAAGTAGTTTGTAATTGGGTGATAAATTTTTCGGGTTCATGTGGCTTTACCTCTTCGAACAACGCTTGACGCATCGCCAATAAATGCTCAGGCGCAGGCGTTACTACCAACAAATAGCCTTGTGGTTTTAAAACCCGTAAAATTTCCTGTTGCGGAATTGGGCTAAACAAGCTGGCACATAAATCAATACAATGTTCTAAAACAGGCAAAGTTGCCCCTGTCCCCACCACCCAAGTCACTGCGGGATTCAGTTTCGCCGCCACTTGTACGGCATTCTTGGCAATATCCACCCCGACACACTGCAACACTTCGCCTTGCATGGCAGCGGTGTAATAGCCTTCACCACAGCCAATATCCAACAAATTTTCGATGCGTAAGGTGCGAATTTTTTGCACCACTGCCTGTTGCAAGGGCGCATAATGCCCTGCACTTAAAAATGCGCGACGTGCCTGCACCGAAGCAGGTGTATCCCCCGGATTTTTACTGTGCTTATGCTGCACCACATGCAAATTGACGTAGCCTTGTTTCGCAACATCATAGCTGTGATTGTTGGCACAACGCCACGTTCGATCATGCAGTTGCAATACCTGACGACACACAGGACACATCAGCAAATTCATCATTTTCTCCAGAGTGAACCACATAAAAAAGTCGGCGAGTGCCGACTTTTAAAATTTTCGGTTGGATAGGCTTAACGTAATTTTAAAGTCATTAAACCTAAAACCACCAGCATAATTGTGATAATCCAGAAGCGAATCACCACTTGAGTTTCACGCCAGCCTTTCTTTTCATAGTGGTGATGCAACGGCGCCATTAAGAATACCCGTTTATTGCGCATACGTAGTGAACCAATTTGCAGGAATACCGAAATCGCTTCAACTACAAACACCCCACCCATAATCGCAAACACGATTTCCTGACGTACCATGACGGCAATCGTACCCAGCATTGCCCCTAAAGACAGTGCACCGACATCGCCCATAAAGACTTGTGCTGGATGCGCGTTATACCACAGGAAGGCCAAGCCTGCTCCAATCATCGCGGCACAAATCACCACCAACTCAGACGCATATTTCACATAAGGGATATGCAGATAATCGGCAAAACGAACATCCCCCGCCAAGTAGGCAAATACGCCCAAACCTGCTGCAACTAATACGATTGGCATAATTGCCAAGCCATCTAAACCATCAGTCAGGTTCACCGCATTTGAGGCACCGTTAATTACCAAATAGGTAAAGATAATGAAGCCAATACCGAGTGGAATCAAAGACAATGGAATGCTGAAATCTTTAAAGAATGGAATCAACACATCCAACATATCTGCGGTTTGTGCAGGATTTGGCTGTTGGGTTGCAATCACATACAACGCAATACCCGCACCCAATGATGCTACCGAAGTCCAGAAGAATTTTTTACGCGCAGGCAAACCCGCATTGTCTTTGTAGCGAATTTTAATCCAGTCATCTGCCCAGCCTACAGCGCCAAAAATGACCATGACCGCCAGTACAATCCAGACGTAAGGGTTAGATAAATCTGCCCATAATAGGGTCGAAATACCAATGGAAAGCAGGATTAATACCCCGCCCATGGTTGGCGTACCCATTTTTTTGGCATGCCCTTCAGGTGCATAAGAGCTGACTGCCTGACCGTATTTTAATGCTTGCAGTTTACGAATCATCACAGGGCCTAGCACCAAACCGATGCCAAGCGCAGTCAATACACTCAGTAATGAACGTAATGTTAAATAACGAACCACCTGAAACGAGCTGTTATAGCCCGCCAGCTGTTCAAATAACCATAACAGCATTTAAATTTTCTCCATCAATGCAGCCATCAACGTTTCCATATGGGTATAACGAGAACCTTTAAATAGGAAACTCATGGACTGAGGTTGATGTGTTTTTACCAAATCAATTAAAAACGGCAAGGCTTGTTCTTGAGTGACAAAAGCCTGTAATTTTTTTCCATATTGGGTACTACGTGCACCTTCTTGGGTCGCTGGTGCAAATTCACCAACTGCCACCACAAAGTTGATGCCACGAATAGACACCAAATCACGCCCCAACATATAGTGCTGTTGTGCTGCGCTATTGCCCAGTTCGCCAATATCACCGATCACCATAACCCGCACACCTGTTTGCTGTGCAAGGACTTCGCCTGCAGCACGCATAGAGGTTGGATTGGCATTATAGGTGTCATCAATAAATAAATGGGTGCCTTGCTGAATAAAGTTCAAACGACCTTTTGCCCCCTGCGCCTGTTCTAAGCCTGCGACAATATCATCTAAACTTACGCCAATTGCCAGTGCAAAAGCGGCAGCAGCCGTAGCATTCTGAACATTGTGTTCACCTGCAAATGGCAAATGAACCTGACGCACACCTTGGGCAGTATTTAAACAAAAACTTGCCGATTGTGGCTGCAACTGAATGTCTGTCGCAAACACATCACCACCTTCACCAAAACTTAGACGCTGTTCCGACTGAACCGCTTGCTGAATCTGTTCGGCAAAATCATCGCCAGCAGGGACAATGGCCGTGCCTTGTAGGGCAATGTGTGCATAAATTTCAGACTTAGCCCGACAAATGCCCTCACGTCCACCAAACTCACCCAAATGCGCAGTACCAATATTGATAATGCCTGCCACCTGCGGCTGCACCAAGTTTGAGGTGTAATCGATTTCACCTTGATGACTGGCGCCTAATTCCATCACTGCATATTGATGGCTAGCATTCAACTCCAATAACATCATCGGCACACCCAAGTCATTATTCAGGTTGCCACGGGTAATTAAAGTCGGTGCCAAACGTGACAAAATACTACCGAGCATTTCTTTAGTGGTGGTTTTACCGCTACTGCCTGTTAACGCAATCACTTTTAATTGAGGATGCTGCTGACGACGAAATGCGCCCAAGTGTCCTAAAGCTAAACGGGTATCAGGCACGACCAATTGGCAAATATCTGCGTCTACAGGCTGGCTGACAATTGCCATAGAACAGCCCTGAGTCGCTACTTGTGCTACAAAATCATGCGCATCAAAACGCTCACCTTTTAAAGCCAAAAAGGCATCGCCTGCTTCAGCATGGCGTGAATCGGTTAAAATACGTTTAATCTCGCCTTGCGGTGCTTGCCCATTGAACCAATAACCCTGTGTTGCCTGTTTGAGTTGTTCGGCAGTCCAAGGTTCTAAAATTGCGGTACTGGTGGTGGAAGTGTGCATACAAATTCCTTATTGGGCAGGATAAGCAGAAGGTGAACAATGCTGTGCATCTATCGCAGATTGCACTTCAACCACATCGTCAAACCAGTGTCTTACCCCATCTATTTCTTGATAGTTTTCATGACCTTTGCCTGCAATCAAGACAATATCGCCTGACTGTGCATGTTTGACTGCATATTTAATCGCTTCACGACGATCATGAATTTCATGGCTCTGTGCCACCGACAAATCGACACCTGTCTGCATATCGGCAAAAATTTGTAAAGGATCTTCCGTACGCGGGTTATCAGAAGTCAAAAGCACAACATTGGCATAGTCCAATGCCGCTTGGGTCATCAGTGGGCGTTTACCACGATCCCGATCTCCACCGCAGCCAAACACCGCCCAAAGCTGTGCACTGACATGGCGTTTTAAGGTTTGCAACACTTGAATTAGGGCATCTGGCGTGTGGGCATAATCCACCACAAATAAACGCTCTGCATCACGCAACACTTGCATACGCCCCGGTGCGCCTTTAAGTTGTGCAGTCGTGTGTATTAAATCCTGTAATGCAAAACCTGCTTGCTCTGCTGCGATTAAACTCGCGACCAAGTTTTCAACATTAAAATGTCCGAGCAACGGACTTTGCACCACATATTCTGCCGTAGCAGTTTGTAGATGGAAACGTACACCATTCAGACTGTATTCAATCTGCTGTACTTGATAGTCTGCCGCTTGCTGCGTGGAATAAGTCAAAATTTTCGGTTGCGCAGGGTTCTGTTGCGCCGCTTGCAACATGATCCCAGCATATTCATCATCTAAATTGACAATTGCAACTTTTAAACTGGCAAACTGAAACAGCATGGCTTTGGCTGCAGCATACGCCTCTAAAGTACCGTGATAATCCAAATGATCACGGCTCAGGTTGCTATATACCGCAATTTCAATATCGCAGCCATTTAAGCGCCCTTGCTCCAAACCATGTGAACTGGCTTCAATTGCGGCAAATTTTGCCCCCTGTTGTGCATAGCTGTATAAAGCATTTTGCAGTTGCAAGGCATCTAAAGTGGTATGTGTTGAAGCTTCCAAATTAGGCAAAATTCCGTTGCCTGTGGTGCCCATTACCGCACAGCGTTGGGCTTGTAACATTAACAACTCAGCAATTAAGCGGGAAATCGTGGTTTTACCATTGGTGCCCGTGACTGCAAGCATACGCGCTAAAGGTACAGGCTGTCGTGCTTGTAAATATTGTTTTTGCCACTGTCCCATGCGCTGACGCACATCTGGCACCACCAAATTATTGGCAACTGCCAGTTCAGTTTCCGAAATCACCGCCAAAGCACCTTGATCTAAAGCTGCTTGTGCAAATTGTGCGGTTTTTTCAGGCTGCGACAAACTGGTCAGGGCAATAAAAATTTGCCCTGCTGTCACATGGCGGCTGTCGAGTTGAAAGCCCTGAAAGTCTTGTATCATCCAATCTGCAACGCGGGAACTGCGATAAATATTTTGAAAGCTGATAGACATGCGTCACCTGTTATTGGATGTTGGGAGTTTCTAAAGGTTTATCTAAAGGTACGTTCATTAAACGTAAAGATTCTTGCATCACACGAGCAAATACAGGCGCTGCCACCAAACCACCATAATACTGTCCTGTTGGATTTTCCACCACGACAACCATGGCTAAACGCGGATCACTGACTGGCGCAACCCCAGCAAACAAGGCACGATATTCAGTCTGTGAATAGCCTTTGCGGTCTGCACGAAGTTTATGCGCTGTTCCCGTTTTACCTGCAACCCGATAGCCTGGAATATTGGCTTGACGTGCCGTACCACCGGGTAACGTTACGGCTTCCATCATCAGTAGAACTTGATCGGCAATTTTAGCATCAACAATTTGTTCGCCTTTAGGCTGTTCTTCTAATTTGTATAAACTCAGCGGCATTTTTACGCCTTTATTGGCAAGCATGGCATAGGCATCTGCCAATTGCAGCACAGTGGCGTTCAAACCATAACCATAAGACATGGTCGCCACTTCCGACACATTCCACTTGCTTGGCGGCAAAATTAAACCTGCACTTTCACCCGGAAATTTCACTGCAGAACGCGCACCAAACCCTAAACGCTTATAAAAAGTCGGTAAGGTTGCATACGGTAAAGATAAAGCAATTTTCGCCACACCCACGTTTGACGATTTTTGGATAATTCCCGCCAAAGTCAGTGAGCCATAATTGTGGGTATCACGAATGGTGTGATTACCCACCCGCATTGAACCACCACTTAAATTGACCACGGTATTCGGTGAATATTTGCCACTTTCCAGTGCCATTGCCACCGTCATAGGCTTCATGGTCGAACCCGGTTCAAAAGAATCCACCGCACCACGGTTACGCATGGCATCTTTATTGGACAAACTTTTTTTGTCATTCGGGTTATACGACGGCCAACTGGTCATCGCCAAAATTTCACCCGTTTTCACATCTACCGCAATTGCTGTGGCTGAACGGGCATTATTTGCCACCCCTGCTGCAGTCAATTCACGATACATAATGTATTGCAAACGTGAGTCGATACTCAGGGTAATATTTTCGCCCGGTTCAACCTCTCTCACCACTTCTGGGTCTTTGACACGGTTACCCTTTTTATCGCGCACGATTTGCTGTTCGCCATCCACGCCTGCCAAGCGGGTATTTAGCTGCATTTCCAAGCCTTCAATGCCTGTGCCTTCACTATTGGTCAAACCAATAATTTGTGCATTCGGCTGTGGCTGCGGGTAATAACGCTTATAGTTTTTCTCGGTATATACCCCTTGGAAATTACGTTTTAGAATCAGCTCTGCCTGTTGCGGCGGCACTTCTTTTTGTAAAACCAAATAACGTGAACGCGGACGCTCGTTCATTTTATTTTTCAGTTCTTGGCGATCCATCCCAACTGCATCGGCAAGTTCATCTAAATTCAAGTTTTTATCTGGCAATTGACGCTGCAATTTACGACTGGTCGGATTTTTTTCCAACTCGGCTGTAATTTCTTCAAACAGTTTTTTATTGTCAAAATAATCACGTGGATCAATCACCACTTTCATTACAGGGGTACTAATTGCCAAAGGCACACCGTGGCGATCATAAATCACCCCGCGCATAGCTTTGAGCTTTTCTGTTCTTAAAATATTGGCATTGGCTTTGTTTTGTAAGAAGTCATGGTTCACAATTTGCACATAAAAAGCACGTCCCACCAGTGCCACGAACACCAGCAGTACCACAGCCCACATTAAGTAAAAACGCCACATTTCTACATGAATGGCATTTTTTCCAGTTACCGATTGCTGTTTCTTTCGGGTTTGCTTTTTACGCGTATCGACCATGTGCAACTCGCCTTATTGTTGTTCTGAGGTTGTCGGCAAAGAAATCACCACAGTTTGCGGTGCGGGCGGTGAATACATACGCAGTTGCGTCACCGCACGGGTGCCAATTTGTGCAGTTGCACCAAAGGTCTGCTGTTCAATTAACAAACGCCCCCATTCGGCATTTAAGTCATCTCGCTCGCGCATATAAGAACTCAGCTCACGATAATCATGGCGATATTCAAACACTTGAAACACCACCATAATCGCGCTGATAAACACCAGCGCCAATAAAATAAAATAGGCGACCATTTTTTTCAGTCGCACTTGAGATTGATTTTTTTTAACGGTTTCAGTTTTCATTATTGGCCTTTTCAAGCTAATCGTTCTGCAACACGTAGCCATGCGCTGCGTGAGCGTGGATTGGCTTTGACTTCTTCATCACTGGCACGCACACGTGATATTTTTTTCAATCGACGTGTATCTTGTTGCTGTTGTGGCAAGCCCCAACCCGAATCTTCAGGCAGGCTCGATTCTTTTTGAATAAACTGTTTAATTAAACGATCTTCCAAAGAATGGAAGCTAATTACCGCCAAACGACCTTCGGGTTTTAACACCTCAACGGCTTGCGGCAAGAAGTTTTCAATATCTTCTAATTCTTTATTAATCGCAATACGAATTGCCTGAAAAGTACGTGTTGCAGCGTGTTTGTTTTTTTCCCACTTCGGATGGGCAACTTTTACAATTTCAGCCAATTGTGCGGTAGTTTCAATATAACCCGCCTGTTTAATGGCTTTGGCAATACGGCGGCTATAACGCTCTTCACCATATTGAAAAATCACATTGGCTAAGGCTTCTTCTTCAATATCCACCAGCCATTCTGCCGCAGTCGGGCCTTGTGAGTTGTCCATACGCATATCAAGCGGGCCATCTTTCATAAAGCTAAAACCGCGTTCTGCCTGATCTAGCTGTGGTGACGACACGCCTAAATCGGCCATCACACCATCGACCTGAGTGACGCCCAAATCATTCAACGCTTGCTGCATATCGGCAAAACTGGCATGAATAATCTGAAAGCGCGAATCTTGCTGCGCCAATTCTGCTGCCACGGCCAAAGCTTGTGGATCTTTATCAAAGGCATAGACTCGTGCCTGCGCATCCAATTTGGATAACAACAAACGCGTGTGTCCACCTCGTCCAAAGGTGGCATCGACATAAATTCCTGTATTGCGATCTGCCAACACGGCATCAACAGTTTCATGAAGTAATACAGAAATATGCGACATAAGGTTCAATCAATACAGCTAAAATGTAACTGCACATTATTACCTTGTTTTGGCAAAGCTCCAAACGTCTTTTTGTAGATAAATATTACTTTCCATAGGGAAAACCGTTTTTGACTTTTTTAAAGCACAAAAAAATCTCCGTAGAGATTTTTTTGTGTGCCAATCCAATAAAAGATTAGCCGAAAATGGATATCTGTTTAACGCTTAGTATTATAAATTTGGTCGAAAATCGCACCATTCACAAAATGTGTTTTTTGTGCATTTTCCCAGCCACCGAACACTTCATCAATCGTGAAGGTTTTTAATTTCGGGAATTGTGCTGCATATTTTGCAAGGACTTTTTCATTACGTGGACGGTAGAAATGCTTAGCCGCCATTTCCTGACCTAAAGGTGAATATAAATAGTTGATATAGCCTGTCGCTAACCATTTATTGCCATTTTTTTCTACTGTGCGGTCTACGATTGCCACCGAAGGTTCAGTCAAAATAGAAATAGATGGATAAACAATATCAAACTTGTCTTTGCCTAAGGTTTTTAAAGTTACAAGGGCTTCATTTTCCCAAGTCAACAACACATCACCAATGCCACGTTCAGCAAATGTAGTCATCGACGCACGTGCTGCCGAATCCATCACTTTTACATTGTGGTACATCTTGCCCACAAATTCTTGCGCTTTGGCCTTAGAGCCGCCCGGCTGCTTTTCTGCATAACCCCAAGCCGATAAATACACCCAACGTGGCAAACCACCTGTTTTCGGGTTAGGGGTAATAATTTGTACGCCTGGTTTGGTTAAGTCATTCCAGTCTTTAATGTTTTTCGGATTGCCTTTACGCACCATAAAGACGATGGTCGAGGTATAAGGCGCAGAGTTATGAGGAAATTCTTTTTGCCAACCTGCTTGGATTTGACCTGACTTTACAATTTCTTCAATGTCATTCGCCAATGCCAAAGTTACGACATCGCCCTTTAAACCATCGACCACAGAACGCGCTTGCTTGCCTGAACCACCATGTGATTGTTTAAAGTTGACGTCTAAACCTGTACGTTTTTTCCAGTACTGACCAAACGACTTGTTAAATTCATCATAAAATTCGCGGGTCGCATCATACGATACATTTAAAAACTGACGATCTGCAGCCTGAGCAGTCGTTGCAGCAAAACCTGTTGCCAATAGCGCAGCAGCCAATAAAGCTTTCAATTGAGTTTTCATTACAGCACACATCACCTTTAATCTGTCGCTCAATATATGCAATGCTCAGGCGCTGCGCAATTTGTAAAAAACATGCAAAAAATGATTAAATTCAAATAATTTAGCTTTAATTAATTGTTTTTAATCAATTTAATTCAAGATGCGGCGTTTATTCCAAATTTATACCTTTTTATGGATTAGATATATAAAAAGTGAATAAAACTTTGATCCGTTTTTAGACTCAACGGTAAAATAAGCGACATCACAGCAATCAAACCCGCTTCAAAACTATTTTATTGTGACTTTTGTAACAATCTTCACGATATCTCCACAGTTGTTTGTTACAACATGTTCTAAATCAAAGATCATCTGAAAAATCGGTATATAGTGAGTAAATGATGATAAAGATCTTATTAAGAGTGTGACGCAAATCTACTTTTGTTATGATTTTTGTGATTAAATATTAAAGTGATTAAAACAATTTATAAATTGTGAGTTCACTCATAAAGGAAAGGGGGAATCAAAATGAAATCTAAACTCATGTTCGCAGTATTACTCAGCTTAAGTACAGTCGGTCACAGTGCAGTGATCAAATCTGCTGAAAGTAAAACCCATTTAACTGCGGAAAAGGGGTCTTTAATTGAAAAAGCCCTTACCCAACAAAAACAGGCAGACAAGCAAAAGTTTGAATCAAATAATGATTTAAAAGTGCTGACTTCCATTCATGTCGCTCCAACTCAAAATTTCTTTGCCTTGCAAAATCAGCGTTTTAGCCGTTTTGTACAAGCCTTATTCCCGCAAGATAACTCATAACTCCGCATTAAATTCACTGCCTTTGATCCCCTTTTCAAATGCAGTTGAAACGCCCAAGTACAGAATGTTGAATTTAACATTAAGTACTTGGGCTTTTTCGTTATAATGGTTGCAATTTACATTTTGAATTAATTTTTGCTTATGACTGTTCGTACTCGTATCGCGCCTTCTCCTACTGGTTTCCCGCACGTGGGAACAGCGTATATCGCCTTGTTTAACTTATGTTTTGCCAAACAACACGGTGGTGAATTTATTCTTCGTATTGAAGATACTGACCAACTGCGCTCAACCCCTGAATCTGAAAAAATGATTTTGGATTCATTGCGTTGGTTAGGCTTAAATTGGGCAGAAGGTCCAGATATCGGCGGCCCACATGCACCGTATCGCCAATCTGAACGTATGGATATTTATAAGCAATACGCCTTGCAATTGGTTGAACAAGGGCATGCTTTCTATTGCTTCGCTACTAGCGAAGAACTAGATCAAATGCGTGCAGAACAACAAGCACGTGGTGAAAGCCCGCGCTACGATGGTCGTGGTTTAAACTTGTCTGCAGATGAAGTGCAGCGTCGTTTAGCGGCAGGCGAAGCGCATGTTATTCGTATGAAAGTGCCAACCGAAGGCGTATGTAAATTTAATGACATGCTGCGCGGTGAAGTGGAAATTCCATGGGCGCAAGTCGATATGCAAATTTTGCTGAAAACAGATGGCTTGCCAACTTACCATTTGGCCAACGTGGTCGATGACCATTTGATGCAAATCACTCACGTGATTCGTGGTGAAGAATGGATTCCATCGGCACCGAAACACCAATTGCTTTATCAATATTTTGGTTGGGATATGCCTGTGTTATGCCACATGCCATTGTTGCGTAACCCAGACAAATCAAAATTATCTAAACGTAAAAACCCAACTTCAATCAACTACTACAAAGACATTGGCGTATTACCTGAAGCTTTGCTGAACTATTTAGGTCGCATGGGTTGGTCAATGCCAGATGAAAGTGAAAAATTCACCTTAGCCGAAATGATTGAACACTTTGATATTCAACGTGTTTCACTAGGCGGCCCTATCTTTGATGTGGAAAAACTCAATTGGCTGAATGGTCAATGGATTAAAGCGCTTTCACCTGCTGAGCTGTTAGATACCTTATTGGCTTGGAAAGCAGATCGTGCCAAATTGGAAGAGATTGCTGCCGCGATTCAACCGCGTATTAATTTACTCTCAGAAGCGGTCAATTGGTCTGCACATTACTTCAACCATTTCCCAAGCTTAAGCAAGGAACAGTTTGAAAGTAAAAAACTGTCTGAAGAACAAGTGCGTCAAAGCCTACAATTTGCAATTTGGCGTTTAGAAAGTCTATTTACTTGGAACAACGACACGGTGAGCCAAACCCTAATGGATTTAGCCAACCAAATGGAAATCAAATTGCGTGATTTCATGCCTGCGTTCTTTATTGCAATTGCAGGTTCAACCGCATCTACACCTGTGATGCAAACCATGGTCACCATTGGTCCAGACCTGACCTTTGCGCGTTTGCGTCATGCCTTAGAAGTGGTTGGCGGACCAAGCAAAAAAGAAGTTAAAGTCTGGGAAAAACTGAATGAAAGCATCAAATTGCCGAAAAATGATGCAATTGATCCAGCTTAATTCATTTTTTTGTTGACGTGTGCGCGCAATAGCCCTAATATTGCGCTCACACAGACTGGGGTCATAGCTCAGTTGGTAGAGCGCTACAATGGCATTGTAGAGGTCAGCGGTTCGATCCCGCTTGACTCCACCAAGTTTAAATAAGGCTTTACCTGTGTTGCCTCATCAAGTCCCTATCGTCTAGAGGCCTAGGACATCGCCCTTTCACGGCGGTAACCGGGGTTCGAATCCCCGTAGGGACGCCATATTCAAGATGAATATAAAGCACTTATCTTCATCTTATAAAGAAGCTCAAGCAATGACTTGGGCTTTTTTATTGCCCTGTTTTCTGACAGACTGTTTTTGATTTGCCGTACATTTGGTTAGAATAACGATCAGATTAGAATTTTGGAGTTGTAATGCAATACCGATGCCCTAAATGTCAAAGCCCAAAAATCATGCCTGTTGCGCAGGCAGGTCAAACAACACCGCGTCCTGTGGTGCCAAAAAGCTTGGTGATGCTTATTCCAGCGGTATTTGTCTTATTACTTCTTGTCTTGATCAGTATCGCCATGTGGATTTTTGGTGATGGTGCAGGCACAACCTTACAAAGCATTACTGTGGCGGTATTTGTGCTGTGTGTAATTGCAGGTTTCTTATTTTATCGTGATTTGCCTGATTTCAAAATTTCTATGCAAGCCTTTATGCAGTCACAAAAAAAATGGAAGTGCCGTGAATGTGCACATGAGTGGGAAGTTTAAACCTCACTGGTCTACATCTAGATTAAGAAAAATGTTGCTAGGTTGATCACAAGACCACATCATCGAGCAAATATAAAAAAACCAGCCTTCTCGGCTGGTTTTTTTAATGAGAACTCAAGTTTTTAGACTTAAGCGCCAATTTTACGGTATTTGCTACGTTTGGTTGCCAGATCATCACCATATTTCTTACGGCGATATTCTTCAAACTCAGTATAATTACCTGTAAAGAATTCTGGTTGCTCATCTTCGAATGACAAGATGTGCGTTGCAATACGGTCTAGGAACCAACGGTCGTGCGATACCACCATCACTGTACCTGGGAAGACTAAAATTGCATCTTCCAGTGCACGTAAAGTTTCAATATCCAAGTCGTTTGATGGCTCATCCAGCAAGATCACGTTTGCGCCCTGCTGTAGAATTTTTGCCAGTTGTAAACGGTTACGCTCACCACCCGACAATTCACCAACGCGTTTTTGCTGATCCTGACCTTTAAAGTTAAAGCGACCAATATAAGCACGCGATGCAATTTCATAATCGCCCACTTTCAAAATGTCTAAACCTCCAGAAACTTCTTCCCAAACAGTTTTGTCATCATCTAGAGTGTCACGAATCTGACCGACATAAGCCACTTTTACCGAGTCACCTAAAGTCACGCTGCCCGTATCAGGTTGCTGCTCGCCAGTCATCATACGGAATAAAGTCGTTTTACCCGCACCGTTTGGACCGACAATCCCCACAATCGCTGCAGGCGGCACAGTAAAGGAAAGGTTTTCGTAAAGTAAGCGATCACCAAATGACTTGCTGATGTTTTCCACTTCCACCACTTTGTTCCCTAAACGTGGGCCAGGTGGAATATAAATTTCAGAAGTTTCGTTACGCTGTTGGAATTCACGCGAGTTAAGCTCTTCAAAACGCTCCATACGCGCTTTGTTTTTCTTTTGCTGGCCTTTCGCATTGGAACGTACCCATTCCAATTCTTTTTTCAAGGCTTTAGCAAAAGATTCTTCTTGCTTCTGTTCTTGCTCTAAACGGTTATTTTTCTGCTCTAACCATGAAGAGTAGTTACCTTGATATGGAATACCATGTCCACGGTCAAGTTCTAAAATCCATTCTGCAACGTTATCCAAGAAGTAACGGTCGTGGGTAATTGCCACAATCGTACCCGGGAAGTCTTTTAAGAAACGCTCTAACCAAGATACAGATTCTGCATCCAAGTGGTTCGTCGGCTCGTCTAGAAGCAGCATGTCTGGTTTAGACAATAACAAACGGCATAAAGCCACACGACGACGCTCACCACCCGATAATTTGTTAACATCAGCATCCCAAGCTGGCAAATTTAATGCTGCCGCTGCTTGTTCAAGCTGATTGTTCAGGTTGTGTGCATCCCAAGTTTGGATAATCGCTTCTAACTTCTCTTGCTCTTTTGCAAGTTTGTCGAAATCTGCATCTGGATCTGCATATTCTGCAAAAACTTGGTCTAAACGCTCTAAAGCATCTAAAGCTTCACGCACACCATCTTCCACGTTGCCGCGTACATCTTTGCTCGGGTCTAGTGGTGGTTCTTGCTCAAGATAACCAATTTTGATGCCTGGCTGTGCACGAGCTTCACCAGAGAAATCTTTATCTACGCCCGCCATAATACGGAGCAAAGTCGATTTACCTGCACCGTTTAAACCAAGCACACCAATTTTCGCACCTGGGAAAAATGATAAGGAGATGTCTTTCAAGATTTCGCGCTTAGGCGGAACCATTTTCGACACTCGGTTCATCGTATAAATATATTGGGCCACGTAGGACTCCTCAATAGAAAACCAAATCTGGGGCTCAGATGAGCAGCCCCTGCTCTAATGAGCGAAAAAATAATCGGGTATTATACCTGAATACGGAGAAAAAATAAGACACCACAAACATCTTGCATGCTTTGTTACAACTCTAGCGATCAGCGGATAAGCACAGGACTTTTTGCCTGCTATATCAAATTTACAGCTAAATATTGCAGCATTTTTACACTTTCTTTCATATTTAAAAGTGCTAGACTCAAACCAATTTAACTCACGAAGATGAAGTAAACATGACCTATAAAGACGAAACTTTGGCCATTCATGCAGGCTATAGCCCAGAACCAACCACCAAAGCCGTGGCTGTGCCTATTTACCAAACCACTTCTTATGCCTTTGATAATACGCAACATGGTGCCGATTTATTTGATTTAAAAGTACAAGGCAATATTTACACCCGTATTATGAACCCAACCACTGCAGTATTGGAGCAACGTGTTGCAGCACTTGAAGGCGGGATTGGCGCATTGGCTTTAGCATCGGGTATGGCTGCAATTACCTACGCAATTCAGACCATTACCGAAGCAGGCGATAACATTGCTTCAGTATCAACTTTATACGGCGGTACTTACAACTTATTTGCCCACACCTTGCCTAAACAAGGCATTGAAGTACGTTTCTTCGATTATCAACAGCCTGAAAGCTTACGCGACCTGATTGATGACAAAACCAAACTGGTCTTTGTAGAATCCATTGGTAACCCATTGGGCAATATTATTGACCTTGAAGCGATTGCGAAAATTGCGCACGAATACGGCATTCCAGTGGTGGTGGATAACACTGTAGCCACGCCTGTCTTGCAAAAATCATTTGATTTTGGCGCAGACATCATCATTCACTCACTGACCAAATATATTGGTGGTCACGGTACGTCTATTGGCGGCATTATTGTCGATAGCGGTAAATTCCCTTGGGGCAAATATCCTGAGCGTTTTAAAGCCTTAAATACACCTGACCCAAGTTACCATGGTGTGAACTATGTAGAAGCCTTAGGCGCTGCAGCATTTATTGCACGTGCACGTGTAGTACCACTACGCAATACAGGTGCAGCGATTAGCCCGCATAACGTATTCCTAATTTTACAAGGTTTAGAAACCTTAAGCCTGCGTATGGAACGCCATACTGAAAACGCGCAAAAAGTAGCGGAATATTTACAGGCACATCCAAAAGTGAAATGGGTCAATTACGCAGGTTTGAAAGATCACCCGCAACATGCGTTGGCACAAAAATATGTGAAAGGCAAACCTTCTGCAATTCTGTCTTTTGGTGTGCAAGATGGCCGTGAAGGCGGAACCCGCTTTATTGATGCACTGCAATTATTCACACGCTTGGTCAATATTGGCGATGCCAAGAGTCTGGCTTGCCACCCTGCAACCACCACTCACCGTCAGTTGAGTGCAGATGAACTCAAAGCGGCTGGTGTGAGTGAAGATATGGTGCGTTTATCCATCGGGATTGAACATGCCGATGACTTAATTGCCGATTTAGAGCAAGCTTTAGCAGCCGTATAAAAACTCATCAGTTCAAACTTTGTACTGGCATCCTGCTGATTAATTTCAACAGGATGCTTTTTTATTTTAATTTTTCTTTGTATGTCTTTGCATTAGCTTTATTTCATGGTAAAAATAAAGATATACAGCTCACAAAAATAGAGCAATTACTCTAAATTCATTTTTAAATTCAACCACTTATTCCATAGCTTTTTTTGTGCAATCGGCTATCATAAAGCCAAGTAAAACAGTTCAAATTCAGTCTGAAATTTGAATCGTCAATCTCAATAAAAATGACAACTCAGGAATCTAAATCAGGAATATTAGCGTGAAGCCAAAATTAGAGAAACTTTTTCAACAGCGTGTAAATGGTAAAGTTGCCCTTATTACAGGTGCATCGAGTGGTATTGGTTTAACCGTGGCACATAAGCTAGCCGATGCAGGTGCGCATGTGCTTTTGGTGGCACGTACTCAGGAAACGCTCGAACAAGTCAAAGCTGAAATTGAAGCACGTGGTGGCAAGGCTTCAGTTTTCCCTTGTGATCTAAACGATATGGACTCTATTGATGCTGTATCGCAACAAATTCTTGCCTCTGTCGATCATATTGATATTTTAATTAACAACGCAGGCCGCTCAATCCGTCGTGCAGTACATGAGTCGGTTGATCGTTTCCACGACTTTGAACGTACCATGCAGCTCAACTATTTTGGTGCTGTGCGTTTGGTACTTAATATTTTGCCGCAGATGATGCACCGTAAAGATGGTCACATCATCAACATCAGCTCGATTGGTGTATTAGCCAACGCAACGCGTTTCTCGGCTTATGTGGCATCTAAAGCCGCATTGGATGCGTTTAGTCGCTGTCTATCTGCAGAAGCGCATACACACAAAATTGCGATTACTTCGGTGTATATGCCATTGGTTCGTACCCCAATGATCGCACCAACCAAAATTTATAAGTACGTGCCCACCCTTTCACCTGAGCAAGCGGCAGATTTAATTGCTTATGCGATTGTGAAACGTCCGAAGAAAATTGCGACACATTTGGGTCGTTTGGCTTCAATCACTTATGCGATTGCACCAGACATTAACAACAAACTCATGTCGATTGGTTATAACTTATTCCCAAGCTCTACCGCTTCTGTGGGCGAGCAGCAAAAACTGAACTGGGTACAAAAAGCGTATGCGCGCTTGTTCCCAGGTGAACACTGGTAATTTATACACAATTCAAGTTTTGCTTTAGGCGACCTACGGGTCGCCTATTTGTTTTTACAACTTAGGTTGAACAGCGCACAACAATACAACATCACTTCAACAATTTTTAAATTGTGCAGCCGCAACTTTTCATGTGATTTTAATATTGGTTTAAGAAATAGCATTCAAAATGACATTACAATAATGAAAGGTACAACACATGAAAACTCTGTATCTGTTTAAGCTATTTTGTTTTTCTGCTGCGGGCTTAAGTTTTTATCACTTATATACTGAGCTTACGCGCAATCATGTAGACACATTTCAAGTGATGACACTGACAGGCCTGGTGGTCTTGTTAGTCGAATTGGGCTATCGCAGCCAACTTGCCGTGTCCATGTCGCATTCATCTGGTGCGATGTCCGAAGTTTCTGCCTCTTCTAATTACAGTTATTTCATGTCTAAATTGGCAGCAGGCAGTATTGCCACAAGTTTTGTTCTGCAAGGCTTAATCCGTTAATTGCTTATTTAAGATCCACAATCTCAACCATAACAAAACATTCAATTGCACCGCATTTTTATGCTATAACACAGCTGTTTTAAGTATTTTGAATGGATTATGCGAGCACTGGCCCTCATTTTACAGTATGGCTGTTTTGCCTTTGCCTTGTTTCTGAGTTATCAGGTTGCAACGGCGCTTTATCAGCAAGAATATGAACTTTTAGAGGTTGTTGCCGATGTCGGCACGATTTTAATTTGTATTGATTTGGGCGTATTTTTATTTAGCAGCAAAGCCTCACAAGGTTTAAATCTTCAGGAATATGCTCGCCAACTTGAAGCACCACCGTCAAAACTAGTCGCAGTGACTCGTAAACTTGGACATTTGGGAATTATGCTGATTTTGGTGAGTTGGATTGTACCGTTGATTTAAAATCCATCAAAAAATCTGTATATAAAAATGTTCCTGCAAAACAAAAAGCTCCCGAATTTCGGGAGCTTTTTGTTAGAGCAATTCAAAATTACTTCGAACCTTTAATCCCTGCTTGTAACAACAATGCACCTAAACCACCAATTTTATTTTCTTGTGGTTTAGCGGCTTGTGGTTTTTTCGCTTGTGGACGCTCAGTCTGAGGACGTGACTGCTGTGGACGTTTCGCTTGTGGCTTACGCTCTGTACGCTGTTCTTGATCACGACGTGGTGCACGCGCTGCTTTTGCAGGTGCAGCCGAACCTTCAGGACGCATCGATAAATTCACACGGTTACGCTCTACATCAACCTGCAACACACGCACTTGAACAATTTGACCTGGTTTCACCACTTTATGCGGATCAGCCACAAATTCATTGGCCAACTCAGAAATATGCACCAAACCATCCTGATGTACGCCCACATCCACGAAAGCACCAAAGTTGGTCACGTTGGTTACAACACCTTCAAGCTGCATGCCTTCAGTCAACTGCGCCACTTCAGTAATATCTTCACGGAATTTAGCCGTACGGAATTCAGGACGTGGGTCACGACCTGGTTTTTCCAATTCAGACAAAACATCCTGAATAGTTGGTAAGCCGACTTGCTCATCCACAAATTCTTCAGCATTCACCGAACGGATAATTTCAGTATTACCAATAATATCTTTAACCGTGGTCGCTTTGGCAGCCACAATTTTTTCTACTAAACCATAAGATTCAGGGTGCACTGCAGAAGCATCCAAAGGCTCAGAACCTGCCTGAATACGTAAGAAACCTGCTGCTTGTTCAAAAGTACGTTCGCCTAAACGCGGTACGTTTTTCAAAGCTTGGCGATTGTCAAAACGGCCATGTTCTTTACGGTATTCAACAATTTGCTGTGCAATGGCTTTATTCAAACCTGCGATATAACCCAAAATTGCTGAAGATGCCGTGTTGACATCGACACCGACCGAGTTCACACAGTCTTCTACCACAGCTTCTAAGGTTTTTGCTAAACCTGCCTGATTCACGTCATGTTGATACTGACCCACACCGATTGATTTTGGATCAATTTTTACCAACTCTGCCAATGGGTCTTGCAAACGACGTGCAATCGACACTGCACCACGAATCGACACATCTAGTTCTGGCAACTCTTGCGATGCCAATTCAGAAGCTGAATACACAGATGCACCCGCTTCAGATACAGACACACGTGTTAATTTCAAGTCACTGTGCGCCGCCATCATTTCTGCCACAACCGCTTCAGTTTCACGGCTTGCAGTCCCGTTACCAATCGCGATTAAATCAACATTGTGCTCACGGCATAAACGTGCAAGTTCTTCAATCGCGCCTGCTTTGTCTTCTTTAGGTGCAAATGGATAAACCGTGCTATGTGCAACCACATCGCCAGATTGGTTCACCACAGCCAGTTTGACACCTGTACGGATGCCAGGGTCTACGCCCAGCGTACAACGCGCACCTGCAGGTGCAGAGAGCAATAAATGACGCAAGTTTTCTGCAAAGACATCCATCGCTTCAGCTTCGGCAGCCAAACGCTTTTCAGTCAATAATGAATGTTCGATTTGTGGACGCACTTTGCCCAACCAGAACAATTTTGCCGTTTGCTTTAAAAAGTCCTGACGTGCTTGCGGCTGAATTTGATCTAAATTGTATTCAGTTTCAATACGTGCCAAAGGTGCACTGTCTTCACCATCAACTTTTAAACCCAAGACGTTTTCTTGGCGACCACGCAACATCGCCAATAGGCGATGTGAAGGCACTTTGTTGAGGTTTTCTGAAAAATCGAAGTAATCACGGAATTTTTTGCCCACTTCTTTTTTCTCTTCAGAAGCAACCAAGCTTTTTAATACCGCTGTTTTGGCAAAAATTTCTTTTAATTCTGTGGTTAAGGCAATATTTTGTGCCCATTCATCAATCAGAATGTGTTGTACCGCATCTAGCTGACTGTCTGCATCAGGATAGTCTGCATGACTAAAGCCTGCTAAAGCTTCGCTTGGCTCAACCTGTTCTGCAAAAATTTGCGCTGCAATTGGGCCTAAACCTGCTTCTTTAGCTTTAAACGATTTACTGGTGCGTTTTGGACGGTAAGGCGCGTAAATTTCTTCTAAAGCATTTTTGGTTTCAGCAGCGTTAACCCGTGCCAATAAATCATCAGATAATTTATCTTGTTCTTTGAGTGATTCTATTACTTTTTCGCGACGCTCATATAAATCACGTAAATACGATAAACGTGTATCGAGCTGACGTAGCTGCGTGTCATCTAAACCTTGCGTCACTTCTTTACGGTAACGTGCAATAAATGGAACGCTAGCACCTTCATCAATAAGTTTGATGGCAGCTTCTACTTGATTTGGTCGTACGGCAAGTTCTTTTGCTAACTGCTGAACTAAGTCAGTCATCGTGTGTGATCCTACAAGGATAAGTACTAAAAGCCATGATTATAAAGACCAAGACTATAAAATCCACAATTGTTTTATGAATTTTATAAATGGTGGTTTTTTGGCGATTTTTGCCAATTCGGCTAAATTTTATAAATCTAAATAAAATTCAGGCTTATGTTAGACTCAAACGGACAAATATGTCAGTTTTTCGCATGGGAATGCTGTATATATTTGGTATCTATGTCTTGATTTTATCTGCAATATTTGTTGCTTTAGAGCATAGGCAATAGATACCAATGAATCGTATACTCAAAGCCAACTCAACTTTTTGTTTACGATGACAATAAAGAATAAAGGAGCACATCATGAGTTTAGTTGTACCTGCTGAAAAAACAGATACCGTACACAGCGAAACTGACCGCGTTGAACGCATTCTCGTTGTCGATGATGATGTGCGTTTACGTACCCTGTTACAGCGTTTCTTGGAAGATAAGGGCTTTGTGGTCAAAACTGCCCACGACGCGACACAAATGGATCGTTTGTTACAGCGTGAACTGTTCTCTTTAATCGTGCTTGATTTTATGCTGCCTGTTGAAGATGGTTTAAGTATTTGCCGTCGTTTACGTCAATCTAACATCGACACGCCAATTATTATGCTGACGGCTCGCGGCAGTGACTCTGACCGTATTGCAGGACTTGAAGCAGGTGCAGATGATTATTTACCAAAACCGTTTAATCCAAATGAGCTGTTAGCGCGTATTCGTGCTGTATTGCGTCGTCAAGTGCGCGAGGTACCAGGTGCACCAAGTCAGCAAATGGAAGTGGTTGGTTTTGGCCCATGGTCACTAGATTTATCGACCCGTACTTTGACACGTGAAGGTCAGGTCGTGACCCTAACTACAGGTGAATTTGCAGTACTCAAAGCGTTGGTACAACATCCTCGTGAGCCTTTAACCCGTGACAAGTTAATGAATTTGGCGCGTGGTCGTGAATGGGGTGCGATGGAGCGTTCGATTGATGTTCAGGTTTCACGTTTACGTCGTTTAATTGAAGAAAACCCTGCCCGTGCACGTTATATTCAAACGGTTTGGGGTGTCGGTTATGTATTTGTTCCAGATGGTGCGGAATAAGTTGAAAATGATGTGAGGCTTCAGCCTCACATCTTCATGCAATGATCAACATTTATGCACACCGATCATTGTGCTAGATTTAAAGAACAGACATTCCAATAACAAGTATATTCATCATAAAATTTCACTTACTAAATTCGCTTTACAACCTCTGCCACAGGACAAGATGTGAAACTCGAACCCATCGACCCACAAGAATTTACCGACTATGTGGCGTATTCTGAAAAGAAACGTACCCGCTGGGAGCGTTTTCTGGACAAAATCAAACCACGCTCTGCAGCCATGCGCACCACGGTACTGGTGGTTTTTGTGGTGTTGTTTAGCCTGTTTATGTCGTTGTGGTTCTTTTGGCGCACCTTGTATTTACCTGAAATTCAACAACACGCCCGCTATTTAGCGGTTGAACTGGAAATTTTAAACAATCCAGATTTGCGCATTTTTCACAATGAAGCCGAAGTCGATGTCGATGCGTGGCTTAAAAATCGGGTCGGCATTGAATATGTAACCGATCCACGTGAGTTTCCTAATGTACGGGAAAAAGTCATTGCAGAGTTTTTTACCCAACAAATAGAAAAGAAACTGGCAACTGAATTAAAAATGCAGGATGTCACGGTCTATTTCCAGTTCAAACCAAGCCCGCGTATTTGGATTCAAACCCCAGAAATGAATGGCAACTGGGTACGTGAACCCCTTAAAACCTATGCCAACTACAGCCCTGAATTGGTCTTTGGCTGGCTTTTGGGTATTCCACTGTTAGCTGCAGCAATTATTTTAACTCTAGTACGTCAGCTGAACCGTCCTTTGCGTCGTCTGCAAAATGCCGCCAATAGCTACAGTAAAACAGGCAAAGCACCTTATTTAGAAACCAATCACGGTCCGCAGGAAATTCGTGAGGTCAACCAAGCCTTTAATCACATGATTTATACCTTGGAACAGACTGAACGTGACCGTCGTATCATGTTGGCAGGTATTTCACACGACCTGCGCACGCCACTGACACGGATTCGTTTAAGTGCCGAAATGATGCCCGATGATGATTTTTTAAAAGAAGGCTTAATTTACGATGTAGAAGATATGGATGCGATTTTAAATCAATTCATTTCTTATATGCGTGATGGTTCCGATGAAGAATTACAAGAAACCGATTTAAATGTTTTGCTGCAGGAATTGATTATTCAATTTAAACCGTTGGATATTCGCTTTAACGCACAAGAATTACCTTTAATTCAGGCGCGCAGTTTGTCGCTGAAACGTCTGATTGGCAACCTGATTAATAACTCGAAACGCTATGGTGCAGAGCCAATTGAGTTGTCTGCAGAAGTGCTGGATGAACACATTCGGATTAGCGTGGCAGACAACGGTACAGGCATTCCAGAAGACCAAATTGCCGATTTAATGCAGCCTTTTGTACGCGGCAATGAAGCACGTACTGTACAAGGCAGTGGCTTAGGTTTGGCAATTGTAAAACGTATTGTCGATATTCATCAGGGCGAGCTCACCATTCAAAACCGTGAACACGGTGGTCTTGAAGCCATCATTACCCTGCCGTTACAACCTGAAATCGTTGAAGAAAAAAATAATGTTGGCACGCTGGAAAAAATCAAACAAAGTTTGAGTGAACACTTCTAAACGGCTGACGCTTTTGATCTCTATCTGGCTTGCTATATACCAATTTCAGACCAACAGCAAATCGGATGGACGATCAAAGTAAAAAATTCAGATGGTGCATATCAAAATTGTATAAAAATATATCAAACAAATTGTAATATTTACCTTTTGATATATAAATAAACGATTAAATTCAATTATTTATGTATTATTTTATATTTTTATACCACCATTTAGGCAAAAAATTAGACCTTAGCCTAACACCTATGCAAAATACCTTTTTTGATCGGTACAATCGGTATCAGTCTAGTATTTTACGAGAGTTCGCCATGTCTTTAGATCGCATCCGTTTAGCCTCCCTCCACGACAAAGTAATCAGCGCAGAACAAGCTGCTGAATTCTTTCAAGATGGTATGACCGTAGGTATGAGTGGCTTTACTCGTGCGGGTGAAGCAAAAGCTGTTCCACTTGCATTGGTGGCACGCGCTAAAACCAACCCTTTAAAAATTGACTTAATTACTGGCGCAAGTCTTGGTAATGATTTAGACAAGCAATTGACTGAAGCAGGTGTTTTGGCTCGTCGTATGCCGTTCCAAGTAGACAACACCTTGCGTAAAGCAATTAACCAAGGTCAAGTTATGTTCATTGACCAACACTTGTCTGAAACTGTTGAGCAAATGCGTAACAACACGCTAAAACGCCCAGACATCGCGATTGTTGAAGCAGTTGCAATTACTGAAGACAGCTTAATTATTCCAACAACTTCTGTAGGTAACTCTGCAAGCTTTGTTGAATATGCAGATAAAGTCATTATCGAAATCAACACCACTGTAAGCACAGAATTTGAAGGCCTACACGACATTTATATTCCTGAAGCACGTCCAACACGTGGTCCAGTGCCATTAACTCACGTTGAACAACGTATTGGAACCAAAGGTATTCAGTTAGACCCTGCAAAAGTTGTGGGTATTGTATTTAACGATACCTTGCTTGACTCTCCATCTAACGTGACCGATCCAGATGACGAAACTCAAGCAATTGCAGATCACTTGATCGCATTCTTTGAAAACGAAGTAGCACAAGGTCGTTTACCGAAAAACTTGGCACCTTTACAAGCAGGTATCGGTTCAATTGCAAATGCAGTATTAACAGGCTTCAAACACTCTAACTTTGAAGACTTGGTGATGTACTCAGAAGTACTCCAAGACTGTACGTTTGAATTGATTGATGCAGGCAAAATGAAGTTCGCTTCTGGCTGTTCAATGACTTTGTCTGAAAAATGTGGCGATCGCGTATTTGGTAATCTTGCACACTACAAAGACAAATTCATTTTACGTCCACAAGAAATCTCTAACTTCCCTGAGTTAGTACGTCGTTTAGGCATCATTGGCATTAACACTGCACTTGAGTTTGATATTTACGGTAACGTGAACTCAACCCACGTATGCGGTACCAAAATGATGAACGGTATTGGTGGTTCAGGTGACTTCGCGCGTAACGCACACTTGGCGATTTTCGTGACTAAATCAATTGCGAAAGGCGGTGACATTTCATCTATCGTTCCAATGGCTGCGCACGTAGACCACAACGAACACGACGTTGACATTTTGGTTACTGAGCAAGGTTTAGCAGATTTACGCGGTCTTGCACCACGTGAACGCGCTCGTGCGATTATCGACAACTGTGTACACCCAATGTACCGCAATGCATTGAATGATTACTTTGAGCGTGCATGTGCAAAAGGTGGTCACACTCCTCACCTACTTCGTGAAGCATTATCTTGGCATGCAAACTTCGAAGAACACGGTCACATGTTGACTCCTGCACAACAAGAATCTGCGCAACCAGCATAATTCGCGTGCAATAAAAAACGCCCTGATTTTTCAGGGCGTTTTTTTATGTCTTAAGTTTTTATGTCTTAGATTGTCACAAGGTCATTTGCGACAACGCACTCCATTTTACTCAAATGCCAAAGCTTTAAATTCATCTATAAAATGCTGCCCTAACTGGCGTAAACCATCCACACTGAGTGTGGTTTCAATCACACCCAAAGACACCACATCACGTTGAATTTGCAGCACAGTTTGACCTTGCGGGTTGATATAAAAACGAGAACCCAAAGTTGCAAATTTGCTTGCTAAGTCTAGGTTTTGTTCAGCTCGAACTTGATTTACCACATCTTGCGCGGTAAAACGGTATTGATCATGCAGCAAATTTAAGCTGTTGGATTGCCCATATTCTGCACTTAATGCACAATCATCCAAGACCTGTAAAGGCTGATCAAGATTGGCAAAAGCAGTCGCAGGGAGACTCAGCGCAAGACTGAATAAAATAGGGAGAGAAAATTTTAACATTGGACACCTCGCACATAGGTAAATTACACCTGTGGAGAAACATCCTTTTTTCACCAACTTATATTTTAAGTTCAAAAATCACTCAATACATTGACTTTTTATACCAAGCGACCTAAACGCAGCAAAACTGGAAACTGAATTTCCAAGCCCTGAGCAGGTTGCTGCTGCAACAATTGTTGTAATTCAAGCAAGGGCGTATCAGTATGTTGCTTTAAATAATGCTGCAGTCCCGACCAAGTGTTTAAATAATTCAGCAATTGTGCTGCCGACCAACGATATTTCAGGCAAAGTTCGGGTGTCACGATTTCTTGAAATGGGAAAGGAATCGTGCGATATAAGTCATCAATATAACGACGTTCAGCATCCCAACAACCTTTTAAGGTCTGAAAATACAAGCGTTGAATTGCGGTATTCACCTCAGGATCTACAGCTTGAATCAGACCGTAGCCCACCGCAGCAAATATTCCACTCGGTTTTAGCACCCGATGCACTTCGGCATAAAAGGCATCAAAATTGAACCAGTGAATCGCTTGTGCAACGGTAATTAAATCCACACTCGCATCTGCCAATCCGCTGTCTTGCGCCAAGCAGATACGATAACTCACATTTGCCCACTGCGGTGCCAAATCCAACTGTGCTTGACTTAAATCTGTGGCTAAAATCTGCTGAAAATGTGGTACCAATAACTGGGTAAACTGCCCCGAACCGGCACCACAATCCCAGGCAAAAGTTCGTTCAGGTACATGCTTTAAAATTTCCTGGACAATTTCTGCAGAATAAGCCGGACGGGCCTGTTTATAGCGCAAGCTGTCATCAGAAAACAGATCTTTCATTTAACGATGCTCATAATATTTATAAATTTAATCAATGACCTGATCAATTCTAAAACTGGTCTGGGCAATGAGCACCCGCTGATCATTCAATTGATAATATTTAACATCGTATGGAGCCAATTTCCAGCTCTGGGCAGGATTAAAACTGACCCGGTGGTTCCCGACTGGCTGAGCATATAACGGAGTAATGATCTCTGAAGAACATGACTAGCTCACAGGCTGAAAACAGCCCCAATTTTCAACTGCGCAGGCATTTGCCACTTTCTCGCGGCGGCAAATATAGGCTTCGCTGGCAAAGCTAAGGATTTTTTCAAAAGAAAAATGATTACTTTTTCGGTGTCGGTAGCTCAGGTACAGAAAAATTATTTATAGAAGGTTCAATCGTACCAATGCTGACATTTTTCAGGTCGAGCTGTATATGCATATCACGATCGATGGGCTGCATACTGTTGCTATTGCTACGATCAATATGCTGCATACTGTTGCTACGGTTTATACCAAAGGGTTGCAACATAATATACAAGCCTTGTGTAGGATCACTCGACTGTAAACCCTGAGCAATACTCAATACATACTGTTGTAGAAAGGGCGATAACGAATTTAGGTCGGGTTGTGCTTGTAAGGGCTGAATTTCCAGATTGGCAACCACATAGCTGTCGATCATAAAGTTTTGTGCTTCACGTGAATTACGAATAACTTGATGCTGTAAAGCACGGAGATTTTTTTCATCATTCTGATACGGCACAATCCCGGTTTCTGTACGTAACTCTGGCTCGGCCAGTACGTGCAGGGTGGGTAAGGTCACCGCGTCATCCGCGTGGACCATCATGCTCCATGGACAGCCCAATATCAGCAGCAAAGGATATATTTTTATAAATTTCATAAACTTGTCTCGCAACGTAATTTCAGGACAATGCAGTTTTACACCATGCAAGAAAAAAATTTTTCACTGCAACCGTATACGTTTTATAGCCTACCTGAAAATCAATTTTGGCTCACCTTGACTCGGATAAACGGCCTTTTTCACTTTCTTAAATCTATTATGGGTATGCAATTTTTCTTGGAATTTTAATGCGCTTTGCATGTAATTATAATTCTCTATGACCAACCTAGAGGCGAAAAAAAAACCTCAAACAGTGTTTGAGGCTTTTTGAATATGGTGGCGAGACCCAGGATCGAACTGGGGACACACGGATTTTCAATCCGTTGCTCTACCGACTGAGCTATCACGCCAATGCCGTGTATTAAGCCGCATCTCGGCTGAATAGTCAATAAAAATCATCACTTTTTTATTTGATCGCATAAATTTTATGCAAAAAAAATCCCTGATGGGATCAGGGATTGAAAACGTTTAACCGTTTTGAATATGGTGGCGAGACCCAGGATCGAACTGGGGACACACGGATTTTCAATCCGTTGCTCTACCGACTGAGCTATCACGCCAATGACGCGTATTAAACAGTTTCAGCTGTAAATCGTCAATAGTCTTTTTCGCTTTTCAGTGCAAATGTTTACTTTTACAGCAACCTCATTCTATTTCTGCTGAAATATCACCCAAAAATTTAAAAATGAGTTCTTTTCCAATTAAATTTTGACAAACTTCCGATACGCGAATGTGGGGCACGGATGCCCCACGTTACCCATCACGACAAGGATGTCGTGTATGGGTAACAAAAGACTTTTGCCTACTTTGGGTCTTGCCAAAGTAGGAAGATGCCTACGCAAAGCTATTTAAACCTTAGCTAAAAATTGTGGCTGTGCAAGCACAAAAAACAATATAGGATTTAGTTGACATCCTCCCCGACCTAAAGGACGGAGATTCCTACTGCTAGACGCTCATGTCCGAGCGCAAGAATATTCAGTGCGGAATTTACATCCCGATCATGGAGCGTACCACACTCCACACACTGCCATTCTCTTATTCCAAGTCCTGCTCTACCTTCCGGACTACTGGAGCGTGAGCCACAGCACGAACAAGTTTGGGTGGTATAGGCTTCATTGACTTCTTCATAACATACCCCTGCGTTCTCGCATTTATACTTGAGCATGGTTCTTAGTGTTGTCCAACTGGCATCTAGCACTGATTTAGCCAATCTGGTTTGTGCTAATGCTTTGGCATTCACATTGCCAACGAAGATGGCTGCATGT
>NZ_VPBU01000006.1:0-127081 GCF_013418565.1 Acinetobacter sp. YH12135
ATATAAAAAATAAGCTCAACATGAAATGAATCCCTGTTGAGCTTAAATGTGATCATTGATTGATGATCAAACTTCAACTACGACCAAAAAGGCTGACTTTCAGCAAACTGCTGTAAATCCTGTTCAATCTGTATGGAAATATGACGTTCTTCCGACGCAATCCAACCCAATACAAACCATGTTTTCGGTTCAGTTTGAGCATGGCTTTCATATAGACCTTGTGCCACCATTAAATCATTAAAATGCCCTAAAGTTTCCTGTAATGGTTTTAGGGTTTTTAAATACGTTTTGACGTCATCTTCTGCAAATAAACTACTCACAAACTCCACGGTATAGCGTAAACGTTTTACACGCTTACGCGTGCGGTGTTTAGATTCCACATCCAAGGTTTGGAAATGACCTGTATCATCACAAATTTGTTGATGCATTTTCTGCAAGCGTTTACGTAATACTTTTTTGAATGGTTTTGATTCTGCATCTGCAATCGCAGCCGAATGTGCAAAACTCATAAGTTGTAACAGTAATAAGGTTGTGCTTGGTGAACGGAAAATTGCATCAATCGCAATATTTTTAGATGCTCCAGGGGGTAGCTCAGTAATAGGTGAGCCTGCATTTTCAAGTTGCGGAATCAGACTTTCGCGCAAAGTATCTTGATCGCGGGTCGAACCTAACTGCTGAAAGAGGCTAGCCAATTGACTTTCCCAATTGTGATTTGCCAGTGCATCATATTGAGCAAAGATTTTTAAGGCGCTGCGTAAACGTCGAATTGCAACACGTGCTTGATGCACATGCCCACTGGCATAATCTTGACTGGCAATCGCAGCTGCATTGGGTAGCAAGTGTGCCAAACAATTCTGAGTAATTTGTGTCAACAACTCATGCATATTTTCGGGGTGTTGCAATTGTAAAGCACTTTGCTGCTGTACAGGAATCATGGTTTCATTGTTATACAGCATATTGCCACGCTGCGATTTACTACGTGTGTCGAGCCATAAATGATATTTTTTAATCCACGGCTGAATATAGGCAATTAAATCTGCAATTTCACCTTGTTTCAGTTCAAACTCAACTTCGTAAATTTCAATCGAATTTTTACCTTGTCGGATTTCACCTAAATCAAAAGCAACTTCAATTTGGCTGTTTTTATAATGTGCCAATTGACTGTAGCGTAAAACATCGGTTTCAAACTGCAGAGTTAAATTGACTTTTGAACCATCCAAAGCCTTTTTTAAAATCTTCCGAGCTTGTTTATGATTTTCATAACATGCCAAATCACACAATTCAGGCGCATCATGTCCTAACTCATGTTCAAGCTCAAAGCGTTCATAATGTTGTGGACTAGGCGCTTTTAAAGTTTGTCGCCAAATATCTCCCTCTAAACGCTGACGCAGGGCAATGCGTTGTTTGGCTAAGTGCTGGTCAGGACTATCATAATATTTAGCCCATAAATGTTGTTGTTGAACTAGTTTGTTCTTTTTAAATGCTATTTCGAATGCCGCACGATAATTATGTGGAATTTGAAATTTCAACTCTATTTCAGACATCGGGAATTCCCTCGATGAAAAAAGATACGTTCTATTAACTATAGTGTAAATCTATAAATGAACAAGGGGAGAGCTGTGAACAAAAGCTTGAAAAAGAAAATAATTTGTATTCAGTTTTTAATTCAAAGCAGCCGAAGGAATATTCAAAAGGCTGCCGTTGTATTGCAGTATTTTTAGCGAGTGTTTTGAGGATATTAAGGGAACTTATTTTAAGAATTTACGGCTCACCATAAATTGTTCAGTCGCTTCCAATAAACGCTGTGCATACACTTCCTGTTTTGCTGTTAGCCAACCCAAAACAAACCAGTCGCTCGCTTCCAATTCAGTTTGTTGAATATATCCTGCAGAGGATGCCAACACTTGATATTCCTGAGCTGCAAGCTGAGCATCATTCAATGATTTGCTATATTTCTGCAAATTTTTTACATCATAAATATTCGTCAAAATTGGGAAGCTGAATTTTAGCTCCTGAATACGCAAAGCCAGTTGATCTAAACTTTCAAAATCGTGAATATCACTGTGCTGTAATTGTTCATGTAACTGCTTATATTGCTGTTGCAATGTGTTTTGTGCGGCAGTTTTTAAGTCTAAACCCGAGTCAGCGCTCACATCTAAACTAAACATCAATAATTCTAAATAGTGATGCACGTTTTGCGTTGACCGGACTAAATTGACCAATTTTTCTTGGGCGTATAAGGTATCTTTTTTTAGATTTTCTGCAGTCGTCGGGTTTTGTAAAAACGCGCCGAGTGTGGCTTGCATGTGTTCTAAATGCTTCAAGTGATCAAAATGTTGTTTAAATGCTGCAATTTGCATGGCCCATTTGTCGCCTAAATGCTTAGACCAATCTTTAAATAAGGACAGCGTTAGTTGTAAATGCTGCAAAGCAAGCTGCGCCTGATCAATATGGTTTTGCTCGGCAACTTGTGCAGAAATTGCGGCAATATTAGGCAATAAATGCTGTAATTGTTGTGCAATTAACAGGCGTAAATTTTGGTCGGCATGGTCTTTTTTACTGAATTGAAATTCTTTGCTCTGAGCCGCAGGGCTGACTTTTTGCTGCACAGAAAGCAAATGTCCAATTTCTGCTTTATTGCGTACATCTAACCATAAATGAAATTTTTTAACCCATTCAAAACTAAATGCTAGCAATTGCTGAATTGAACCTTGTTTCAGTTCAAACTCAACCTCATGTACTTCAACTTCGGCACCTGCACAACGAATGTGACCAACATCTAAACTGATTTCAATGTCAGTATCTTCAATGGTCATTAGTCGTGAGGTACGTTGAATATCAGTTTCAAACTGTAGTTTTAACTGATCCCAATTTTGCCCCAAAGCTTGATTTAGCAATTGTTGTGCTTCGGGAATGTTTTGATAAATTTGCAGATCAAGTTGAGGTGGGGTATCTGGATTTTCAGTTGCTGCAAGCGGATGGTTATGTTCAAAACTATGAAAATGACTTTGACCTGCCGCTTTTAAAGTTTGTACCCATTGCTCGCCTTCTAAACGCAGTCTTAACGCCATACCATGATGGGACAAACGGTGTGTGGATGTATCAAAATAGCGTGCTTTTAATGGAATCTGGGTCGATTTTTTCGGGTCTAAAGTTTTGAGTAGTGCCGTGCGACGTGCGACTGGAATTTGAAATTTTAATTCAACTTCGACCATGAAAAATATCCTAAACCTAAAGCATGTTGTGCCAAAGCAATGGCAAACAAATTGGTATTATAAATGTGTGAAAATTGCAGAACCGAGGTTTTGCAAAAGTGCATTTGATTGTAACCAAAATATGTCAAGAAGTAAGACTTGACCCTGGCTTTTTAGTGTTTGGTTTTTATTTTGGCTTAGTTTAAAGTGTCGTTGAGCGTAGCAAAAATAATTCAAATTTATAAACATCAGGATGATGAACATGAACGCAGCATCAAAGCCCGAATTTGAGCCGACACCAGACCCCAAGTTTGAATTGCCAATTCAGGATTATTCAACATTTTACCGTTTTTATTTAACTGAACACCGCAACATCATGAGCCGTCGTTTGCACGTTGTTGGCAGCAGTATCGGTTTATATTGTGTGAGCAAAGCCATACGCCAGAAAAAAGCCAAATATGTACTCTATGGTTTGCTAGCAGGCTATGCCTGTGCATGGGTCGGGCACTTTGTTTTTGAAAAAAATAAACCTGCCAGTTTTAAACAGCCTGTGTATAGTTTTATTTCAGACTGGCGGATGTTTGCAGATGTTTTACGTGGTCATTTAAGTTTGCAAGATCGTGCTAAAGATAAAATTCCAAGTTGAATTGAGCGCTTAGTTATACCGTTTAGGCAAAAACTAAACGATATGTGATTATTTTCATAAAAAATGTACAAATAAAATTAATTTTTTGTTGAAATGATAGAGTGAATATTCTAATAATGTGTCATCAAATTTATTGATAAAAGTTTGTGACTTTCCAAGCCTAGAGTGACCTTTCTCTAGGCTTTTTTTATGTGAAAAATTATATTCAGAATGGTGTTAAATCAGAAATCATTCATCTTTAAGCAAGGATATAGAGCAAGCAGGTTACTGATAGAGCGGCATGAAAAAATATAGACACATGATCATTTGTCGCATCCCCACATGCGCTCTGGCACAAATGATCATGTGTCTAAATGGGCGACCTAAATATGTCGTTATTCGCTGTAGTCACCCGTATGGATTTTAAAATCCATATCTTATTGAACTGGTTGCAGTTCTTGTTTTGCGCAGTTCAATTAAAGCTAAATCTATCTTTTAGCGCTATCACTAGAATTTGGTATTTTTAAGTTTTTGACTCAATAAAACCCAAACAAAATAGAAGCTTATAGAGCCTATATAAAAAAACTTGTTGAGCCTGAGGTTCTGACACATGCCGCCTGAATGTGTAATAATACAGACCTTGTATTATTTGTGGCTGAGATTATGCGCGGTTTATATTTGATTACCAATGATGATCCTATCGAACTGCTTTTGGCAAAATTAGAAGGGGCGATGGCAACTTATGAAGTCGCGGTGTTGCAATATCGCCGTAAAAATGTGCCTCAAGCTCAGCAGGCATACGAAATTGAATATATGAAATCGATGTGTGATCAATACAAAGTTCCTTTTGTGATTAATGACGATCTTGAAACAGCGGTTAAATATGGCGTTGGCGTGCATTTGGGCCAAGACGATGGTTCAATTGTTGAAGCGGTCGCGCGTTTACCTAAAAATGTTCTGATTGGTCGCAGTTGTAATAACTCATTGAAACTGGCGGAACAAGCCATCGCCGATGGTGCTAACTACGTGGCATTCGGCGCAGTCTATCCAACACCAACCAAACCAGAAGCGAGTCAGGTCAGCCTAGATACCATTCAGCATGCTAAGCAAAATTTGAATGTGCCTATTTGTGTCATTGGTGGTTTAACGGTCGAAAATAGTCAACCTGTGATTGATGCAGGTGTAGATTTGTGTGCAGTAGTGAGTGATGTATTGGTTCGTTCGATGCACACCGTTGCACAGCGAGTTTATGATTGGTCTGCTCTTTTTAATGCAGAAGCCTAATTTTTAATTTTATCTTTTAAGTTGAGTGCCTCCATGAGCTTATCTCCAAAGCAAGAACAATTGTTTAAACAAGCCAATAAGCATATTCCAGGTGGGGTCAATTCACCTGTACGCGCATTTAACGGGGTAGGCGGAACCCCTGTATTTATTGAAAAAGCCAAAGGTGCTTATTTGTACGATGTCGATGGCAAACGCTATGTCGACTATGTAGGTTCTTGGGGACCAATGATTTTAGGTCATGCCCATCCTGCTATTATTCAGGCGGTGCAAGCTGCAGCTGAAGATGGTTTGAGTTTTGGTGCGCCAACGGTGCATGAAACGACTTTGGCCGATATTATTTGCGAAATTATGCCTTCAATTGAGTTGGTTCGCATGACCAACTCAGGTACAGAAGCCACCATGACCGCAATTCGTTTGGCGCGTGGTTATACAGGTCGTGACAAAATCGTCAAATTTGAAGGTTGCTATCATGGACACTCAGATTCGCTGTTGGTCAAAGCAGGCTCTGGACTTTTAACCAGTGGTGAAGGTGAAGCGACTTCTGCGGGTGTTCCTGCCGATTTTGCTAAACATACGCTGACTTTACCGTATAACGATATCGCCACCTTAAAAGAATGTTTTACAAAGTTTGGTGCTGAAATTGCAGGGGTGATTGTTGAGCCAGTTGCGGGCAACATGAACTTGGTTAAACCAATTGATGGTTTCCTGCAAGCAATTCGTGATGTCTGCGATGAACGCGGCTCAGTCTTTATTATTGATGAAGTAATGACAGGTTTCCGTGTTGGCTTAGGCGGTGCTCAGGCGCATTATAATGTTAAACCAGACTTGACCACACTCGGTAAAATTATTGGTGCTGGCTTACCAGTAGGTGCATTTGGTGGTAAACGCGAAATCATGGAATGTATTGCGCCATTAGGTAAGGTGTATCAAGCAGGTACTTTGTCTGGTAACCCGTTGGCGATGCGTGCGGGCATTGAAATGTTTAAACATTTACGTGCCGAAGGTTTTTATGAAAATTTAACTGCGCAACTGGAAAAATTGTTGGCAGGCTTACAAGCTGCGTCAGATGAAGCAGGTATCCCGTTCAAGACGCAACAAGTCGGTGCTATGTTTGGTTTGTATTTTACTGACCAAGATGACATCACCAGTTTTGATTCTATGCTGAATTGCGATGTCGATGCTTTCCGTAAATTCTTCCACGGAATGTTGCAACGTGGTGTGAACTTGGCGCCATCTGCTTTTGAAGCAGGCTTTATTTCATCTGCGCATAGTGATGAAGATATTGCCTACACCATTCAAGCTGCAAAAGAAACATTTGCGGAAATGAAGGCGTAATTTGACCTCTGCTTAACACTGTCCTAAAAGGCATAGATATCTCCAAAATATCTATGCTTTAGGTTAAATTGAAGATATACTCTTCAATTTAATATCAAAGGCTTAGATCAGCGTCTTGTTAAACACTAAAATAGCCTGGTCAAACTAAATATGAATCCTATTACTTCATTTGCTCCCGCCATCAAAGATATAGCTTCAGAACGGCTTTGTTGTGCAACTATCTTGCACTATGATTTCATTGTATTTTTCTATCCAAATTTTAAAAACCTTTAAAACAGTATCTTAAAAAATATTTATGCAACAAAGCCTCCTGCATGCTATAAAACCCACATTTCTAAAAGCAGGCTGATTTAAAATTCAGCAGATTGTCTGATTCAGGAATGTAAATCGGAAAATTCATCGGGAATTGATGTATTTTGCATTGTAATTCTGTGTCAGGCTTTTTATTATTGCCGCCTTGTTTTCACGATCGGCCCGGAATTGAAATTGAGTAATTTTCTAAGCGAACACCTGATTCATCGTGACGATGAGTTTATGGTGATACATAAACCCGCTGGCATACTCACCGTTCCAGGTAAAACAGCAGATTTGCAAGATTGTGTGATGAGTCGTCTAGTTAAAATTGAGCCGCGCACTTTGCTGATTCATCGCTTAGATCGTGATACTTCGGGTATTTTGGTATTTGCACTCACGAAATGGGCGCAAAAACAAATTTCGCGTCAGTTTCAAGAACGCCAAACCGATAAAACCTATCAGGCATTGGTGGCAGGGCAACTGCAAGGTGAAGGCACTGTAGATGTGCCTGTTGTCTATGATCCTGCACATCCTCCATTACACATTGCAGATGCAACCCATAACAAACCTGCGTTAACGCATTGGCGTGCATTGGAGCAATTTGAATTGCAGGGGCAAATTGTGACTCGTGTGCAACTGACGCCTATCACAGGTCGTTCGCATCAACTGCGAGTACACATGCAATATTTAGGTCATCCAATTATTGGTGATACTTTGTATGCCACGCCCGAACAGCAACAACTCATGCCTCGTTTGTGTTTACATGCAGTAGAATTAAGTTTTCTGCATCCACAAACTGAGCAACGTGTACAGTTTACTTGCCCAGTCCCATTTTAAGCGAAAAAGATTACGCAAAGCCTGTGCTTTAGGCTCTCTTTTTAGTGCGCTTTATGTCAAAATATATTGCTATACGCCCTGAATTTTTGCTCAAATACTCAGCAGGTTTTGCGCAAAAATTTATACGTCCTAACTTCTAAATAAAGGTGGAAAAATTGCAGCAGTTTGCTATTGGTCAACGTTGGTTATCAGACACAGAAACGGAATTAGGACTTGGTGTTCTGATTGATGTAGATGAGCGATCGGTCAGCATTTTATTCCCTAAAAGTGATGAAACCCGTGTCTATGCACGCAATAACGCACCTTTATCGCGTATCATTTTTAATGTAAATGATGAAGTTCAAGACCAAGAAGGCAATGCGTGGACGGTTGAATCGGTCGAAGACCGCCATGGCGTATTGCGTTATAACGTGGTGCGTCGTTTGCAAGATGGCAGTGAAGAAAAGAAATCACTGAATGAAACCCGTATTGGTGCAAGTATCCAACTTTCAAAACCCTTAGACCGCTTGCTTGCCAGCCAAATTGACTATAAAGAATGGTACGACTTGCGTATTGAAGCCTTGTTGATGCAAGCCAATATGCAAAGTAGCCCACTGCGCGGCTTGGTGGGTTCGCGTGTAGGTTTGATTCCACATCAACTTTATATTGCACATGAAGTCGGTAAGCGTTTTGCGCCACGTGTCTTATTGGCAGATGAAGTTGGTTTAGGTAAAACCATTGAAGCAGGTTTGATCATCCATCAGCAACTCAAAACAGGACGTGCGGAACGTATCCTGATTTTGGTACCTGATTCGCTGCAATATCAGTGGATGATTGAAATGCGTCGCCGTTTCAATCTGCAATTCTCTTTGTTTGATTTAACCCGTACGGCATCTATTAAAGAACACGATCCTGACCTGAATCCATTCTTGACCGAACAATGCATCATTGCTTCAGTCGATTTAATGATTGACCACGATGACTTACGCGAACAAGCCCTAGAAGCAGGTTTTGATTTGCTGGTGGTCGATGAAGCGCATCACTTAATGTGGAGCGAAGAAGAAGGTGGTAATGACCGTTATGATCTGGTCGAAGAATTAGCCGAACAAACCGCAGGGGTGTTATTGCTTACAGCAACGCCTGAGCAACTGGGTGTAGAAAGCCATTTTGCGCGTTTACGTTTACTCGATCCGCAGCGTTTTAGTTCACTAGACCGTTTCTTGGATGAAGAAGCGCAATATCAACATACGGCAAAAATTGCCGAAGTCTTAATGTCAGATGCCGCATTGGAAGAAAGCCATTTGGTTGCACTGGAAGGCTTGTTGGGACATCGCATTGAAGATAACCCAGAGCAGCGTTTCCGTGCCATCCACGAATTATTAGACCGTCATGGTACAGGGCGTATTTTGTTCCGTAATACCCGTGAAGCAATTCAAGGTTTCCCAGGTCGTGATTGTCAGCCTGCGCCGTTACCTGCGCCAGAAAACTGGTCTAAAGATGGTAAATTACGTGAACAAATGTGGCCAGAAGAAGCACAGCTCGATGGCAGTTGGATGGAAACTGACCCGCGTGTAATGTGGTTAATGGAGCGTTTGCGTAGCGACTTAAAACATAAAAAAGTGCTTTTAATTGCGCGTAGCGGCCCTGTGGTAGAAGCCCTTGAAAATGCGCTGCGCCTACATGCAGGTATTCGTACTGCAATGTTCCATGAAGGCATGAGCTTGTTAGAACGTGACCAAGCGGCAGCATATTTCGCAGAAGATTCTTATGGTGCACAAATTTTATTGTGTTCCGAAATTGGTTCAGAAGGGCGTAACTTCCAGTTTGCATCAGACCTGATTTTGTTTGACTTACCTGCCAATCCCGACGTGTTAGAACAACGTATCGGTCGTTTAGACCGTATTGGTCAAGAAAACCGTATTCAAATTCATGTGCCGTATTTGGTGGGGACTGCGCAAGAACGTATGTTCCGTTGGTATAACGAAGCACTCAATATTTTCAGCAATATTTCACCCACTGCACAAACCTTGCAGGAAAACTTTATTGTCGATTTAAAAGACTGCTTATTGGCAGATTTAGGACAACAATTTGAAGATTTGCTGGAAGCAGTCAGCGTGCAGCGCGAAGCTTTGGAAGCTGAATTACAAGCTGGACGAGATCGTTTGTTGGAATACAACTCATGCCGTCCTGTGGTGGCGCAGGAAATTGTACAAGCTTTAGAAGATTACGACGACAATACCACGTTGCCTATGTTTATGAAGCGCTTTATGGCATCGACCAATATTGACTTCGATGAACAAAGCAATGGCACGGTGATTATTAAACCAACTGATCAAATGCAAGTGCAAGGTTTGACCTTAGACGAAGAAGGCATGACCGCGACGTTCTATCGGGATCAGGCGCAAATTCGTGAAGATGCACAGTATTTGACCCTAGAGCATCCATTCACAGAAAGCGTGATGGAAATGATCAATACACAAGGTTTTGGTAGCACCAACGTTGCGGTATTAAAATCTGCCGCTTTGCCACAAGGTTCTGTGTTGCTCGAAGTTTGGTTTAAGGTGGATGTCATTGCACCTAAAGCCCTGAATTTGCCATCAAGCTTGCCACAGCAACTCATTCGTGTCTTATTGAGCGAAAAAGGGCAGGATTTATCGCAAAAAATTGCCCCTGAAATTTTAAAACCTTATTTGCATCATTTAGATGGCAACAGTTGTCGTCAAGTGGTGAAAGCACGCCGTGACGCGATTGAAGCGCGTTATACACAGGCTTTGGAGTTGGCTAAAGCTGCATTGCCTGAATTTAAGCAACAAGCTAAAGATGTATATAGCAAAAAATGGCAATATGAAATTGACCGTTTAAGCTATTTGAAGCAATTTAACCCAAGTATTCGTGAAGATGAAATTACACGTTTACAGAAATTGCAAAAAGAAGGTGTTGCATTATTAGATGGTTTGTCGGTCACGCCTGAAGCAATTCAGGTGATGGTGGTGGTAAAGCCATAAAGAGTGCATTCAATACAGGTGTCTAGACGGTGTATTTGTATTGAGTCGGTTTTAATCAATCACTTTTTTAAATATTTGGCATCTTCTAAATTGCACGTTTTAAGTTGGGCATTGCGCCTCATTTTTACGGAGCAGTTTAGCGGGTGCTTTTTTAATATCGCAATAAAAATTTTGTGCGAGATTTTTCACATCACAGACTTAAACAAAGTAGCAACCAGTGCTTATGTGTCATTAAAATGACTCATAATTCATCTTTTTCAGCATTCCGGTCATTTGCAAAACCCAGTGGTATGCGTAGTTTAAAGGCTGTTGATCTTTTATCTATGATTGATGTGCCAAGTGTTGAATCTGTAAGCGCGTACGCATAGATCAAGTCACAGACCCGATATTCTTCTTTTAAGCGTATTTTAAATGACTAAAGCTGCAATTCATTTTACCCATGCCAATGGTATTCCTTCTGCCAGTTATCAAAAGTTTTTTCAATGTTTTGAAGCAGATTATCATTTAAAGGCAATTCCACTGATTGGTATGCAAGCAGAATTTCCTGTGACCTATAAGTGGACCTATTTGATTCATCAAGTGATTCAGGACATTGAGCAGCAGTTTCCAAAGCAACAAGTGATTGGTTTAGGGCATTCTTTTGGTTCATTATTAACCCTGATGTGTGCCTATCAGCGTCCAGATTTATTTTCTCAATTGATTATTATGGATCCACCTTTTGTGATTGGATCGAAGTCGGCATTATTTGAAATTTTACAAAAATTTAAACTGAAATATGTAGATCAACTCACACCTGCCGCCGTGACCATGAAGCGTCGAGATCATTGGGCTAGCCATGCAGAAGCCTATCAAGCTTTGCGGCATAACCGTTTATTTAAAAAATTTGATGCACAATGTTTTGAAGATTATTTTGCCAGCGGCATACAAGTCGATGCACAAAGAGGTGGTGTGACTTTAACAATTCCAAAACGGGTAGAAGCTGAAACTTTTAGAACCGTACCTGCATGGTGGTGGCGCACACCACGCAAAGCCCCAGATGTACCTGTGCATTTAATTACAGCAAGGCATAGCCCATTTTATTTGCAAGGTTTACCGCAAGGCATGCAAAAAACTTATGGAGTTGAGTTTAGTGTGGTCGAGGGAGGACACATGTTTCCTTTGGAAAATCCTGAAACCACGGCAACACATGTGCAGCAATTAATTCAAAAACAACACGCTTAACAGCGAAGTCTAACAATTAAATGCTCAAACGGGCGTGACCTGATTCAGGAAAATCGCCCGATTTATCCTGTGTTATGTTAACGAATTTTGGCATCATCCAAATGTCGTGCGCCTTCTAAAATCATGCGAATCATGGTCATGGTTTGTTCAGCGGTTTCTTTACGTTCAGTCGCAGGCATATCAATGACTTTAGCGCCCATATTAAACACCAACTGGGTAATGGCTTTTGCGACAATATCGGGATGCGCTAACTTGCTGTTATTTAAACGTTCTAAACGAATTAAATCATCTTGTAATTCTTGCTGAAAATAATTCAGCTGGCGTTCAACAGCAAGTTTATAAGAGGTTGAACCCGTATAACCTTCACGTAATAGCAGACTTAAATTGCCTTCATCGGTATCTAATTGTTCAATAAATACTTCAACCGAACTACGAATAATACTGTTTTGTTTAGATGCTTTTAAACGTGCTTCATGCAGAATTTGACGCAACACCACACCTGCACGATCAATCAGTTCAATCGCGAGTTCATCAATATCTTTAAAATGACGATAAAAACTGTTTGGTGCGATGCCTGCTTCACGTGCAACTTCACGTAAACTTAAAGATGCGATACTTTTTTGTGGGCCAATTAAATTTAATGCTGCCTGAAATAATTCTTGTTTGGTAATGGTAGCTTTACGCCCAGCCGTACGCACGACAAGAGGCTCATGAACCGTTTCAGATTCTGGAAAAGTCACATCATGGTTTGTTTTCATGGCAGGCTGAGTCATATTTTCAATAATTTATAAGCTTAGAGGCATTATAGCGGTTGCGCCAGTACTTGTGAAATGATTAGAAACAATACAGGTGTATATACAAATATATATACATGTGTATAATAATTAAAATTTCATCGGGTGGTGCTGAATCATGCAGCTAACTGAAAAAAGAAAATCTCCCTTAACCAGTATTGCAACTGCAGTACTAGACCCTTATGCAGCAAATTTCTGGTTGCAAAAAATTAATCCATTATGGTCGGTGAATCAGTCACTCGGCAAAATTGTGAAAAAAGATATTGCCGCACAAGGTGTGGTGAGTTTCACTTTGCAATTCAATAAAAGACTCCAAGTTGGTGCAGCAGGGCAGCATCATCCTGTTTATGTGACAATTCAGGGCGTACGCTATGAGCGAACATATAGTTTGACTCAGCTTGATGCACAACACGTTTTGTTGACAGTGAAAAAAGTTGATCAGGGCAAAGTCAGCACATGGCTGGTTGAGCAAGCCAAAGTTGGCGATACTTTAGAGTTTGGTGCGCCTTATGGTGATATGCAATTGCCTGCACAAGCCCAGCCTTTAATTCTATTGGCAGCAGGTAGCGGTATCACACCGATGTATAGTCTGGTACAAGACATGGCAAAATCTGGTCGTCTTAGTAGCACTCCAGTAACTTTAATGTATTGGGTAAAAACCTTTGTAGACGCAGCATTTAAAGCACAGTTTGAAGCATGGGCACAGCAATATCCAAACTTTAAATTTCAAGTGTTTTATACCCAAGAGCCGAGTGTGGCGCACAGCCGTTTAAATGCAGAACATTTACAAGACTTGGCACAAATCGAGCAAAGTGCAGTGTTTGCATGTGGCCCATCGGGTTTTACCACGCAAGCTGAACAATTATTTGCACAAGCTGCTTTGCTGAAAACAGAAGCTTTTAGCATGACCCCTGTGTTAAGTGACGATGTTGGTTTGGTACAAGTTACACTGACCCAATCGAAAAAGATTGTCACCATTCCAAAAGGCAAGTCCATTTTAGAAAGTCTGGAACAGCAAAATATTAAGCCTAAATACGGCTGTCGTATGGGAATTTGCCATAAATGTGTATGTAACAAAGCTGAAGGTTCAACGAAAAACTTGGTCGATGGTGTTCAAAATAGCGAACCGAATAACCAATTGAAAATCTGCGTCAATTCAGCACAAACCGATTTAATTATTGATTTATAAGCGAGTTCCGATTATGAATATGCCAGTAAAAATAGAATATTTCCGCAATCCTAAAAACCGTGAACTCACTCAATTTGAATTAGATGAGCTTGCACGTGAATTAGACGCCATCAAACAAGAAGTTTTGGATGATATTGGTGAAAAAGATGCCAAATACATCCGCCGTGTTTATTCAACCATTCGTTATAGCTCAATGGCAGGTCGTGCCTTATTGTTCGCAGGATGGTTCCCGCCAGCATGGGTTTTGGGTACAGGCTTGTTAGGCTTTGCCAAAATTCTGGAAAACATGGAATTAGGTCATAATGTCATGCATGGTCAGTATGACTGGATGAATGATCCTAAATTCAATGGTGCAAGTTATGAATGGGATACGGTAGGTACTTCAGACAACTGGCGTCAAACCCATAACTTTAAACACCATACTTATACCAATATTAAAGGTATGGATGATGATATTGGCTATGGTTTGGTGCGTTTGTTCCCAGAACAGCGCTGGAGATCAGGCTATTTATTGCAACCTTTATACAGTATTCCTTTCTGCTTACTGTTCCAATGGGGTGTTGCCATTCAGAATTTAGAAATTGGTAAAATTTTGAATGGCCGTAAAAGCAAAGCCCAAGCCAAAAAAGAATGGCAACCTATGCAGAAGAAAATTGGAAAACAATTGTTTAAAGATTATGTGTTCTTTCCATTGATTGCAGGCCCTTCGGCTTTACCAGTGTTTACAGGGAACTTGGTTGCGAATGGTATTCGTAATATTTGGACATTCAGCATTATTTTCTGCGGTCACTTTACGAAGGATGTAGAAGTATTTCCAAAGTCTGTGATGCAAAACGAAAGCCGTGGTCACTGGTATATGCGTCAAATTCGTGGTTCATCGAATCTTACAGGTTCTGAAGCATTCCACATTTTGACAGGACATTTAAGCCATCAAATTGAACACCATTTATATCCAGATATTCCTGCACGTCGCTATCGTAAAATGGCTCCAAAAGTACAAGCTGTGTGTGAAAAGTATGGCTTGAACTACAACAATGCGAGCTTAGTTAAACAGTACGGCAGTGTGCTTAAACGTATTGTGAAATATGCTTTTCCATTTAAGAAATAAGTGACTTACAAATGAGTTGTTTAGTACGAATAGATTAAGTGATTGATCTTGGTTTAAAACTATACTTCTATTTTGAATTAGAGGTGATGCTGTAAAGTGTCACCTTTTTTATTGCTTTAGGTGTTGTAGTCGTTATTTTTATGCAGAATCATCAGCTATTTTATTAAGAGAAAACTCTATTTTTATTTTCTATTCTGGGTATAAAAAAGTAATCACCATAGGCGGCATCCGCTACATGTAACTTAAAAAACCCACAATTCAAATTGTGGTTTTATTATATCATTCATCAAAATCAAGCCAGTTTTTTATAAGTTACAATTTCTGGCAATGAATGATCACTACCCACCATATAAGAATAAGTCGCTAAACTCAGCATGGCATCATCTTCATCACTATTACCATACGCATAAATAGCAGCATAATTTTCTAAATCATATTGTTCTAAAATCCGTATTTTCTTTTGTTCCTGACTGCAATCAGGTGTTGAATATCGCCCTGTAAATTGCTGCTTTTCAATTGCTGTTTCAGTACAAATCAAAGCGACATTTAACTGCTGACAAATATACTGTAAATAAATATCTACACTTGCAGAAACAACCACCACTTCATCTCCATTGAATTGATGCTGCTTTAATTGTTGTAATAGTTGTGGGTTAAGATCATGTATTAAATCTACTGCGTAGCGCTGTGCAAGTGCTAATATTTCAGCTGTATTTGCATCTTTAAACATAGCATTAAACAATTTAGGGCGCATGGCATGTGCAGGATAAACTTTTAAATAGTAAGCCTGAATCCAAGGCAAGATTTTAAGTCCTTGCTTAAAAATATGCCGCTTAGATAAAGCATAGAAAATAAACCCTGTAAAACTGTCTTTGCTGCACAGGGTCCCATCAAAATCAAATAGGGCTAGATTTTTATATTTTTGGCTTTTTGCATGCATGTTTTATAACGTCCATTGACTCGCGTAGCAAACCAATTGGTGTTGTAATCTCGACTCAGTTTAGGCCCTGAAATGACCACTTGCGGCATCATGGCATAAAATGGCTCTTTGCCCGTTTGCGCTTTATAGAGTTTCGTGACTGCTAAATATGTCGCAGTATCTTCAAATTTCTTTTCTTTTTCTTTTTTTAGGTCTGCACGAATTTGTCGTGGGGTGACTAAAATATTATGTTTTGAAAAAACAGCAATTAATTCACGTTCGGATTCACTCTTTGCATTACGCACGCTACCATCTTTAGTATAAAGTAGCAAATCACCATCTAAATCTAATTCTGCTTCAGTTAAATCATTTAGCATGCTTTGGAATGCGGCATTGCGGCTCGAATACATGCCAGAGTTATAATCAGCAAAGCGGTATAGCGGTTGATCGTAATCGGCAGGGTACATCATTAAACGATGAATCCCGTAATATAATCCGCCATATTGAGTGTATAGATCGCTGCGTAACTCTGCGATGTTACCGCTTTGGCGTTTATGCTCTTTGGCATAGCTAATATGTACTTGCATCGAGCCTAAAGTAGTAATTGGATTAAGTTTTTCGCCAATATTTTGTCCAAACAGTTTGGCAGCACCTGTTAGCGCAGACACGTGATAATGTTTGGCCATATAGTCAAAAATTTCACGATACAATTCATCCAGTTCACGTTCGGTTTTCACACGACGCATTTGGCTTAAATAGTTATCTTCAGGGCTTGGGTGGTTTTTCAGTACATCCTGAAAATAGCCTGCAACCGTACCACCAATGGCTTCGCCCAGTTTATCTTTAAATTTCTCATCCAAACGGTCTTGCACTTCTTTAACTGCTTTTTCACCCAGACCATAGACTTGAGGGTCGGCTACAAAGTTCGATTCCTGATCCACCACGGCAATGATGGTGCACATATTTTCTTTGGTTTGTGGAATACCCAATTGCTCAGAAATATCATAAATATCTTTAGCCCAAGCACTGCGTTCACTGACACGGTTAGGAATCAGTTTGCGAATGTGTTCTGCTTCCAAGGTTGGCTCATTGTCCTTAGACCACCACGCGCTGTCTCCACAGGCTGCTAAGCTTAAGGATAAGGCGAGCACGCTGAAGGGTTTCATCAAAGAAGTGAATACAGTGTCTTTCATAGATAGGGAAAACTCGTTCCAAATGGATGAGCCCAAAGGGCAGATGCAGTATACTATGCCAATCATTAAAGTTAAGAATATATATGTATATTGGTCCCTATCAACTGTCAAATAATTTGATTGTTGCCCCAATGGCGGGTGTTACAGATCGGCCATTTCGCTCACTGTGCAAATACTTTGGTGCTGGGCATGCGGTCAGTGAAATGATGACATCTGACAAAACTTTGCGCATGAGTAAAAAGAGTTTGTATCGTGCCAACTTTGATGGGGAACTTGCACCAATTTCTGCACAAATTGCAGGTTCAGACCCGCATGATTTGGCCGAAGCCGCACGTTATCAAGTCGCCAATGGTGCACAAATTGTTGATATCAATATGGGCTGTCCTGCCAAAAAAGTCTGTAATAAGTTAGCAGGTTCTGCCTTGTTGCAAGATGAAGATTTGGTGGCACGTATTTTAGATACTGTCGTTGCTGCAGTTGATGTACCTGTAACCCTTAAAACCCGTTTGGGTTTTTTAAATGGTCAGGAAAATATCTTACGTGTGGCAAAGCGTGCGGAACAAGCTGGTATTGCCGCTTTAGCTTTGCATGGTCGTACCCGTGAAGATATGTATTTAAATCATGCACGTTACTCACTCATTAAAGACGTGAAAAGTATGTTGCAGATACCTGTGATTGCCAATGGTGATATAGATAGCCCTGAAAAGGCCAAATATGTCTTGGACTATACAGGCGCAGATGCGATTATGATTGGACGTGCAGCACAGGGGCGTCCGTGGATTTTTCGGGAAATTGCACATTATTTAGCAACGGGGGAGCTGCTTGCCGCACCGAGTATTGCAGAAGTTCAAAAAGTCCTATTAGGACATTTAGCTGAGCTGTATGAATTTTATGGTGAATATTCAGGTTGTCGCATTTCACGTAAACATATTGCTTGGTACACCAAAGGTTTACGTTCAAGTAATGAATTTCGTCAAAGTATGTATCAAGTAGAAAGTACGGCAGAGCAATATAAAGTAGTGGAAGATTACTTTAATCAGCTACTTGCGCATGGTGAAATCATGAGTGATGTGCAGGTTGAAGCGGTGAACTTATTAGATACAAAGTAAAAAATTAAAACTCAACCGTGATACACGGTTGAGTTTTCTGTACCTATATTTAGCGTGCGTGAATCATTTCTAAAACCAACTGATTAATTAAATCTGCAGCTTCTAATTCACGAATTTGGCTAACATTACTGCCTGCCCAGAATGGCGCATAACCTTGCTCACCTTGTGTGACGGCTGCTGCATGCAACTGTTTTGCAAGATCATACGTATATGGATAGGTGGGCACAGTTAAACGATTTGGTGTATCTACCTGTGTATGCCAATGATTAATTAAACCACGGGCAGGACGTCCAGAGATGCTGTCGGTAATTTGAGTAATGTTTTGCTGAAATAAAGCTTGTCGATAAGCTGGATTGGCATTGGAACTTTTACATTGCACAAAGGCTGTACCCAGCTGTACCGCAGAAGCGCCCAATTTCAGCATTAACTGTGCTTGCTGACCATTCATAATGCCACCTGCGGCAACCACTGGCAGGGTACAATGTTCACGAATCAGTTGTACTAAATCGCTGGTTTTAATTGCACTATCAAAAGTTTGGTTAAAGATACCCCGATGTCCACCTGCCTCAATGCCTTGGGCGATAATGACATCAATTCCCGCTGCTTCAATGGCTTGAGCTTCGGCTAAGTTGGTTGCTGAAACCATAGTAATGATTCCTGCATCTTTTAAAGCCTGAATTTGATGCGCATGCGGAATCCCGAAGTGAAAACTGACGGCTTGTGGTTTAGTTTCTAGTACAAGATCTAAATATCCATCATGGTCTTTAAAACTTGGATAAATACAATTTAGTTGACTCGGTGCAGTTGCGCCATAGCGTTCAAAGATTGGCTGAAAATGTGCAATCCACGCTTGTGCAGCGACTTCATTTAGTGGACTTGATTCATGGCAAAAGAAATTGACCTGAAATGGAAAATCAGTCAGTTCTTGAGTGCGTAAAATTTGCTCACGTGCAGCATCTACCGTGTTTGCACCTAAACCGAGTGAGCCAAAACCACCTTGATTAGAAACCTCGGCTGCAAGTTCGGGAGTAGAAACGCCAGCCATTGGAGCAAGAAAAATAGGATGCTTTATATTCAGTTGTTCTAATAAGGTCATATTATTTACTCCATGTTTTTATCTACTTTGCCCAACTCTAGGTAGATTGGCAAATCATATCCGTCATTTCTTTATTAAATATTAAGATGAGCGATATCATTAAATTTGCAGATGCTTTCAGGCATAATAAGCCTGATGTATGAATTGATGAGTAAATTAATGAAGCCTTTCGTTTATGGTGGTTTGCTTGTGGTGTGTGGATTAAGTGCGTGTAGCAATCCACAGCAAACTCAAGTAAAAATTGATCCAAAGCAATATCAGGTTCAGGATGCGACTGCATTACAACAGCGTATAGATGCTTTAAATGTCAAATTGGCGCAAGACTTCAAACAATTTAAACAAGTCGAAAATATCGCATTTGCACATCAATTCCCTTTAGATGTAAATAACTTACAAACTTTAAATCAGCATTTAGTCGCCAGTACTGCTTTAAAGCCGACTAAAATTGCTTATTGCGATATGATGAATGGTCATTTTGCTGAGTTATATCGTTTAGGACATTACAATCTAGATTTTCTCAAAGATGTAAAATTACCGCGTGCAGAGCAGGAAAATTTGGTTGAAAATTTTGTCAATGCAGAATCTTATTATGATTTTATTTTGAATCGTTACACCAGTTACCGCCAAGTACAACAGACCATGGGCTATGGTTGTAATTTAAAAGCGGCGTTATAGTTGCGGCAGGATTTAGGTTTACTAGGGTCTGTTGATATTTCATAAATGGCTTGCGCTGTAGGCTAAAACTGAGCAGATTAGGCATGAAACGCAGGGAATAACGGGTTTATTTTCAAGTTTTATAACGCAATCTGTGAAAGTTTTAGCCACATGAGCAAAAACAAAGCACTGCTTTGTTTGCTGCGCAAGGGTACAAGCATATTTTTTGCTGCTATTACGTTATGTGCCAGTCATTTAGAATGAGTAAATTTCCTGTCCCATGCCTTATATCAGCTAAAAAACCTTGCGAGATATATCTCTCATGTCGCAAACATAGACGAATTGTCAACAGACCCTAATTAAATCGTGCTGAATAAAAAACTCCTGAGAACTTGCTCAGGAGTTTTTGTTTTATACAATCAAATTATTGTTGTGCTTTTTCTTTCACATTTGCAGCACCTTGTTCAACCGCACCTGCAGTCGCAGCAGTTGCATCTTTAGCAGCTTGTACAGTCGCATCAGCTGCGTTTTCTGTTGCTGTTGCAACATTGTGTGCAGCATTTTCAGTTGCTTGCGCTGCGTTATCTACCGCAGTTGCTGTAGCAGTAGCAGCTTCATGTGTTGCATCTTTGGCATCATGTGCAGCTTGAGCCGCAGCGTTTTCTAAGTGTTCACCCGTAGTTGCCCCTGTTTCTGGTGCTTTTTCTTTTGCACAACCTACAAGTGCTACAGTGGCAGCAAGACCTAAAGCAATAAGAAGTTTATTCATTATCATGTTTCCTTTTTTTACATCCACTTAAGATGGGATAATGCGAATATAACCAAAAAACAATCAATTTGAAGCTTAAAATTGTTCAAATAATGTAATGGGTTTAGATATTTTTTTGTTGTGTAGATTAGAACGATAAATTAGAGAAAAATATGCCGATGCGATTCATTTTTTCTGATAAGGTGAAATCTTAAGAATGGTTACAGTTTTTATTGTACAGTAATGCCATTCTGTAAGATTGGGATTGTAAAATGCTTAAAAAAGGGATTTATCAACATTATAAAGGGCAATTGTATCAAGTGCTGCATGTGGCTACACACAGTGAAACCCAAGAGAAATTGGTGGTTTATCAATGCTTATATGGCGATTATTCTATTTGGGCCAGACCGCTTGATATGTTCACGGAGAGTATTACTTTGGATGATGACCGTGAACAGGAACGCTTTAAATTGATTCAAGAAGTGTATTAATATTTGAAGTTATTTACCTATTTAAAACGATCCAATCTATTTTTAGATTGGATCGTTATGTGGATGCTCAAAGTTTAATAAAATCAATTATTGAATGGAAATACGGTTAAAGCTTAAATCGTATGCTAAATATTTACTCACAAAAGCTGCTTTATCACTGCGTCTTAATAAGTTGTCATAAATAAATTGTGGTACAGGATGGAATAAATCCCCAGAGCCATTTTCGTAAAATATTTTTAAATAACGTGAAGATGCACTGTATGTCCAGGATGTCACGGCAAGTGTTTTACCCATAAGCAACTCCTTTATTTTTTATATTATTTTTCACAGAATAAATCTGCTTATTTTGAACATAAGTGAAGTGCTTGCTAAAAAGTATTACAGAATTGTAACTTTTGAATATAAGTTTTTTGCGCAACCTAAACGTGCCAAAAACGACAAAACTATTATGAAGCGAAATAAAACACCACATTTAGGATGTGGTGTTTATGCTTTGCACATGAATAGTCATTCATTTAAATAAAATGATTGAAAGACTAGATTTTATAGATGACGACATTGATCTTCTTTGTCACCAGAAACACGGTTTGTGCCGCCAGTCGGTTTTACGCGGTTATCTTCACATTCTAAATTGCCATTCACGCGGTTATTTTTTACAACGATTGAGCCTGAATTATCTTTAAGTTGAATATTGCCATTTACACGGTTTGACGTGAGTTGGATGTTACGCCCATCTTCGAGTTGGATATTGCCATCAATGCGGTTGGCATGTGCATTAACCTGACTAAAGTTTCCTTTAGATTCTAAATTGCCATCAATCGTACTATTTTTAATTGCCGTATGTGAGTTGGAATGCAACATTAGGTTGCCCTTAATAGTCACATGATCAAGAACACATTGTTTATGCACTTTGACATTATCATCAATAGTTCGATTTTTAATGCTGCCATTACAGTTGAAATCAGCTAAAGCTGGCACTGAAAATGCTATTAATGTTGAAAGTAAAAATAATTTTTTCATAGAACAGCCCTCAAAAATAAATCTCACAACTGTTACCGGTACAGATTCGATTGTAGTGTTGTAATGTTTTTACATTTTCTATTCTAGAGATGAAATATGAATAAATAAGGTAGAAAAGGGTGATGTTCTGATTAAAAAAAACCACGCAAAATATGCGTGGTTTTTTTGAGTGGTTTAATCTAAAACTTAGATTTTACCTACTAGGTCGATAGATGGGGCTAAAGTTGCATCACCTTCTTTCCATTTAGCTGGGCATACTTCACCTGGGTGAGCGTGAACGTATTGAGCTGCTTTAACTTTACGAAGAAGTTCTTGAGCATCACGGCCAATACCGCCAGCATTGATTTCGATGATTTGGATTTTACCTTCTGGATCAATTACGAAAGTACCACGGTCAGCAAGACCAGCAGATTCGATTAATACTTCGAAGTTTTTAGAAAGCGTCCAAGTTGGGTCGCCAACCATTACGTATTGGATTTTTTTGATTTCTTCTGAAGAATCGTGCCAAGCTTTGTGCGTGAAGTGAGTGTCAGTAGAAACTGCATAGATTTCAACGCCTAATTTTTGGAATTCTGCGTAGTTGTCTGCAAGGTCACCAAGCTCAGTTGGGCAAACGAAAGTGAAGTCAGCAGGGTAGAAGAATACTACAGACCATTTGCCTTTAAGATCAGCTTCAGTTACTTCAATGAATTGACCGTTGTGGTATGCATTTGCTTTAAATGGTTTAACTTCAGTATTAATTAAGCTCATCATTGTCTCCATGATTAAGGTTTGTATTTCGTTGGCAATAGAGTATCTAATTTTGTTTTATTGCTGAAATGGTATTTTTACATTACTAGCATCGGAAAAACAAATGAGTATGTAAAAAGCGTACACTTTCATCACAGTATTATTGAGTCTTTATTAGGCCTCAAAATGATGATGATTGCATGACAACCTATTTTTCAGGTTCAAATACAACCCATTTCAAGCAATTGGTGAACATACATCTATATGGGGATGCTATTTTGAAATTCAAGGGGGGATTTAAAACTTTTTAAATACGCATTCTAAATCACTGTTCTTTCGCTTAAAGGCATTACAGCGTAAAATACGCGTTTGTGTTTTGGTTAGGAAGCGTATTCTGTGCAGAGTCATTTAAATGTAGAGCACCTCGTTTTGGCGCGTGATCGTCATCGTTTAAATCGACTACGAAAAGGCAAAGATGCCAATCCAAAGCAATATCAGGAATTATTTGAAAAATCTAATTTAAAAGTGTTGGAGCGTGCACAGCGCATTCCCAACATTAAGTTGAATCAAGATTTACCTGTGACTCAATCTGCCGAACAGTTGATTACTGCAATTCAGCAACATCAGGTCATTATTGTGGCGGGTGAAACAGGTTCAGGGAAAACTACACAGTTACCACAAATTGCAATGTTGGCAGGTCGTGGTTTAACGGGGTTAATTGGTCATACTCAGCCACGACGTCTTGCTGCGCGTAGTGTATCGCAGCGTATTGCCGAAGAAGTTGGCGAAAAGTTAGGTGAGTCCATCAGCTTTAAAGTTCGTTTTAATGAACAGGGTTCGCAAGATTCAATTGTCCGTTTAATGACCGATGGTATTTTGTTAGCAGAGCTTGCCAATGATCGTTATTTAAATAAATACGACACCATTATTATAGATGAAGCGCATGAGCGTTCTTTAAATATTGACTTCATTATGGGCTATTTAAAGCAACTTTTGCCACGTCGCCCTGATTTAAAAGTCATCATCACTTCTGCAACTTTAGATGTGCAGCGTTTTAGTAACTATTTTAACGGCGCACCTATTTTTGAGGTCGAAGGTCGAAGCTATCCTGTCGAAGTACGTTATCGTCCAATTTCTGAATTAAGCATTGGTGGTAGTGATGATGATGAGTTTGATGACTTTGAAGAAAACTTGCCACGCGCAGTGGTGCAAGCGGTAGAAGAATGCTTTGCCGATGCACAGGAAAAAGGTCATCCTGAACATGCCGATATTCTAATTTTTGCCAGTACTGAACAGGAAATTCGGGAGCTGCAAGAAACCTTGCATAAGCATGGACCGCGTCATACTGAAATTTTACCGTTGTATGCGCGTTTGGCTTTGGCGGAACAACAAAAAATTTTTAATCCTTCAGGTGGTGGTCGTCGCATTATTATTGCCACCAACGTCGCTGAAACCGCACTCACTGTACCCAATATCCGCTATGTGATTGATAGCGGTTTTGCACGTATTTCACGTTATAACTATCGCTCACGGGTGCAGCGTTTACCGATTGAAGCAGTATCTCAGGCAGCAGCGAATCAGCGTAAAGGACGTTGTGGTCGTATTGCACCAGGCGTTTGTATTCGCCTGTATTCAGAAGAAGATTTTTTAAGTCGCCCAGAGTTTACTGAACCTGAAATTAAACGCACCAACTTGGCATCGGTCATTTTACAAATGCAAAGTTTGGGCTTGGGTACGCTCGAAGATTTTGATTTTATTGAGCCGCCAGATCATCGTTTAGTCAATGATGGTCGTAAGCTGTTGATTGAACTGGGTGCGATGATTGAGAAGGGTAAAGCCCCTCTTTTAGACGGAATGAGTAGCTCTGCGACGCAAAAGGGAGACAATCATCCGAATAATTCCACTAAATCCACCGCTAATAAAGGCGAGCTTCAAGGCAGCAGCTTAACCAAAATTGGTCAGCAAATGGCAAAAATGCCGATTGATCCAAGACTGGCACGTATGATTTTAGGCGGTGCGCATTTTGGGGTGTTAAATGAAGTCCTGATTATTGTAGCGGCATTGGCGGTACAAGACCCGCGTGAACGTCCTGCAGACAAACAAATGCAAGCCGATCAAAAACATGCTTTGTTCCGTGAAGCAGATTCTGACTTTTTATTCTATTTAAAATTGTGGGAAACTTTACACGAAAACCGTGATGGCATGAGTGAAAACAAACGTCGTACTTTTGCCCGTCAGCATTTTTTAAGTTGGTTGCGTTTACGTGAATGGAAGAAAACTCATGAACAATTGGTGGATTTGGCGCGTGGCTTAAAACTGTCGTTTAATGAGAAAAAAGCCAGTTATGAAAATCTGCATCGGGCGTTATTAACAGGGTTGCTTTCTTTTATTGCCAATAAAACCGATGAGCGCAATGTGTTTATGGCAGTACGCCAACAAAAAGCACGAATTTTCCCTGCATCGACTTTGCATAAAACCAATACACCGTGGGTCATGGCATTTGAGATGGTAGAAACTTCGCAAGTGTATCTACGCACCTTGGCAAAAATTGAACCTGAATGGATTTTATTGGCTGCACGTGATTTGCTGAAGCATCACTATTTTGAACCACATTGGTCTAAAAAAGCAGGCGTGGTGAATGCCTATGATCAAATTTCGCTGTTTGGTCTAATTATCGAGCCGAAACGTCCTGTCAATTACGAAAAGGTCGATCAGGAAGCCGCCCATGAAATATTCTTACGTGATGCTTTAACCACAGGCAACTTGGGCATTACCCCACCATTTTTAAAACACAACCTGCTTAAACTGGAAGAAGTGGAACGGGTTGAAGATAAATTACGTCGTCGTGATTTAGTTGTTGATGAAGAAACTATTTATCAATTTTATGCCGCCAAAGTACCTGCAGAAGTTGCAAGCCGTCGTTCCTTTGAAGATTGGCGTGCCACAGTAGAGCCGCAAAATCCACGTTATTTATTTGTGGAAGATGATGCACTTTGGCTGAATGATCGTCCGACCACGCAGCAATTTCCTGACTATTTGCGTAATGGTGAGCTGCGCTTGGCGGCCAGTTACCGTTTTGACCCCAGCCATGATGAAGATGGCGCAACCGTTAAAATTCCAGTGCAAGCGTTGGCACAGGTCGATGAAAATATCTGGTCGTGGGGTGTTCTGGGTTGGCGTGAAAATTTAATTGAAGCCTTGCTCAAGACTTTGCCTAAAGATAAGCGTCGTCATTTGGTGCCTATTCCAGACACAGCTCGAAAGTTGCTACAACGTGTTGATGCGGTAAATTTACGCGAGCACATTTTTAGCTTTTTGGCATTTCAATTACGTGCTGAACACATCACCGAAAAAGACTTTAGCTTTGAGCGGGTAGATGCGTATTTATTGCCGTTCATTAAAGTGCTAGATGAAAAAGGGCGGGTGATTGAGCAAGGTCGTGATTTATCTGAATTAAAAGCGCGTTGCCATACCGAAACGCATAGTCCTGTAAAGCAGGTGCACGGAGAATTTCAAACTTTTCCTGAACGATTTGTATTTGAAGCTTCGCAAAAAGTTACGGGCGTAGTGGTTAAGCAATATCAGGCGTTGGTACCAAGCAAAACATTTGCAGAGCTTTTACCAAAAGATGAATCGGGTGTGGTGATTCAAACCTTTAATGATCAGAGTGAGGCGATTCGTCAGCACCGTGAAGGCGTGATTCGTTTGCTATATGTGCAATTGGGTGATTTATCACGCCAATTGAAAAAACAAATTGATAAACCCTTGGCTTTGGCGTATTCGCCTTTGGGTGATAAAGCTCAACTTGAGCAAATGTTGATCTATGCAACATTGCAAAGCATTATTGGTGACTTACCAGTCAACTTGGAAGAGTTTCAAAACTTGCAGCTTGAGGTAAAAAAGACTTTCCTCAGTCATGGTCAAACCACGCTGCGTATCTTTAATGAAATTTATATTGCATGGCAAGACATCCGCCGTCAGCTTCTTATGCTTGATGAAGCAGTTTTTGCTAAAAATATGGATGATATAGAAGATCAGCTGGACTTAATGCATCTGGCAGACTTTGTGTATAGCAAGCCTGTAGAGGTGTGGAGCGAATATCCGCGCTATTTGAAAGCGTTGTTATTACGTTTAGACCGCTTACCCAATAACTTGCAAAGAGACGATGCTGCCATCGCCCAAATTGACCCTTGGATGGACAAATTGTTTAAACACAAACAAGATGCCCGACTCAAGGAATTGTACTTTATGGTGGAAGAATTACGCATATCGCTGTTCTCTCAACCCATGAAAACCAAAATGCCAATTTCTGCAACTCGGCTGCAAAAAGTATGGGAAAAGCTCGGAATCAGTTAAGATATTAGTAATTTCTAGAAGGAGTTTTACATGGGCATTCGCATTATAGGTACTGGTCTTTATCACCCAGAAGATGTTATTACCAATGAAGAGTTGGTCGAAAGTTTAAATGCTTATGTGGAACAGTATAATCAGCTCAATGCTGACAAAATTGCAGCAGGTGAGCTTGAAGAACGTCGTGGCTCAAGTGCTGACTTTATCGAAAAAGCCTCTGGGGTAAAACGCCGTTACGTGTCAGAAAAAACAGGTATTCTGGACATTAACCGTTTACGTCCAAATTTGCGTGAACGCGGGGATGATGAAATTTCGCTACAAGCAGAATGGGGTGTAATTGCTGCAAAACAAGCCATGCAAAATGCAGGCGTGACCGCAGAAGATATTGATGTGGTGATTTTGTCTTGCTCAAACTTGCAGCGTGCTTATCCTGCGGTGGCGATTGAAATTCAAACTGCGCTTGGTATTCAAGGTTATGCCTATGACATGAACGTGGCATGTTCTGCTGCGACTTTCGGCATTAAGCAAGCGCATGATGCGATTAAAGCAGGTGCGCGCCGCGTACTGTTGGTGAATGTCGAAATTACCTCAGGTCATAACGATTTCCGTTCACGTGACTGCCACTTTATTTTTGGTGATGTAGCAACCGCTTCAATTTTGGAAGACACTGAAACCAAAGCAGGTTTCGAAATTTTGGACATGAACCTGTTTACTCAGTTCTCGAATAATATCCGTAATAATTTCGGTTTTTTAAACTTAAGTGAAAATGCAGATATTGACGATAAACGCTTCCATCAAGATGGTCGTAAAGTCTTTAAAGAAGTTTGCCCCTTAGTTGCCAAAATGATTACTGCGCAATTAGAAAAGAATCAGATTGCGCCAACCGAGGTGAAGCGTTTCTGGTTGCACCAAGCCAATGCCAGCATGAACGAACTCATTTTGAAATTGGTGGTTGGTAAAGAAGCAGCACAACCAGGTTTAGTACCTATTATTTTAGATGAGTTTGCCAATACTTCTTCGGCAGGGGTAATTATCGCTTTACACCGTACTGCACACGAAGTCGAAAACGGTGAATATGGTGTCTTGTGTTCATTTGGCGCAGGCTATTCAGTTGGCGCGATTTTGGTACAAAAACGTGATGCTGCATAAGCTTTGCCAAACCGTATAAGATCAGCAAACGCCTAAGTACAGGTATTAAAAAGTTCCTTCTCCTTCGGGAGAAGGCTTGGATCATCCGCGATATTCTCTTCACACAGACACATACAGAATAAAAACATCGAAAAACTTTATGAAAAATAATGCTTAGGTTAAGATGGAGCATCTTTTAATAGACCTATTTTGAAAACCTATGCAACCATTTGTTCTATATAACTCAGAGCAACGAAAAAAAGTTGAATTTGTTCCGCGTAAAGAAGGACATATCGACATGTATGTCTGTGGCATGACGGTTTATGATTACTGTCATATCGGGCATGCGCGGGTTATGGTTGCATTTGACTACATCATTCGCTTTTTGCGCAGTCAAGGTTGGAATGTGAAATATGTCCGCAACATTACCGACATTGACGACAAAATTATTAAACGTGCCAATGAAAATGGCGAGAGCATTCAAGCTTTAACAGATCGTTTTATTCAAGCCATGAATGAAGATGCGGCAAACTTAGGCTGTGTTGAACCTGATGCTGCACCACGTGCCACTGAATATATTGATCAAATGCAAAATATGATTGGTAATTTGGTCAATAAAGGCACAGCTTATCCTGCAAGTAATGGCGATGTTTATTTTCAGGTTGAAAAATTTGACAAATATGGCCGTCTTTCAGGTCGCAAGCTAGAAGACATGCAGGCGGGCGCGTCTGAGCGTGTTGATGTTGAAGTCGACAAAAAGCATCCATTTGACTTTGTTTTGTGGAAACATGCCAAAGAAAATGAACCATCTTGGGCTTCGCCGTGGGGCAATGGACGTCCGGGTTGGCACATTGAATGTTCTGCGATGTCGACTTGCTGCTTAGGTAATCATTTTGATATTCATGGTGGTGGTTCAGACTTAATGTTCCCACACCATGAAAATGAAATTGCCCAGTCTGAAGCATCAACAGGTGAGCAGTATGTAAATTACTGGATGCACGTTGGCTTTATTAATGTCGATGGCGAAAAAATGTCGAAGTCATTGGGTAACTTCTTCACCATTCGTGATGTGATGGAAAAATTCCATCCTGAAGTGATCCGCTACTTTATTGTGTCATCGCATTATCGTAGCCCTGTAAACTTCTCCGATGTAGCACTCAAAGAAGCCAAAACCGCATTATCACGTTTCTATCACTCATTTAAAGCTTATCAACAAGCGTACGGTACGCAAACAGTTGAGCAGTTAGATGAGGCTTTGGTGGAACGTTTTAATGCCGCAATGCGAGACGACTTTAATACAGCCGAAGCAATTGCAGTTCTGTTTGAAGTCAATAAAGAGCTGAACCGTTCAGTAAAAGAGCAGCAGGCAGATCAGGCGGCGGTGTACTATTCGACTTTGCGTCATTTGACCAATATTTTAGGTTTGGTGCAGCATGATGTCGATGAATTCCTGAAATCTGATATTGGTCAGGACGCTTTAGGTTTATCTGAACAAGCCATTGCAGACTTCATTCAGCAACGTCAGGATGCCAAAAAAGCCAAAGATTTCGCCCGTGCTGATGAAATTCGTCAGTCTTTGCTCGATCAAGGTGTGGTCTTGGAAGATACCCGTCAAGGTACAGTATGGCGTCGTGCTGATTAATTGAGCACTTGGGAGCATAGAGAGTTGACAGTTGTATGAAATTCTCTATAATTCACTTCCATATTGCGGGAATAGCTCAGTTGGTAGAGCACAACCTTGCCAAGGTTGGGGTCGCGAGTTCGAGTCTCGTTTCCCGCTCCAAAATTTTAAAAAACGCTTATCGAAAGATAAGCGTTTTTTTATGGCTGTTTGTTACAGCTTGCTTGCAGTCAGCTTTATAGATGGGTTTGATCCATAATTTTTAGAGCATTTTCGTTGAAATATGCTTCTGAGCTAGTTCTATCTTTAGCTTTATCTGCAACTTTGAATCAATAAAATAAATAGCCTAAGCTCAAATATGATTGTTTTTCATTTGAAACTCGAGTCAAAAAGCGAGTTAATTAAAACAGCATACAAAAATGCGTTAAAACAAAAAACACACGCAGAATCAAAGTGTAGAATTGCATAGATATGCTAAAATTGCGAAAATTAAATGTGCTTCAATAAATCGCTTTTATTGAGGTGTAGAAAATACTCAATTTAAGTTGAACGTTGAATGCCAAACATGTCAAATACCATTGATTTCCAATCTGTAGCCTTAGACACTTTAAGAATAGAAGAACAAGCATTACAAGTCTTGGCGACGCAAATTGATCAGCGTTTTAGCCGTGCCTGCGAAATCATGTTGCATTGCAAAGGGCGTGTTGTGGTCACAGGTATGGGAAAATCAGGTCATATTGGTCGTAAAATGGCTGCGACGTTTGCCTCTACAGGCACGCCGTCTTTCTTTATGCACCCGGGTGAAGCAGGGCATGGTGATTTGGGAATGTTGGTACGGGGTGATGTTTTAATTGCCATTTCCAACTCCGGCAAAAGTGATGAAATTATGATGTTGATGCCACTCATCAAACATCTGGAAGTTCCTCTAATCACAATTAGCGGTGATGATCGCGGGCCGATGCCACAAAATGCTGATGTCGCTTTAACATTAGGCAATATTCAGGAAGCTTGTCCACTTGGTTTAGCACCAACCTCAAGTACGACTGCAACCTTGGCATTAGGTGATGCATTGGCTGTAGCGTTACTTGATGCACGTGGTTTTACTGCCGATGATTTTGCTCGTTCACATCCTGCAGGCGCTTTGGGTAAGCGCCTGTTATTGCATGTGAAACATTTGATGCATACCGGTACAGAATTACCTAAAGTTGCACCAGATACACCAATGAACAAAGTGTTATACGAAATTTCAAACAAACGTCTAGGTTTAACCACAATTGTCGATGAAAATGACGTCTTGTTAGGCATTTTCACCGATGGTGATTTACGACGTTTAATTGATAAACAACAGGGCTTTGATGTGAATTTACAAGTTGGGCAAGTGATGACTCAACATCCTGCAACGATTTCACAAGAAGCACGTGCAGTTGAAGCTTTAGAACAATTACGTGACCGTAAAATCAATCAGTTTGTGGTGGTGGATGATGCCAATAAAGTCATTGGTGTGATCAGTATGCATGACTTGATTCAAGCAGGGGTAAACTAAACAATGGCATCTTATATTTTATTAGAGCAAGCGCGTCATATTGAAGCTTTGGTTTTAGATGTCGATGGAATTCTAAGTGATGGTTTTGTCACCTTAACCAACAGCGGTGATGAAATTAAATCATTCGATATTCGTGATGGTTTAGGTATGAAACTGGTGCAACAAGCAGGTGTTAAAGTCATTATCATCACGGGTCGTAAAAGTAATATTGTCGAAAAACGCATGTCCGATTTAGGTGTAGATTTGGTCTACCAAGGACGTGAAGATAAAGGCACTGCATTGCAGGAAGCCTGTGCCAAGTTAGGTTTATCACCTGCAGATTGTCTCTATATGGGCGATGACTGGCCTGATCTTTCAGCGTTTTCGATTGCAGGGATGAAAGTCACAGTGCCAAATGGACATATTGAAGTGCGTCGTCGTGCCGATTTAGTCACACAGGCCATGGGTGGGCGCGGTGCGGTACGTGAAATCTGCGATATGATTTTAACCGCCAAAGGTGTGTACCAAAGCTTACTTGAAAAATATCTCAGCATCCCTCATTAATTAAGTCATACATTCAAAGGTTTGAGTTACAGCCCCACTTATGGATACTAAAGTTTTATACGTTACTGCGATTGCAATTGCAGCTGTAAGTGGTGGTTATTACTATTACAGCGGTAAAGGCAAAAAACTGGAAACTGACGCTGCTCGCTCTATGACTTATAGTGCAGAGCAAATTCATCTGACCCAAACAGATGAGCAGGGCAATTTATATGTGCGTGCGCAAATTGACCGTTTAGAGCAAGACATGCAGCAAAAAACCTCTAAGCTGGAAAATTTGAATGCCTCTATGTATAAAGCGGGCGCGGTGGATGCCACTTTTTTTGCTAAACAGGCACAAGGTTTTAATGACAATGAAAAGGTTGTGTTGTCAGATCAAGTGCTAGCAACCAAGTTACTCGCTCAAGGCAAACTGACGCTTGAAACAGTCGAGTTGAATGTGTTTCCTAAAACACGTGAAATCAGTACCGAAAAACAAGTGACTGTACAATCTCCACAGGCTGATTTTATCAGTCAGGGCTTAAAAGCCAATTTAAATGACGGGCAATACGAATTTTTTAATATTCGAGGAAAGTATGAACCATAAATCTAAGCTTACAGCTCCTAAAGCGTTGATAAAACAAGCAGCACTTGTGGGCTTGGCGGTGCTTTCATCGGCAGGTGCATGGGCAATTCCGTCAGACCGCAGTCAGCCTATTACTTTATTGGCAGACCGTGCGACCTTTAGTGAACGTACTGGCGTCACCACTTATACAGGCAATGTGGTGATTGAACAGGGCACCATGAAACTGCAGGCAGATTCGATTGTTGCTAATCTGAACAGCAAAAAAGAAATTAGTGTCATTACGGCAACGGGCAGACCTGCGCAATTCCAGCAAAAGACTGATCCAGCCAAAGGGCTTGCCAAAGGTCAGGCGCAAAAGATTGTTTACAATGCTGAAACAGGCATTATCACCTTAACGGGTGGCGCACTTTTAGAGCAAGATGGAGCCAGTATTCGTGGTAATACCTTGCGTTATAGTATGAACAAAGGCGATGTTGAAGCGATTGGTACACCGAACAAAACTGGTTCTGAAGCGGGTCGTGTAAAAATTGTGATTCCACCATCAAGTTCAAAATCATTCCCGGGAGCGCGTGATTAATGGATCAAACGAGCGCAGCACAGGACAGCGTCCAGCACGGTCAGCAGACTTTGTGTATTAAGCATTTAGCCAAAAACTATAATAAGCGCTGGGTGGTTAAAGACGTTTCATTTGAAATGAAAAGTGGTGAAATTGTCGGGTTACTTGGGCCGAACGGTGCGGGTAAAACCACCAGTTTCTACATGGTTGTGGGTTTGGTGCGTATGGATAAAGGCGAAATCCATTTAGATCAACTGGATTTATCTGACCTTGCCATGCATGAACGTGCGCGTAAGGGGATTGGTTATTTACCGCAAGAAGCCTCTATTTTCAGAAAGCTGACCATCGCTGAAAATATTATGGCTATTTTAGAAACCCGCAAAGATTTAAATAAACAGCAACGTCAGCAGCGTTTATTAGAATTGCTGGCAGATTTTAAAATCACGCATATTAAAGATTCATTAGGGATGAGTGTGTCGGGTGGCGAACGCCGTCGTGCAGAAATTGCCCGTGCTTTGGCAGCAGACCCTAAATTTATGTTGTTAGATGAGCCTTTTGCAGGGGTCGATCCTATTTCTGTCGGTGATATTAAAGATATCATTCGTACCTTAAAAGATCGTGACATTGGCGTATTAATTACCGACCATAACGTCCGTGATACTTTAGCCATTTGTGAACGTGCTTATATTGTTAGCGAAGGTTCAGTCATTGCAGAGGGTACACCGCAAGAAATTCTGGAAAATGAAATTGTGCGTGAAGTTTATTTGGGTGAAGACTTTTTTGTTTAAAGCTTGAATGTTCTAATCGTTATTGGTTTTCGTATGCTTACTGCATAAGTTGTAGAACAGAAAGTCGTGTAAATATTATTTAACCTTCTATACCTTTGAGGATAGAAGGTTTTTTCATGGTGGTTATCAGTCCAAATAAGCTATAACTCTAAATACGTTAGAGCGCTAAACACGTTATAATTATCAAGTTTTTATTTAACTGGTTGATTGATCTGGAGTGTTATGCCATTTACCATTGCTGCGCCCATCACTTTTGAAGAAGAAATTAAAAAAAGTCGATTTCAGGCAATTGCTGTGCCTGTAGATAATGAGCAAGCGGTAAAAACTTTTTTGGAACAGCAGCGTGATTCATCTACCACACATCAATGTTGGGCATGGAAAATCGGGCATCAATTACGTTTTAATGATGATGGCGAACCTTCAGGTACGGCAGGACGTCCTATTTTAGCCACGATTGAAGGCAATGAGTTGACTAATGTTTTGGTGTTGGTGAATCGTTGGTACGGCGGCATTAAATTGGGCACAGGCGGCTTGGTACGTGCCTATGGGGGATGTGCAGGGCAATGTTTGGCTCTAGCAGAAAAAATAGAACTGATTGAAAAAAAGACCGTGCAATTTTCCTGTCATTTTAATGAGTGGGCAATTTTACAATACGAGCTAAATAGTCAGCAGATTGAGTACAGCGAAGACTACACCGCCGAAGGCGTGTTGGTAAAGGCATTCATGCAAGTCGATCAAATAGACCCTTTAAAACTAAAATTACAAGATATTAGCCGTGGGCGTGAACAACTCAAAATCCTTGAGGATGATCAAGATGACTGAAGCAAATTCACCTGATCCATTATCGAAGTACCGTGAGCAGCATAAACACCGTTTAAACTACATGCCGTGGTTATATTGGTCATTAAAACCTAAACATCGTGCTTGGGCAGAAGCTTGGCAGCAGGAATATCAAGCTTATTTAATGGCAATGGAAACGGTAGAGATTGGCAAAAACTGTTTTATTTCACCATTGGCACATATTTTTGCAGAACCAGGACGTAAAATCAGTATTGGCGATAATACCTTTATTGCAGCCGATTGTACTTTGCATGGCCCTTTAGAAATTGGCAATGAAGTCGCGATTAATCACCACTGTATTTTAGATGGTGGCAGAGTTGGAATTAAGCTTCATGATCAGGTGCGTATCGCAGCATATTGTCATTTATATGCATTTGATCATGGCATGGCTTTGGATCAGCCCATTTATCAGCAAGCGGTGCGTTCACAGGGCATTGAAGTTGGTAAGGATGTTTGGTTAGGTGCGCATGTTGGTGTTAAAGATGGGGTGAAGATTGCGGCACATGCAGTCGTTGGTATGAATAGCATGGTCACCAAAGATGTTCAGGAGCGGGAAATTGTGGTAGGAAACCCTGCCAAATTGATTCGTTATCGTGAGTAAATACGATGCAGCAAGGCTAAATCTTTAAACTTCATTACATTTTTTCATGTCCCTGCAACACGAGTTGTGTTAAGTTAAAAATAACAACTAAAAAATAGCCTGCAAAAGGCAGTAAGAGAGGCAATAATGAAACGTGTAATTGCTTGTATTGATTCTTCGCCTTGTATTAATGCGCTTGCTGAAGCTGCTGCGTGGATTGCAACACAAACTCAACGTGAATTGGTGTTATTACAAGTTTTGGATTATTACCCCGCCAGTTATCATTTGGGGGAAATTAGTGGCGTGATTGGTTTTGAAAGTAATGCGATGTTACTCAAAGAATTAGCTGAGTTGGAACAAAAACAAAGTGAATTAGCACTCGACTATAGCAACAATTTATTGCAGCACATTTCCAATATGATTCAGGAAAAATATGAAATTGTACCTACTCAAATTCAAGAAAAAGGCGATTTTCTAGAACAAAGCTTCAGTGTGTTGAATGAAGACGATATTGTGGTGATTGGACGCGTGGGCGAAAAATCTGCTGAACGCAATAAGGCTTTAGGGAGTAATGTCGAAAACTTTATTCGTGGTGCAAATTGTACCGTGATGACTGTGGGAGAGCATTTTAAAGCACCAACCCGCTTTATTTTTGCTTATGAATATTCCCCAACTTGCATCAAAATGATGAAGCGAATTGCACAAAGTGATTTGCTTAAATTACTGCAATGTCATTTGCTTTATGTGGGCGATCATCCTGAAGTTTTAAATGAACCTGCAGATTTTTTAACAGCAGCGGGTTTAGATGTCGTGGTTGAATATCGTTATGGTGATGTAGCTGAAAATATTTTAGATTATCAACGTGAACATGGTATCCAGTTGATTGTACTAGGGGCATTTAGCCACAGTAAAATTCATCAATTTTTCTTGGGAAGCATTACCACCAATATTTTCCGTAACTCAACTGTTCCTTTGTTGGTGGCAAAGTAAAAATCGTAAATGATTCAAAAAAGATCATTTCAAAAGATTGTTTAGTTGAACTGATGTAAATGCTTGCTGACTGTCCATGGTTATCCGCATAATTTGTGGATAACTGTATGGACAGTATATGTAACATTATAATATATAATGTAAAATTGCTTTAGGTTGTTTTTTAACCTTGTGTGGACTTTACTTTACAATCGCTAAAGCAAAGCCATCATGTCCTTTGCTGCCTACAGTTTGTAATGCTGTGCACGATAAAATTCGCGAATGATTTTGCATGGCTTTGAACATGTCACGAATCCCTTCAATGCTTGGTTTGTGATTGTCAGGATTTAAAATTTCCCCTGCACGAATTACATTGTCTAAAAAGATAATTGTACCTGAGCGTGAAAGTTTAAGACTCAGTTCCAAATATTCAGGATAGCTTTGTTTGTCGGCATCAATAAAAATAAAATCAAAAGCTTCAGTATCTTCTGGCAGAGCTTTTAGAATTTCTGCAGCACGACCAACTTTTAATTCAACCTTTTGTTTTAATTGAGCGCGGTCAATATTTTCCTGTCCCAAAGCTGCATGGGTATCACGTCCTTCAATCGTGAGTATATAACCATCTTCAGGCAGCGCACGTGCTAGCCACATTGTGCTATAAGCTGCGAATGTGCCCAATTCCAACACACGTTTGCATTGATTCATTTGAATGAGCATTTGTAGCAACATGCCCTGATTTGCCGCAACTGCAAGGTGATCTGGAAAACCTTTGGCATCGGTATTTTCTAAAGTTTGCGTCAAAACTGGGTCTTCGGGAATTAAATGTGATTCGATATAGTAATCGATATCCGTCCACATTTGTTGCATAGCGTGCTCACCTTTGTTGCGATGTGTGCATTGTAAACTTTTCTGCTCAGAGTGCAATTTATTCGCGGAATGGAGCAGGTGATAATCTATTTCGTAATAAAAAAAGAGGTCAATTTGACCTCTTTAGGATTTAATTCTAAACAACACTGAATTAGAAATTACACATAGATGAATGGCGGCTTAAATCTGGCCCCCAAGTTCGATAACCTTGTGTATCAATATGAATTTGTCCTGAAGCGTATAAGCCTAAGCCCATGTTTAAACTTTGACCATATTGCTGCCAGAACTGACACAGTCTGTATTTGGTACTTTCAATATAGGCATAGTCTTCGGCATTCGGGAATTGTGGCCCAATTCTAAAATCAATGGCTGAGTTAAATAAGTGACGCGATGAGTTCGCACCACCTGCACATTGATTCAGTGGTAAATCTCGATAGACAGAAGTGACTTCAAAATCAGTTAAGACTTTAGAGGCGACCAAATATTTAAATACACGCAAGGTAGGCACCTGATTTTGCCACAATTCACGACTTGGAATCATAAATTGCGAACGTCCACAGCGTTGCCAGTCACGTGCGGTACGCATTAATTCAAAACTTGGAATAATATTGCCAACACCGTTGTGTTCCAAGAAGCGTTCATATTCACGAACTTGGCGTAAATTGTCACTCACTGCCACCCATGCATTATACGAATAAGGCACAATTTTAGGTGCTACCTGACGCTCATAGGTGATTTTTTCTTGAGGAATGAAAATTCGTTTTCCATCGGGCGTGGTGATCGTTGTTGTTCTGTTTGGGGTTGAACTACAGGCAACCAAGATAACGGGAACAATGCTGAACGAAAACAGCGCCTTGAAAAATTTCTTCATTAGGCAAATCAGATATTTATTTAAAGTGGCAGTATTCTAATCGAAAATGCTGGTTAAAATTTGAAAATATTGCAATCAAATGTGTGTTTTAGGTATAAAAAAAGATCAGCACAGGACTGATCTTTTTCACAACAAGACGAACTTACTTTTCTAAGTATTGTAATTTGTCTGGTTTGCCATTCCATTCTTCACGATCAGCAGGTTGATCGCCAATTTGTGTAATGTTTGGCCAAGTCTGTGAAAGTTCAGCATTTAGCTCGATAAACACTTCCTGACCTTCTGGTAATTCATCTTCAGAGAAAATAGCGTTGGCAGGACACTCTGGTTCACATAATGCACAGTCGATACATTCGTCTGGATTAATGACAAGGAAGTTCGGACCCTCGTAGAAGCAGTCTACAGGACAAACTTCAACGCAGTCTTGATATTTACATTTAATACAGTTTTCAGTGACAACAAATGTCATGGCGACAGCTACCTAAAAATATGGTTCTAATTCAGAATAGTCTATTTTAGGCAAAAATCACTACAACTAACAATCGCTTTTACTGATATTTGATATAGACAGTGCTGCTAAATTTGATAAAAGGGGGATAAAACCATCAAAAAAACTTATAAATGACAAAGACTCTCAATTGAGAGTCTTTGTTTAGCTCAAATTTTTTAGAAATAACAGCGGCTAAGCGTTCAATTGTTCCTTTAAAGCATACAATTGTTCCAGCGCTTGTCGTGGCGTTAAATTATCGACATCTATACTGCGTAATAAATCTAAAGCAGGTGATGGTTTTTCTACCTCTATTACACGTTCAATCACTTCTGGTTCAGCTGAGCTTGTTGCTGGTGCAAATAGGTCATCTTGAACGGCTAAATTGACATTTTTGTGCTGCTGTTTTTCTAAAATTCTTAAACGGTTTTGCGCTTCTTTAATCACATTGGCTGGAATGCCTGCCAATTTTGCCACTTGCAAACCGTGACTTTGGCTTGCAGGACCTTGTTGAACTTTGTGCAAGAGAATCAGGTTGCCATTCATTTCTTTGGCGGTTACGTGGTAGTTATCCACCCCAGATTCTTTGCTTAATTCGGTCAATTCAAAATAATGCGTTGCAAATAGGCATAAACATTTGATGCGTTTGCTTAAATCCAACACACATGCCCATGCCAAAGATAAGCCATCGTAGGTACTGGTTCCGCGACCAACTTCATCCATCAGCACCAAAGACTGTGAGGTTGCATGGTGTAAAATTTGTGAAGTCTCAGTCATTTCGACCATAAAGGTCGATTTACCTGTCGATAAATCATCGGCAGAACCAATACGGGTAAACACGCGATCAATAGGACCTAATACGGCTGTTTGGGCAGGCACATAACTACCACAATAGCCAAGTAGGGCAATGAGTGAGGTTTGACGCATATACGTTGATTTACCGCCCATATTCGGGCCAGTAATAATTGCCAAACGATGATTGTAGTCGAGTAAAGTATCATTCGGTGTAAAGGCGGTTTTACTCAAGGCCTCAACAACAGGATGACGTCCTGCAGTAATTTTAATTCCAATTTCAGGGCTATATTCAGGGCGTGCCCAATTGCGTAAACGTGCTTGATGGGCAAAGTTTGCCAATAGATCAATTTGTGCAATCGCGCTGCTCATCATTTGTAATTGAGCAATGTCTTGGCGTAATTCATCCAATAGCATTTCAAATAGCATCTTTTCACGGGCTAAAGCACGGGACTCGCTAGACAGGACTTTATCTTCAAAACTTTTTAGCTCTGGGGTGATGTAGCGTTCTGCATTTTTTAAAGTTTGACGACGGATATAGTGTTCAGGTGCTTGCTCGGCTTGGGCGCGAGTGAGTTCAATGTAGTAACCACTGACACGGTTGTAGCCAATTTTTAACGTTGGGATACCGCTTTCTTGGCGCTCTTTGACTTCTAAATCAATCAGGAATTGCCCCGCATGATCACGGATTTTGCGTAGTTCATCGAGTTCACTGTCAAAACCCTCTGCAATGACATTGCCATCACGCAATAGTACAGGTGGGTTTTCTACAATTGCCTGCATCAGCCGTTGATGCAGTCCATGAAAATCGCCCAGTTCTTCATTCAGGTTTTGAATGAGTGCGGATTGTTGTGCAGAAACAATGGGCTGTAAGGCATGACGCAAATAGGGAATTTGCGCACAGGCCTGACGTAGTTGTACCAAATCACGTGGGCGTGCGCTACCGAGTGCGACACGACTCAGCACACGTTCAATATCACTAATTTCTTTCAGTACCAAACGCACAGGCGACTCATGGTAACCTTGTATTAAGGCTTGAATTGCATCCAGTCTTGCATCTAACAATGCCGTGTCACGCAAAGGTTGCATCAAGGTACGACTCAGTAAACGGCTACCCATGGCAGTTTGGCAATCGTTAATCAGTTGGAATAAAGAAGTGCCGTGTTCAAATAATGGTTCAACCAATTCCAAATTACGTCGGGTCACAGGATCAAGCGCAATAAAATTGCTGCTTTGTTCTAATTGAATACTGCGAATATGTGGTAAAGCCGTTTTTTGGGTTTCTTTGGCGTAGTGTATTAACGCTGCCGCTGCTGCTTTGGCTAAGGGCAAATGATCAATACCAAAACCTGAAAGTGTCGATACAGCAAACTGATCACAAAGCGTTTTTTGCGCATTGTTTAGGTTGAAATCGACATTTGGGCGTTTGGTCACAGGGCAGTCAAGTTGCTTTTTAACCTGTTCAATAATATTCGGATCGACAATATCTTCATCGACCACAATTTCGCTTGGCATTAAACGAGAAAGTTCAATCGCGAGTTGTTCAGGCAAATAATCCATTTGCTGAACTTTAAAAATCCCTGCACTTAAATCCAGCAACGCGATACCAATTTGGTTTTGCTGTAAGCATAAAGAGACCAAGTTGGAAGATTGATGACTGTTGAGCAGGGCATCATCGGTGAGCGTACCAGGGGTGATAATCCGTACCACTCCACGCTCTACAGGACCTTTGCCTGTTACCTCGCCAATTTGCTCACAAATTACCACGGTTTCGCCTTTTTTAACCAAGCGAGCGAGATAACCTTCGGCAGCATGATACGGTACGCCTGCCATTGGGATAGGTTTGCCGCTGGTTTTACCTCGATGGGTGAGGGTAATGCCTAAGAGTTTGGCGGCTTTGTGTGCATCATCAAAAAATAATTCGTAGAAATCGCCCATGCGATAGAACATTAAAGAATGTGGATGTTCCATCTTCACCCGTAAGTATTGCTGCATCATTGGAGTGTGTGAAGATAGATCAGCCATGATTTCTGTCATGTTCATGCAGTTGAAGTCCTTTAATTTGAAGCGTAATTTAAGTGTAAGTATGTGACTAGCTTATTTTACGCCATCTTAGTCAAATTAGTGAACCTGCATGTCATTGTTGCTCGCTCTCTAACGAGTCGAACATCGAGCGGTTTAAGCTTTTAAATGGATAATATTCAATTGATCTGGTGTGTTAGTGAGCACACAGCCATAAAAAATATCGCCCATAAAATCTAAACCGACAGTTTCAAAAATGATATCGCATAGCTCAAAGAGCTTAGCTGTTGAAAATGTATGATTTGCGAAGTTAAAAGTGAAAATTATTGTGTCATTTGGCTGAATTTTACTGAGTTTTTCGTGTAATTCATCGTTATAAAAAGCATCGAAATTTGATTGTTTTCTATGGATTCATTTAGAAAGTAGTGCATGTTGTAACATTATGCTTTGCATGGTCTTATTTCTAGCTAAAGCCGTACTTTGGAAAAACTTCATCACAATCAAAGTAAAAAAGCCATCATCTTTTCAGATCATGGCAAGCTATTATTCAAACTCAAGCTATGTAGAATTTAAAAATTCAAACTATATGACACGCCCAAAATATTTTGGCTCATGCTTAAATTGGCTTCGCCACCACCAAAATCAGCGGGGATAGAGTTGTTACCTTGCACTGTTTCTTTGAGTGCGTGTGTATAAGCCACACTTACATTTTGTTGATCATCGAGTCGCCAAGTTGCACCAACACTTAAATGCTCTTGTACCACACCTGGTGCCAAAATATTTAGGAAGGTTTGATCATTTTTAACAGGCTGATCGTTATAGCTATAACCCGCACGTAAAGTCAGTTTTTCTGAGGCTTGATAAGTCGCTGAAATTTTATAGACATTGATGTCATCCCATCCAAAACCAGGACCTTGTGTTGTGCCAAATTTATTGTTTGCGAATAATTGATCCAGTTTATTGCCAACAGAATCTACATCTGAATAATTAATGCGTAAGTAATCTGTCGCGACTGATAAAGCAGGGGTAAGTTGATAATTTAAACCTACACCATAGCTTTCAGGTACGTCAAAATCACCTTGTTTGGCAAATAAACCTTCATATTTCTTAAAGCGGCTGGCATTAATTTTAGATGAATAGCTTGCACCAAGGGTCAGTTTCTCATTTGGTTTTGCAGACCAGCCAATACGTGCACCTACACCGTATGAATCGTCATTGCCACGGTCGCTAATTGCTGCATCGTTGGACGAAGCACCACCAAATACATCACCAGCAAAACCTTGTGCGCTAAAACGTTGATATAAAATATTTGCAGCCAAAGCTATAGATTGATTTTCTGCATATTTGCAAGATAAAGCAGGTGAAATAAAGGCTTGGGTTAATGAAATACCTGCGCTTCCTGTATTATCATAAACTGCATAAGGATTATTTTTATAATTGGTATTCATGCCACCATTGCCATAAACCGCAATACCCGCAGTGACTTGTTCATTCACTGGGTGAACATAACCTACATCTGGAATTACAAAGTATTTACGGCTATTGCCATCATACTGACCATTTGCTCCATAACCATTTCCTGTAATTTCAGACTCACGATCTGGAGAGAAAATAGTTAAACCTGCATCAACACGCTTATCTAACCAGCTCAAACCCGCTGGGTTGCTTGCAATAGTCAGACTGTCCTGAAAATTGGCAATGGCTGTGCCTGCATTTCCTTGAGATTTCGCACTATATGCATGCATGAAATATCCTGTTGTTGCAAAAGCAGATGTTGAAAACAAAGGTGCGATAACAGCAATTGAGATAAAAGAAGATAGATATTTCATGAGAATATAGATCGAGTAAAAACAATATATGCGGCAGTATATTGAAAAGTTATATTCTTGTATTTGAATATAAATTCATATCTTTATTATATTTTTGAATATAGAGCTATGAAAACAGCAAGGGTATTCATTCTATATGTATATCAAAATGATGCTTCAAATCTTTTGACCAAAGAAGCTCCCTTGGGAGCTTCTTTATTGATTTACATTGCTTTAATTCATCATCATAAAGTGCTTTATGCCAAATTTTCTAACACAAATTGTGGCGATTTAATAAATAATCGAATTAATGCTTGAGCAGAACTCGAGGGTTGACGAACACCACGTTCCCAACTTTCTAAAGTTCGGGCAGAGATACACAATTTTGCCGCAAGTTCAGTTTGTGAAATATTCATTTTTTGCCGAACTTTAATGATCTGTTGTGCTAAATCCAAACAAGCCGTTTGCTCTACAGTATGATTCACATGATTATGACTGTGTTGAAGCAGATGCATAGTTATCTCCTCCTTAGGGTCGAATAAACAAGTCAATGAGTTATTAAAATAAGTATTGTCCTACAGCTGCATAAATTTGATACTGCAAAATTTACACTTTAGAGTGAAGCAAAGATGGCAACACTGTAAGAAATGATAAGAAAATTCAAGAGTCAAAGTGGGGCGGGGCACGACCTTGTGGCAGAACAAAAAGCGGCTCAGTTTGAAATAGTGTTGGTGTAAACGATGTTTTAAAAGACAAAACCCGAATTTGCGTTCGGACTAAAATTGGTCTGATTTTGTTTTCAAATAATGGTAGTGCAAAACTATAAACTAGACAGTATTCACATTCATGATCTGTATGCGCCGCATCTTCAGATGATGCATGTTCGTGTGAACTTTCAAGTCCGAATGCAACATGAGTCGCAGTTTCATGGTGTGTAGATGAATACGAAGAATGGGGTGCGGTGCGTTCTAAAAATAATGCTTGGGCAATAGTTTCACAGACAGAGGAAAAATGTTGTTTCTCTGGTAATAAAGGCTGTAGGAACACAGCGACTTGTAACAAGATTGCAAATAATCCTAGCAATCTGCCCCACATCATAAACACTGTATCAATCTTTTATTCAATTTATTCATGTAATACTATAACAAAAATGACAATGATAAATATTGAAGTATTACACGAAGTTTTAATTAATATTTAACCTAATATTGAGCGTTATTTAAGCATTCAACAGACCCTAGTATCATCTTGTAAAAGAAACTGTCGGAAAACCTGCTTCCAGCCAAGCTTGCATACCACCTTGCATTGAATAGACTTTCTCGAAACCCATTCTTTGTAAGGCTTGAGTGGCAAGTGCAGAACGCGCACCAGTACCACAAAGTAAGTAAATATCTCGTTCAGCCAGATTGGTAAGAGCACGTTCAACATCGCAATAGTGGTTTACTACAGGGTGTTGTGCAATTTTCATTTCTAACATGCCGCGTGGAAAATTCACTGCACGGTCTATTGCACAAGCCTGATGTTCTTCAGGTTCTCGTACATCAATCAAAATAATATCGGGATGTTGCAAATATTTTTCATGCAATTCTTGCACGCTAATTTCTGTAATTTCACTTTTGGCTTCAGTGATTAGTTGATCTGGTGTTTTCATTCATCCACACTCATTTATTTTGAGTTTATATAATATTATATATTTAATAAGATTTTATTATTGTTAGGAAATGTGTCTGATCGAATATCGTTGTGATTTTCTATAAAAACATTTTAAATCAGGTGTTTAAATCCTAATAAAATTTAAGTCATCAATTGATCAAAAAGTCATATCTTATTCAACTATAAGGTATATACTAGATCTAACACTTTTGTTCGATTGTTCAGGGGACGTCAAATGCCTGCAAGATTTTTTGGAATTTTTCTGGGTTTAATTGCAGCGGTATTAATCATTGGTGGATTATTCATCAATATGATCAGTGGTGAAGCTACCGTCGTGGAATACTGGATTTTATTGTTGCTTCCATGTTTTGGTATTCCAATTTTGTCTGCAGTGTGCCTAAAAGAAATAGACTAAGCACAAAAGTATAAGTTTTCTTTACATTAAAATTGATAGATGATTCATCGCATTTAATTTTAATGATCCAAAAGCCCATGCGATCATGGGTTTTTGTGTTTACAGCAAAACAGTTGGTTTTGAGTTTTATTTGAATATTTGCAAAGCAGCGTTGCAGAATTGGGCTGTTCAGCAGCCTAGTCATAGTTAAATGCTATTAAAATCTAAAGACAATATTTAAGTTTAATAACATGTAAGCATTCCATTATCAGGTATTGCCAATCAATGTTCATTTTGGCGTAGGTCATCTGCAAAAAATTCAAGAGATTTTACGATCTTATACCTATAGGCGTATTTTAACTATTGCCACTGCAGGGCAAAAAGCCGCAGGCGAGCGTTTATTGGCACTAATCCAAGACATGGCTGTAGCGGTCTATCCTCATGCGGTGATGCATGTGCCAAAAGAAGTTGCCGATCAAGCCATTCAAGATGTGCAGCGTTTAAAGGTCGATTGCTGTTTGGCACTCGGCGGTGCTCTGCGATTGGTTTAGCCAAAGCAATTGCTTTAGAAACCCATTTACCGATTATTGCAATTCCGACCACTTATGCAGGTAGTGAAATGACTGCGGTGTATGGCATCACCGAAAACCAGCTGAAAACCACAGGCAAAGCAGCTCAAGTTTTGCCTAAAGTAGTGATTTATGATCCTGAATTGACACTCAACTTACCCACTGAAATTTCGGTATGTTCGGGTATGAATGCGATGGCACATGCAGTTGCGGCATTATATGCACAGGATAAAAATCCCATTGTAAGTTTAATGGCGCTAGAGGCGATTACTCAACTGGCACAGGCTTTACCTGAAATTGTGCAAGCGCCTCATAATATGCAGGCACGTGAACATGCTTTATATGGCGCATGGTTGGCAGGTGTGTGTTTGGGTTCGGTGGGTATGGCAATTCATCATAAAATTTGCCATAGCTTGGGCGGACGCTATCAGTTACCACATGCGCAAACCCACGCCATTGTGTTGGCGTATTCAGTGCATTACAACCGACATGCAGATATTGCTGCAATGAATCAACTGGCAGCGGCTTTAAATGTGTCAGATCGGGAACAGTTAGGCTTGGCGATTTATCAGCTTAACCAAAAATTGAATATTCCAATGGCACTTAAAGATTTAGGATTACCCGAAACAGCACCTGCCCAAGTGGCACGTATTATCTGTGATAGTCCATATTATAATCCACGTGAATATGACTATGCCGAATTAGAGGCTTTATTGACCAAAGCTTATTGGGGACAAGCACCAATCTAATACTGCTGAGAAATAGCATGATAGATAAAAAACCGAAGCCACTTAGACTTCGGTTTTTTATTTGCCGTGACGGATTACGGTTTATACAAGCCTAAATCTTGCAAATGTAATCTAAGAATACGTCGCAGTTCCAATACAGCTTCTGGCGTTTCCTGAATGGAATGTCCGCCTTTAATAATTTTTTCTGAAACAGCGCCATCTAAGTGGGCACTGTTGTAATGCACCACATCGTCATTCATTAACAGATGCTCAGTGCTGTCGGTATTATTGCCAATAATACTGTGATATTTAAATCCTTTGACAGGCAAAATATCTTCAGTTAATTCCGTAAATTTGGAATTTTTACTTAAATCACTCGGTCCATTTTGAATGACGCCATGCCCAATTTCTTTGGTTAGATTTTTTAAATCGACTTCATGTTGCTGCAAGGTATCCGCAAACGCGCTTAAAAATGCAGTCGGTAAGCGAATGACTTTACGTGCTGCAAGGGTGAACCAGCGGTCTGCAAACTCTGTACCTTTATGCGGTGCAGCCAAGAATATTGCACGGTTAAAATTGGTGATGGGTTTAAGGCGCAAACGTGCTTGCAACAAAGGATCAGATTTAAAGCGTTCCAGACGTCGGTTTTTAAGCATTTGCATGGCAGGTTGAGTTAAATCAGTATCGCTGACCAACAAACGTGCCAAAATACCACCCATGCTGTGTCCAATTACTACAGCATCTTTTTTGGCTGCAGCAGAAGGACTGACCTGTTTAAAGCCTTGTTGAAGCAAGGCATAAATTTGGAAACGGCTTTCTAAAATTGGCATATTGGTCGAGTAAAACACTTGCCAGACTTGAAAGTTTTCCCGCAATACAGGATCGCCCATAATATCGTTGGTTAAGCGAATCCACGCTTCGGGGCTACTGGCCAAACCATGAATGAGGACAATGACTTTTTTATTCGGATTATACGGCTCAAGTAAGTACAAATGCGGCATACTGAGTCGTTCTTCACGATCAATTAAGGATAAATAAGCCGATTTACCTAAATTATTTTGCGCTAACCACAAGCCATAAGGTGCAGAAAAGTTAGCTGCAAGCGGGTAGTTCTTTTGTGCAATTTGGGCAGATTCATATTTATACGGATCATAAGCCTTGAGCTTAAAATGCGGCCGATTCAAAATATCTTCAATGGAATTGGCGCTATGTGGTTCTGCAGTGATTGTCGCGGCTAAATAGCGAGCTTGGTGAATATTTGGATTTTTTCCTGCAGGATAATCATATTTTAGCGGATCAATAATATATTTGCTTTTGCTCAGATCATCGTTTGGATTTTCAGGCAATACCACCAGAAATTCAGACCCAAAACCATCACGGCGCGTGACCGAGCGCAAACCCGAAAAGTTCAGGTTATAGGTTGACATCAACTGCTGAATTTTTTGTTGTTTCAGCTGCGGGTAGTACTCAAAATCAATGTCATAAATGCTGTTGCCAACACGAATTTGTTGTTGCAATTCATCGTGTTTATAGCGCAGCGCATAGCTGCTGACCAATTTGGCAATCGCCTGATTATAAAAATCCCGAATTTGGACTTGTCTGTTATCAAAAAGACGGTCTTGCGGCGCACGTTTGGTTTTAAACATGTAGGCGTAACTATAACGAATACTTTGATCGAGCATGTGCAATTGCTGATCTAAACATTGTTCATAATTGGCCTGATGAATTTTTTGTTGTTCTTCCGATCTTTTGCTGTTCAGAATACTGATTTTACAGGACGATGAATTTTCCAGTTCAATCGCTTTCGCTAAATATAATTCACTGGCGGTTGAGAGCAGTTGTTCATCTTGAATTTGCGGGATTTGTTTGAGTGCACTTACACATTCTTCAGGTTTTTCGGCACAAATATTGGCTTCACGTCCTGTCATCGACAAGACATTTAAACTGGCTTCACTCAGTTTTTTGCGCGATAAAATACTATCACGTTCATTGGCAATACTAACTTTTAACGCCTGATTTTTAACACTGACCACCTGACAACCAGACAGCAGTGTTGTACTGAGCAATGCAGCAATCACAATTTTATTCATGGAAAGTCTGGCTTAATTTTTAAGATTTTTTTCCATCATACGTTTTTTTAAAGCTTTTTCAATTGCGTAGAAAGCAAAATAGACCGTCGAAACGGTCTATTTTTAGGTATTTTTGTATCGATTTTTTATTAAGTGCGTGGTGCGATCACTTGCCACACATTCCAGCGACCTTGCTTTTCAATTTCAGCAATCAAACGGTCAGCCACTTCGGCTTCTTGCGGGTATTTGATTTTATAGTTTTTCAAAGTTTGTACTGCATTTTTCTTTTGTTCCATGGCAATATAATTGTTTGCCGCAGACAAATAAGCTTCCTGCACACCTGCTTTCATGGCTTTGTCTAAATAAGGAATGGCTTCACGATGACCGCCACCTTCAGACAGACCGAAACCAAACCAGAAATTCGCTTCGGCATCTTCCTGATTAATTTTTAAGATACGCTGCGCATAGTTAAGTGAGCGTGTGGTGTAAACAGAGCCTAAGTCTAGATTACGTGCCATAACACTGGCTTTAAATGCACGCATCAAAATATCAAAAGAGGCATTTTCATTGGCTGCCAAAGTGTCTAATTGTTGAGTCAATTCTTTGAGCTTTGCCTCGAAACCACGACGTTCCTGACGTTCGCTAAAACGTGGTGGATAGTGACGTGCTTTGCCTTCGACCAATTGTAAGAAGTCATCAATTTCGGTGATGTCAATTTCGTTTTCACCTGCCAAAACTGCAAACTTCAAGCTACGGGCATTGTTATTGACCGTAGGTACAATCAATTTGTTTTGATCTAAGGTAATGCTTTTGCTTGGATCATTTGGGTTAGTAACCACCATTTTAGTCACAGGCTGTGCTGCTGCTTTTTGTAGGTTAATTTCAAATGGTGGTGGGGCATCATAATTAAATGGATTTAAGGCATAGAATGGTGCACTTAATTCAGGTTCGGTAAATACGATAGGTGGTTTTACTTCTTGTTTTGGTGGTGCAACACAGGCGCTAACGAGCGTTGCGGCTAGAATACTGAGTGCCAAAGGCTTAAGAGTCATGGTGTTCTTCCGTTCAATTTATTTTAAAAGTGAGAGGTGATTGTGTCGGATTAAAATATTGCATGTCGGTCAGTCTAAGAAATCTGTTCCGAACATGCAATACAATTGAGGGGGCTTAGTTACACAGTGATACGAAGTTTTTTTAAGTATGTAGGATTGATCAAATAAACAGCCCTATTTACTTTGTGCTTCACACTCACGTCTAACATCTTCAATTATTTTTAATTCTTCTGCACTATAAGGTTGTTCATTTTGCTGTGGGTTTTTAAAGCTTGGGTCAAGTAAAGAGAGACGCTGACATAATAAATTCATACGTTTTTCATTTTGTTCCAAGCGATCTAGTAATACTCGCATGCCGTCCAATACTGGGTCAGATTGGTCCTGCGTTGCTGCATAAGGTTGGAAACCAATACTGGCAGCATAATCACGACGACGTGCTTCCTGATCATCGGCAGGTTTATTTTTCATAATAAAGCGCGCAGGGTTACCCACAGCAGTTGCGCCTTCAGGTACTTCTTTGGTCACAACCGCATTAGAGCCAACTTTGGCATTTTTATGTACGGTGAATGGGCCTAGAATTTTCGCGCCTGCACCGACTACTACGCCATCTTCCAAAGTTGGATGACGTTTGCCTTTATTCCACGTTGTGCCGCCTAAAGTCACGCCATGATATAAGGTGACATCATCACCAATTTCAGCAGTTTCACCAATCACCACGCCCATGCCATGGTCAATAAAAAAGCGACGACCAATTTTTGCACCGGGATGAATTTCAATTCCTGTAGCAAAACGGCTAAATGACGAGAGTAGACGTGCCGACCCCTTGCAGTCTTTGTTCCATAATTCATGCGCCACACGATGCATAATTAAAGCGTGAATTCCTGGATAAGTGGTTAAGACTTCAAGTGTATTTCGAGCAGCAGGATCGCGCGCGAAGACAGCTTGAATGTCTTCTTTGAGCTGTTTAAGCATTAGTTTGATCCTCGTCCTGTGTTGATGTAGATTTTTTCCATGAACCGTTATTCATTGCTTGTACGCGGCTAAAAATTCCGCGAAGTAAATGGTATTCCATACGATCTAATTGTATACGTCCGAAAAGCCGACGCAAGCGCAAAGGCAATAATCGTGGATTTTTTGGATCCATAAATTCAATTTCTGCCAGCATTTTTTCTAAATGTGGATAGAACTGTTGCATTTGTTCATGGTTGACCAAAGGTTCATCCCATTGCATCGCTTCAGAATCTGTCACTTGCATCGTCGCTGCAGGATCGGCAATTTTTCCGACAATATCGATGGCAGCCATACGCATTTCATAGCAAATCACTTGAATGGCTTGAGCAACATTGAGCACACCATATTCTTCATTGACAGGAATCGTCACGTGATAATTCGCCAAAGCCAGCTCTTCATTGGTTAAACCACGATCTTCACGTCCAAAAATAATGGCAACATTTTGCCCATGCTGTGCCACAGCATTTAACGACTTTTCTGCCGCAGGGCGTGCATCTAAGAGTGGCCAAGGAATAGTACGACTACGTGCACTGGTGCCAAAGACCAAATGGCAGTCGGCAATTGCATCTTCGAGTTGTTCAACCACGTCAATCTGTTCAATTAAATCGGTCGCACCTGCTGCCAAAGCATCAATATCTGGGTGCGGATAGGTTTTTGGGGCAACCAAAACCAATTTACATAGCCCCATGGTTTTCATAGCGCGTAAGGCACTGCCAATGTTGGCAGGCAGGGTGGTATTCACCATGACAATACGCACGTGGGAGAGATGTGCGGCAACAGCTGCATTGTCGGTTTGACTCATAACAAATCCAGATGGGTTAAGTTTTTAATTAAGAGTATTGATTAACTTCTGTATGATATAAATCCATGGCATCGTCCATGCTCATATCAGTCGCTGGTTGTGTAATCGTTGCAGGTCTCGCCACATCGATAGCTTTCGCAGCTTTAGATTTCACTTGATATTCAATATGCACGCTTTCTTTACCAAAATAGTCACGGAGTTTGACTAAGGCTTCATCTAAGGGTGCGATTTTCCACTGAATACCCAAATGTAATTCTGCAGTGGCATAAGCATAGTCAAGGTGCAATAACACAGGAATATGCGTGCATAAATCTACATTACAATACGGCAGTAACATATTTTGTAAGTCTTGACTCAGGGTCTTGCTTAAATGTTCTGCATGCAAGTGAATTTGAATGCTATTGGCACGTTTTTGGCGAATTTCGTTCAGGCTAAATGCTTTGGTTAAGCGTCCCATCGGGCGATCAAAACCTTCGCGTTCGTAAATTTCACCTTCGATCACCACCACTTTTTCAGTTTGCACAATATCTTTAAAGCGTTGGAAGCGTTCATGGTTGGCAGACACTTCAATACGTGCCGTACCATCATCCAAAGTGACTACCATACGATTGGGGAAGTTGGCCACATCCACCACTAAGCCTGCAAAGACGGTGGTCACACCTCGACGAGTTGGTGTCAATTCATTAATTTTACTTGGAATAAAGGCTTTTAATTCATTACGATAGACATCAATCGGGTGACCAGTGAGATAAAGACCAAGCGTGTCTTTTTCACCTTTGAGTCTGACTTCATCTGACCATGGTTTCACAGGTTTAGCTGGCTTACGCTGTACTTCTTCAACCTCACCAAACAGATCCATGATGCCTGTTTCACGGTTGGAACGTGCTTGTTCCGCCGCTTGTACCGCTTCTGGCAATTGTGCCATTAAACTTGAGCGTTCGATGCCTAAACAGTCTAATGCACCCGCACGAATTAAGGCTTCAAGGGTTCGTTTGTTGATTTTTTTCAAATCAATACGATGACAGAAGTCAAATAAATCGCGGTATGGACCTTCTTTTTGGCGAGAATCAATCACCGATTGCATGGCTTGTTCGCCCACGCCTTTAATTGCGCCAAGTCCGTAGACAATGGTGCGTTCATCGCTGGCGTGGAAATGATACAAAGACATATTTACCGAAGGTGGTAAAACTTCCAGACCATTGTGGCGACAGTCATCAATCAGGAACACCACGTTATCGGTGTTTTGCATTTCCGACGACATTACCGCAGCCAAGAATTCGGCAGGGTAATGTGCTTTCAGCCATGCCGTCTGATAGGCAACGAGGGCATAAGCAGCCGCGTGGGATTTGTTAAAACCGTAGCCTGCGAACTTTTCCATATAGTCGAAAATATGGTTGGCTGTGGCGGCATCAATGTCTTTTTTCGCAGCACCTTCAATAAAGATTTGGCGCTGTTTCACCATTTCTTCAGGTTTTTTCTTACCCATAGCACGACGTAGTAAGTCCGCACCACCGAGGGTATAGCCTGCACAATACTGTGCCGCCTGCATTACCTGTTCCTGATAAACCATAATGCCGTAGGTTGGCTCAAGTACACCTTCTAGCAATGGATGCAGATACTCAAACTCGCCGCCATGCATACGGTGAATAAAGTCTGGAATGAGATCCATTGGGCCGGGACGATACAACGACACGAAGGCAATAATTTCTTCAAATTTGCTTGGGCGTGCTTCTTTCAGCATCTTTTTCATGCCCACGGATTCAAATTGGAATACCGCTGTGGTGTTGGCATTGGCAAAGACTAAATAGGCATCTTTATCGTCCAATGGAATATGAGCAATATCTAACGGTGTATCTGCTTGGATGCGTTTATTGATATTTTGTACTGCATCTTCAATAACCGTCAGGTTACGTAAACCCAAGAAGTCAAATTTGACCAAACCTGCCGATTCAACATCGTCTTTATCGTATTGTGCAACACGGGCGGTTCCATCAGCATCGCACATAACCGCAGAAAAGTCGGTGATTTTGGTGGGTGCAATCACCACACCACCTGCGTGTTTGCCTGTGTTGCGGGTAATGCCTTCAAGTTTTAAAGCCATTTCCCAAATTTCTGAAGCATCGTCATAGTCTGGGTTAGATGGATTGGTCACCACATCTTTCAGCTGTGGTTCGGCTTCAATTGATTCTTCCAAACTAAGCCCTAAAGGTTTAGTTGGAATCAGTTTAGAAATACGGTCTGCCAAACCATAAGACTTGCCCAAAACCCGTGCGACATCTCGAATCGCACCTTTGGCGGCCATAGTACCGAAAGTGGCAATTTGTGATACCGCATCACGTCCATAGGTGCGTGCCACATAATCAATGACTTTATCGCGTCCTGCAATACAGAAATCGACGTCAAAGTCGGGCATGGATACACGTTCTGGGTTTAAGAAACGTTCAAAGAGTAGTTCATAACGCAATGGGTCTAAGTCGGTAATTTTTAAGCTATAAGCGACCAATGAGCCTGCGCCTGAACCACGACCCGGCCCAACAGGTACGCCATTATTTTTAGACCATTGAATAAAGTCCATGACGATGAGGAAGTAACCCGGGAAGCCCATCGAGTTAATAATATTAATTTCGTATTCAATTCGTTCATCATAAGGTTTGCGAATTTCTGCCCAGTCTTCATCGCGCTGTGTGACAGGATAGAGCACATTTAGACGTTCTTCTAAACCTTGTTTGGATAGGTGCGCGAAGTAGGTATCAATGGTGTGTCCGTCTGGAATTGGATAATCTGGAAGGAAATATTTACCCAATTGCAGCGTGACGTTACAGCGTTTGGCAATGTGATAGCTGTTTTCAATAGCACTTGGAATGTCGGAAAATAATTCCGTCATTTCTGCAGTAGTTTTAAAATATTGCTCAGGACTATACGTTTTAGGACGACGGTTATCCCCTAAAACATAACCATCGGCAATACAAACTCGCGCTTCGTGCGCTTCATAATCTTCACGGCGGACAAAGTGCACATCATTATGTGCCACCACGCCAATATTATATTTTTTAGCTAATTTAACCGCTTCGGCAATAAAAGCATCTTCATCGGGACGATCTGTACGGGTCAGCGCCAAATAGACCCGATTACCAAATTTTTCTATCCATTCTTCTAGCAACGGTTCGGCTTTTTGTGGATTGGACGTGATCAGCATTTTGCCGACATCACTTTGAATGCCGAGTAACAGAATCAGATCATCGGCTTGTTCTAAAATCCATGCTTTATTGACGCAAGGGATATTGAGTTGCTGACCTTCAATATAGCCACGCGACACCAGTTCGGTCAGATTGCGCCAGCCGTGATTGTTCATCGACAATAGCGTCACACGATGATCGGCATCATTTAAACGCAGCACTGAACCTAAAATCGGTTTGATGCCTTGCCCCAAACATTTGCCATAAAACTTTACGGCAGCGTGCAGGTTAGAGAGATCGGTCAATGCCAAAGCAGGCATTTCTTCATTGACTGCAGCTTTAATCAAGTCAGGTACGCGTACAATCGACTCGGTAATCGAAAATTCTGTATGTATACCTAAATGAACAAAGCGCATGAATCAGTCCCTTAAAAAATCACGGGTTAGTTTAGCATGCTCTGCTCAAGACAAAACATGCTGCAAAGTTTTTCCTACGGTTTTCGATGATCTTGACCGTATATCAAAATTTCAGTTTTTTGGATGTTGATATGGCGTGAATCACGTATGCATGGAGAAGGAGTGTGGTTTTAACCCCTTACACACTCATACGAGTAGCAAGGAGTTAAATGGTGAATCTATTTCTGATGTGTAGATGAAAGATTTATCTGAGTTTAGATAACCAATCGCCTAAACTTTGCACCAATTGCACTAAAATTAATAAGACCACCACGGTTAGCATCACGACACTACTATCAAAGCGTTGATAACCATAAGAAATAGCAAGGTCACCAATGCCGCCTGCACCGACTGCGCCTGCCATAGCAGTTGCGCCAATTAAGCTAATGGTGGCTGTGGTTAGGTTCAAAATGAGTGAGCTACGTGCTTCAGGTAAAATAAATTTGAAGATAATCTGTAAGGGTGTAGCACCCATTGCCTGTGCAGATTCGACAATCCCTTCATTGACTTCAAGCAGTGAAGTTTCTACCAAACGACCAATATACGGGCCGACATAAATGGTCAGTGGAACAATGGCTGCCCAAGTTCCGATGGATGTACCCACTAACAATTTAGTCAGCGGAATCACCGCAATCAATAAAATAATAAAGGGTAGGGAGCGCAGTGCGTTTACAATCGGGTTAAGCCCGTGATAAATCACACGGTTTGGCAAAATACCTGTCGGACGAGTCACTACAAGGGTAATGCCCTGAATAAAGCCCCAGATACAACCAAACAACATGGCAAAGAACACCATGTGAAAGGTTTCTTGTAAGGCTGTAACAAACTGGTCAATAGATAAAGAGCTTTTCCAGAAAGGCGCAGTTACTGAGGTCAGCCACTGTACAATTAAATCTCTCATGCTTGTACTCCTGACTGTTCAACTTCAACACCATTGGCTTGCAGAAATTCAAGTGCTTGTTGAATGACGCTTGCATCACCGAGCAATTGTATAAACATTTGCCCAATCACAGCGCCATCAATTTCGGTCATATTGGCAAATAAAATATTCAGGCTGATATCAAACTGTTTAATGACGGCTTGAATTACGGTTTCCTGAGCTGATTTACCTAAAAACTTCAGACAATAAATGCTGTGCTGATTTTGATTTTCCAGATTATTCAAAATATTGATAGGCAATTGCTGCTGCAACACGGTTTGAATAAAGCTTTTGGTGGTCGGATGTTGCGGTTGACTAAATATTTCTAGGGTTGAACCTGTTTCAATGACTTTGCCTTGTTCCATCACCGCCACATAATCACAAACCGATTCAATCACATCCATTTCATGTGTGACCATTACAATGGTAATGCCTTGTTCGCGGTTAATTTTTTTCAGTAATTCCAGCACAGATTTGGTGGTTTGTGGATCAAGTGCTGAAGTTGCTTCATCGCAGAGTAAAATTTTAGGATGATTGGCTAGCGCACGCGCAATACCGACACGTTGTTTTTGTCCGCCTGAAAGTTCATCAGGGTAGGCGTCTTTTTTATGTTTTAAATCAATAAACTCAAGTAATTCATTTAAACGCTTTTCGCGTTCGGCTTTGTTCCAGCCTAACAGTTTCATCGGCATTTCAATATTGGCAGCCACAGTTTTGGTCTGCAATAAATTGAAGTGCTGAAAAATCATTCCAATATGGGCACGTTCTTGACGTAATTCGCGGGCATTGAGTGCAGTAAAATCTTTTTGATGAATGATGACTTGCCCAGCATTTGGGCGCTCCAACAAATTTATCAAGCGGATTAACGTACTTTTACCTGCACCACTATAGCCAATAATGCCAAAAATACTGCCTGTTGGAATTTGTAGGTTAATTTGATCCAACGCACGCAGTGTTTGACCTTTGAGCTGATAGTGCTTTGAAATGTTTTTAAATTCAATCATATCGTCAAGAAATGTCCATAAATGAAAAAACAGGCAAAGTTCGCTTTGCCTGTTTTGTTTAACGCATTATATTACTATTTTGCTGCTTCAGTGAAATAGCTGACAGGTTTATTTACCGCAACTTTTGTTCCGCCAAAGTGCTGATCAATATATTGCTTCACTGCTTCGGTATGATACAACGCACCTACTTTTTGCAAGATTGGGTCATTTTGACGATCTGCAGCAGTAGCGAGAATGTTGACATTCATTTTTGTGCTTTGGTCAATTGGCTCGTAATAAATTGAATCTTTAAGCACGTTTAAACCACCTTCCATTGCAAGAGTGTTGCCCAAAACAATTGCATCGACTTCATCTTTGACACGTACAGCCGTTGCCATTTGAATCGGTTTGATTTGAATTTGCTTGGCATTTTCTACGATGTCTGCAGGCGTACCTTGAACATTGTCAAAACCATCTTTCAGTTTAACCAAACCAGCGGATTGAAGTAATAACAACGCACGTGATTCATTGGCACCATCATTTGGAATAGCAATCGTTGCACCTGTTTTGAACTCATCCAACTTTTTCACTTTGCTTGAGTAAATACCCATTGGCTCTAAGTAAGTTGTCGCTACTGGTGCAATTTGATCTTTATTGTTGGCATTAAATGCCACCATATAGGCATAAGATTGGAATGCGTTAAGATCAATTTCTTTATTTGCTACCGCCGTGTTCATTGACACGTAATCGGTGAAGTTTTTCACTTCAAGTTGAATACCTGCTGCTTTGGTTTCAGGTAAGTCGGCAATAAAACGCCAAATATCTGCATCTGAACCAGTCGATGCCATAGTGACAGTGTGTAGAGCAGAAGAATCTTTTTGTGCCGCGTCAGTCGCAGGCGCTTCTTGTTTGCCACAGCCAGCCAAGCCAACTGAAAGACCAAGTACAAGACCAAGGAGCTTTTTCATGAATATATCCCGAGCAAGTTTAAGCCGTGCCTAAAGTTGCCAATGATTGAGAAGAATCAAATCAGCACGATGGATGGAATCGCATGATGATGATTTTGTATGTTTCTCAAATATGTTGTAGGTATTGTTTGAGTACTGAAAAAGTCAGCCCACAGCTCAATCAATAATTTTGAGATGGATGGGCAATTCACTTTTTCAAAAGATGCACCATCATAACAATAAAAAATAATTCTATATAGTGCTGTGTATGTTATGCATATCACTGTTTTTACAACAGAAAGCGAATAAGTCAAAATAAGTTCTTATAAATAAATATATTCTGTAAAGATTAAGGATTTGAACAAGTGTTTAAATATTTAGGTGCTTTAAAATTTATTCTGCAATCGATAGTAAAAAAAGAGATATGAAATTGTCGGTATGAAATCGGCTTAGTTACAAGAATCAGAACATGGCTGTAAATACATAAAAGAAGTTATGAATGATTTTTCCAACGATAATATATCGCCCATATATAAGGCAAACAGAGTAACAATGAACCTATCCCTATAAAAACATAAGCCAAATATATTAATCCTGCAAAAATAAAAAGTATTTGCAATGTAAACTCAACGAATATTGAAATTAAAAATTCTTTGAAGCTTTTTATTTTTTGCATGTTTATTGATCTAAAGTATTTTATAAACGTAGATCATCACAATGTACATGGGTTACAACCTGATAAACAAAAAGCTCGTACAGTGACGAGCTTTTTTATGGACTTAAATTTTTAGGCTAAACTAAAAATTTTAAGCATTTTCACGAGCAATGGCACGATAGCCAATATCTTTACGATATTGCACACCATCAAAGGTAACTTTTTCGCACAGTTCAAGGGCTTTAGCTTGCGCTTCGCCAATGGTATTACCGAGCGCAGTTACACACAGTACACGACCACCATTGGTCACAATCTCACCATCGGCATTGCTTGCTGTACCTGCGTGGAATACTTTCGCATCTGCCATTTGTGTTTCTAAACCAGAAATCACATCACCTTTGCCTGAAGTTTCAGGGTAACCCGCAGTCGCCAATACAATCCCGACAGTTTTGCGTTCATCCCAGTCTGCTTCGGCAGGTAAGTTGCCAGCAATACCTGCTTCAACCAAATCTACCAAAGATGACTTTAAGCGCATCATAATTGGTTGTGTTTCTGGGTCACCAAAACGGCAGTTAAACTCGATCACTTTTGGTTGACCTTTGTCGTCAATCATTAAGCCTGCGTATAAGAAACCTGTATAAACATGACCGTCTTTTTTCATACCTTCAACAGTAGGACGCATCACTTCATTCATGGTTTTTTCAAATACGTCTGCAGTCACGACAGGGGCAGGAGAGTATGCACCCATACCACCAGTATTTGGACCTTGGTCGCCTTCAAAAATACGCTTGTGGTCTTGTGAAGTTGCCATAGGAAGGATGTTGTCGCCATCAATCATACAAATGAAAGAAGCTTCTTCACCTGCAAGGAATTCTTCAATGACTACACGTGAACCTGCATCACCAAATTTGTTGCCTGCTAGCATGTCATCAATTGCATCAAATGCTTCTTGATTGGTCATCGCCACGATCACGCCTTTACCTGCAGCAAGACCGTCCGCCTTGATCACGATTGGAGCACCATTTTTTTCAACAAATGCTTTTGCCGCATCAACTTCGGTGAATACGTCATAGAATGCAGTTGGAATGTTGTGACGTTTTAAAAAGTGCTTGGCAAAGGCTTTAGAACCTTCAAGCTGTGCAGCAAACTGGGTTGGGCCCCAAATTTTTAAACCCGCTTCACGGCAGGCATCTACTACACCATTGACCAGTGGTGCTTCAGGGCCAACAATGATTAAATCAACAGCATTATTTTTGGCAAAGTCGATGATTGCAGGGTTATTTTGAATATCTAACGCTACATTCTCGCATTTGTTTTCTGTTGCCGTACCTGCATTACCCGGTGCAACGAAGACTTTAGCGACTTTGTCATCTTGTGCGATTTTCCATGCCAACGCATGTTCACGACCGCCGCTACCTAAAACTAAAATATTCATCTAAAAATCCCTCAAAGAATAAAATCCCCCTAGCGAAGCTATGCTTTTCACCCTTGAAAAGGAAGGAGATTGTGCATAAAAACACAGTTCCCTTACGTGAAAAGTCCCCCTTTTATAAAAAAGGGGGATTTCGGAGGATTATTAAATACGACTTCTAATTAATGAGTTTAATTAGTGACGGAAATGACGCATGCCAGTGAAGACCATTGCAATACCAGCTTCATCTGCTGCTGCAATCGTTTCTTCATCACGCATAGAACCACCCGGTTGAATAATGCATTTGATACCAGCTTTAGCTGCGTTATCAATACCATCACGGAATGGGAAGAATGCGTCAGATGCCATTACTGCACCTTCAACCACTAAACCTGCATGTTCTGCTTTAATGGCAGCAATACGAGCAGAGTTTACACGGCTCATTTGACCTGCGCCAACACCAATGGTCTGACGGTTTTTCGCATAAACAATTGCGTTCGATTTTACGTATTTCGCAACTTTCCAAGCAAAGATCATATCGTCAATTTCTTGTTCAGTTGGTGCACGTTTGGTCACAACTTTTAAGTCATCTTTCGTGATCATGCCCAAGTCTTGGTCTTGAACCAATAAACCGCCGTTGACACGTTTGTAATCCATTTGTGGAGCGCGTGCATCAATCGCAGGAAGTTCGCCACATACCAGTACACGTACGTTTTTCTTCGCGCCAGTCACTTCAAGTACGCCATCAGCAATGCTTGGTGCAATGATCACTTCAACGAATTGACGGTCTACAATCGCTTGTGCAGTGGCAACGTCTAACTCACGGTTAAACGCAATGATGCCACCAAATGCAGATTCAGGGTCAGTTGCATAAGCAAGGTCATAAGCCGCTTGAATACCGTCTAAAGATACAGCAACACCACATGGGTTCGCGTGTTTTACGATCACACAAGCAGGTTTTGCAAATGATTTCACACATTCAAGTGCGGCATCAGTATCTGCAATGTTGTTATAAGATAATTCTTTACCTTGAAGCTGTTTCGCTGTAGAAACAGAAGCTTCAGTTGCAGCAGGGTCTACATAGAACGCTGCAGATTGATGCGGGTTTTCGCCGTAACGTAAATCTTGCGCTTTGTTCAATTGTGTATTGAATGTACGTGAAAATTGGTCAGCAGTACCTTCTTCTTTACCTACACGTGCACCTAAGTAAGAGGCGATCATGCCGTCATATTGTGCAGTGTGTTCAAATGCTTTCACTGCCAAATCAAAACGAGTTTCGTAAGACAATGCACCGTTGCTTTTCATTTCTGCAATAACAGTCGCATAGTCAGAAGCATTTACTACAATACCTACAGAAGCATGGTTTTTCGCTGCAGCGCGAACCATAGTAGGGCCACCAATGTCGATGTTCTCAATCGCATCTGCAAGTGAACAATTTGGTTTTGCAACAGTCGCAGCAAATGGATAAAGGTTAACAACAACCAAGTCGATGGCATCAATATTGTGTTCTGCCATGACTGCTTCGTCTAGACCACGACGAGCCAAGATACCGCCATGAATTTTTGGGTGTAACGTTTTTACACGACCATCCATCATTTCAGGGAAACCAGTATGCTCTGATACTTCTACGACAGCAATATTGTTGTCTTTAAGCAACTTATAAGTACCGCCAGTAGATAAAATTTCTACCCCAAGAGCAGCAAGGTCTTGTGCAAATTCAACAATACCTGTTTTGTCAGAAACAGAGATTAAAGCGCGTTTAATAGTCATGATCTTCGTCACAGTTTTCAATTACAGATTAAAACAAACTAGCAAAATGCAGGTAAAAAAAATGCCTGCGGAGGTCGCAAGCATTTTATCACTTATTCACTCATTAAACCGTGAGCTTTTAACTTTTTACGTAAAGTACCACGGTTTAGTCCAAGAATTTCAGCAGCGCGTGTTTGGTTACCGCGAGTGTATTCAAGAACAACAGATAAAAGAGGTTTCTCCATTTCTGCTAACACCATGTCATACACTTGTGAAGGTTGTTCACCTTGTAGTTGTGCAAAATAATGGCGAACTGCGCGATCTACGTGAATACGTAAAGCAACATCAGATTGTGCAGTAAAAATAGGAGATTTGCTATTCATGCGAATTAATCCGAAAATCAGATATCACTGGGATAAAGTGATATATCAATGTGGTCTATAAATTAAATGAACTCCGTTTTAGATCCTAAAACGGGAAGTTCTAAAACTGGAACATTTAGCTTGCCACAACTCTAGGCATTGGTCGAAATTTAAGCGTAACAATACATTAATAATTGTTACAGACCAAAATCAAAACAAAAAATCTACTCTGTACGCGATATATAAAAATAAAGCGCATTAGACAGATCTATATTTGTTGTGAATCTTGCGAGGAGTTTGCAGCACAAAGCTTTCGTGGCGCGTATGATACCATTGTATGAGAAAAAGTGAGCAAGAAAACTGCAATTTTTTTAATTTTTTTCGCTATTTTTTCACTATTTTTTTGTGAATTAAGGCTTGATAATTTCTAAAGTATAGGCATCGAAGTCGTTTCGTGATATTGGAACTAAAATGTCAAACTTAAATGGACTGTTTTTAGGAATACGTTGAATGCTCGAAAGACTTTCGACCAAATACTCCTGTGGGGAATAGATGTAAGTCGATAATGTTTGTTGTTTTTCTTTTAAAGTGACTTTGATATTAGGCAAAGCCAAGCTTTTATCATAGTAATTGATCAGCTCACCCGTAAATTGTGTATTCATACGATCTACACGTTTAACCTTCACGCGATTTGCTGAAATTAAGCTATAGCGTTCTTCTAAACTGCTACAGTTAAAAAATTGACAGACTTGGGTAAACACAGAATTCAGTGCAGGGCTGCTGTTTAAAAACTTTGGGTTAAACCACAAAATTTGGAAGATCAACAAGCCAATCAATAAAAGATTAATAATTCCCCAAAGTAAGTAGTAACCATTGCCATGCTTTTTTTCACTTTCAAGATCAGGCGCAGACAACTTCATGGCAGGAATGTTGCCAATCGGTTCAGTACTGAAATAATTGAGGTTATTCAGATAGGTTTTCAGATCAATATTGGAATGTTCAACTTTACGCTGAAAAATATCTAAAATATGTTGCGGTTGCGCAAGTTCAGCAGTTGCCTGCATAAAACTGCGGTTTTGAATGTGATGTAATTGTGATGTGACTGAGTTTTTATTTTGAGGAAAGGCAAATACCAAATGCGAAAGAGCATTAAAGGTATTGTCGCATTTAGGACAACAAACCATCCCTTGCGCAACGGTCAGCTGCGCAACGGATACTTTATAAACAGTTTGGCATTCAGGGCACTTGGTTTGCTTGTCACTCATAACTCAAAAATTACAGTTAGTGGGGATGGCGTTTCCCAGAAATTCGACACCAGTTTTCTTCACGTTTTTCGACTTGTACTATATCAAAAAATTCAGAATAAACACTAGAAACTTCAGCAACTTGCTCTTCAATTACACCTGCAAGTGCGAACTCGCCCTCAGATTTAATTAAAGTTGCAAACTCTGGCGCAAGCATCATTAATGGGCCTGCCAAAATATTGGCAACCAAAATGTCTGCTTTTTCATTGCCAATGGTTTCATTGAACTCTTCTGGAAGTCCAACATATAAGTTTTTAAGTACACCGTTGAGTTCAGCATTTTGTTTGGTCGCTAAAACTGCTTGCGGGTCAATATCAGTCGCATAGACTTTTTTTGCACCGAGCAACAAAGCCGCTACTCCTAAAATACCTGAACCACAACCGTAGTCGATCACGACTTTATCTTTTACATTGGTTTTACCTAACCATTGCAGGCACAGGAACGTACTGGCATGGTTACCTGTACCAAAAGCCAAACCTGGGTCAAGTTTGATATTGACTGCATCTGCCTCAGGTGGTTCTAACCATTCAGGTACAATCCAGAATTTCTCTGCAATCTGGATTGGCTCGTAGTAATCCATCCATGAGCGTTCCCAAACCTGATCTTCCAAAAATTCACTGCGTAAAGGGGCATCTGGCATTTGCGCACGAATAAAGGTTTCTAAGGCTGCAACATCAATTTCTTCACCTTCGTCTTGTGCATAAATACCTGTCACAATGACTTTGTTCCAAAGTGGTGTTTCACCTGGTAGTGGCTCAAGTAAGTCCTGATTTTCCGCATCATCTAAGGTTACGCTGACTGCGCCCAATGAACTGAGCAGGGTTTCAGTAAAATCGACTTGCGCTTGATCAACAGTAATATGTATTTGTAACCACTTCACGGAGATAACCTAAAATTTAATGCGTAAGCGCTATTGTAACTGAACTGCTGCAGGCGCTGTTATTTTTTATTAGGATTGCGAAAGGGAAAACTCTATACGATTGGAAGTTTCAAATTCGCTTTATGCTTATAGTCGAATAATGTGACAAAAATATAACTCTAAAAAATATAAGTTAAGAATTTGTTTGAACCATCATCGCTCAATCATCCCTAAAACAGTCAAATTGCTGGATTGGGGATGATTGAGAGACTTGTTTTAGGATGCAGATTGCTCCGATGCAGGAGTCGGCACAAATTTATTTAGTAATGTGCCTAAAATTGCGGCAAAAATATACATGAAAATAGAATAAACCGCAGCAGGCATGGCAATGGTTGAGCTTGCCATAACGGTTAGGGCGATGGTCATTGCAAGGGTACTGTTGTGAATGCCAATTTCAAAGGCGCAGGCACGGGCTTGTTGGCTGTTCACACCAAAGAAACGCGGGACAAAATAACCAATCAATAAACTGCAGGCACAGAACAGAGCAGTGGCAAGTCCTACATCTGCCAAATAAAGCATGATGTTATTTCGCTCTTTGGCAATCGCGCCAATAATAATCACTATCAGAAAAACCACAGCAAAAATACGCACAGGTTTGTTTAAACGGTCTGCCGTTTGCGGGCTAAAATGGCGTACCAACATCCCCAAAGTGACAGGGATAATAATAATTAAAAACACCTGTAATACTTTGGCAAACTGTAAGCCGACTTGTTGCCCATCCTGCATAAAATGTTGAATGGCAAAGTTGACAATCAGGGGCAAGGTAAATGCTGCAATCACGGAATTCACGGCAGTGAGGGTGATGTTTAGTGCAATATCACCTTTATATAAGTAGCTAAATAAGTTGGCTGTTGGCCCACCTGGAGATGCTGCTAGTAGCATGAGTCCGACTGCAAGCAGTGGTGGTAAATTCAGCAGTTTACAAATAAAGAATGCAATTGCTGTCAGGACGACCAATTGACAAAATAAAGCAATAAACACTGCTTTGGGGTGTTTGCTCACCCGTTTAAAGTCGTTAGGAGTGAGTTCTAAGCCAAGTCCAGCCATGACCACGGCCAAAGCCAGCGGCAAAAATATTGTGATTAATCCTGAATCCATAAACACTCCTTTGTTTTTACATCTACAATAATTTATTTGATATTTAACTGTTTGTTTAATATGTAGTTAATTTTGCTCACGTTTTAAATTGTATTTTTATTGTGGTTTAAACTCTGCTCCTGTTTGTGTTGATGGGCAAGTTTGGCCGATTGTCTAGCTAACATACTCCCTAAAATAAAGCTGAACATATACATAAAAATGGTGTAAATCGCAGAAGGAATGGCAATTTCAGTGCTTTGCAAAACCGATAGCGCAACGGTTAAAGAAACAGCAGTGTTATGAATGCCAATTTCAAAACAACAAGAGCGTGCTTGTTGATCAGGCACACCCGCCAAATACGGCACAAGATAACCAATAAGTAAACTTAAAAAGCAAAAAAGCGCTGTGGCGATACCAATCGCACTGAAATAGTCAAAGACATTGGCGCGTTCGCGGAAAAGCGCATAAAAGAATAAAGCGAAAATGAAATAAATGGACATCAAACGCATAGGTTTGCCCAACTGTAATGCAATTTGTGGCATTGCATTACGCACCGCCATTCCTACACAAACAGGCACAATAATCAGTAAAAAAACCTGTGCCATTTTTTCAATTGGCATGCCAATTTGTTGTTGATCGGTCATAAAATACAGAAAAGACAAATTAACAATAAAAGGCAGCGTAAAGGTCGCCATCACAGAGTTCATTGCGGTTAGGGTAATATTTAGGGCAACGTCACCTTTATAAACATAGCTAAATAAGTTCGCAGTAGGCCCCCCTGGTGAGGCAGCAAGCAGCATTAAGCCAATTGCCAAGAGCGGTGGCAATTCTAAAAATAAACAAATTGAAAATGCTAAAACAGGCAAAATGACCAATTGTGAAAAAAGCGTTAAAAAAATGACTTTAGGAAATTGATTGACCCGAATAAAGTCTTTAGGCGTGAGTTGTAAGCCTAAGCCCATCATCATCACAGCTAAGGTCAGTGGTAGAAAAAAGGTAAAAAAGCCTGAATCCATAGCACATCCTTTATTTTTTTCTTATGGGTATAATTTTCCCTCTCTTTGCAGTGTAATTGTTTTTTGAGCTTGTGCAATAAACAAAGCAGTCACTTCTTATAAATGACTGCTTTGGTGTTATTTTCATGCTTTCAGTTTGAATGAATACCCGATCTGTTCATGAAAATATAGATTAACTGATTGATCACATTGCAGCAGGGCGTGGTGGCGTAAAGCCTAAGGCACATTTGCCTTTTAACTCAGTACCATTGACTGTAATGACGGTGCTTTGCGCATCTGCCATACAAGAACGGTATAATTCAGGCTCATTGCCTTGTAATTGCACTGCTTTAGATGAACTAAAGAATTGTGGTTCACAGGTACCATTCCAGATAATCCCACGATAAGCAAAGCTTACAGGTGCGCCCTGAGTTTTACCTTTACAGACTTGCTGGAATTTTTGCGCGTTATAGACGGTTTCTACTTTATCATTTGCCTGCACTGCAAATGGACTGAAAAATAAGCCACAAAGCATACAGGACAGCAAAATTTTCTTATTCATGATGTTTCCCTTTGTTTCTCATATCTGTGCTATTAGGATAAAAAATAGACAAATTAAAACAACGGTGATCTGGTTAATTTTTAGGTCTAAATGTTTTTATGTACAGTAAAAATGCAAATTTGGATTACAAAATATTAATTTTGTAGCGCGGTTAAGCCAATAAAATCGACTGAATCTGTCAACTTATGCCACAAGTTTTGCTATAATATTCCGTCTTTATTTTTTATCTCTCATTGACCATTATGCACTATCCTAAAGTTTACGATGTCATTGTTATTGGTGGCGGTCACGCAGGCACCGAAGCGGCGCTTGCAGCAGCACGTATGGGTCGTCAAACCTTACTCTTAACTCATAACATTGAGACTTTAGGGCAGATGAGCTGTAACCCTGCAATTGGCGGGATTGGTAAGTCGCATTTGGTACGTGAGATTGATGCCTTAGGCGGCGCAATGGCATTGGCTGCCGATAAAAGCGGGATTCAATTCCGTATTTTAAACTCGCGTAAAGGTGCTGCTGTTCGTGCAACACGTGCGCAGGCAGACCGAGTTCGCTTTAAAGCTGCGATTCGCGCCACTTTAGAAAACCAAGCCAATTTAGATATTTTCCAACAAGCAGCCGATGACCTGATTGTAGAAGGCGATACTGTAAAAGGTGTAGTCACTCAAATGGGGATTCGTTTTGATGCGAAAACCGTGGTATTGACCACAGGTACATTCTTGGGTGGTGTGATTCACATCGGTTTAGAAAAATCGAGCGGTGGTCGTGCAGGCGATCCTCCATCAATTGCTTTGGCGGCACGTTTACGTGAATTAAATTTGCCTGTTGGGCGTTTAAAAACAGGTACGCCACCACGTATTGATGCACGCTCAGTCGATTTTTCGGTCATGATTCCGCAGCCAGGTGATTTCCCATCACCAACCATGTCATTCATGGGTGATGTGTCGATGCACCCTGAACAAGTGAACTGCTATATCACCCATACCAATGAACGTACTCACGAAATTATTCGTGGTGGTTTAGATCGTTCACCGATGTATACAGGTGTGATTGAAGGTGTTGGCCCACGTTACTGCCCATCGATTGAAGATAAAATTCACCGTTTTTCTGATAAAGACTCGCATCAGGTATTTTTGGAGCCTGAAGGTTTAGATACACATGAATTGTATCCAAACGGGATTTCAACCTCTTTGCCGTTTGATGTGCAGTTCGAGTTAGTTCGTTCAATTCGTGGTATGGAAAATGCGCATATTTTGCGTCCGGGCTATGCAATTGAATATGATTACTTCAATCCACAAGCCTTGAAATTCACTTTGGAAACCAAAGCCATTAATAACTTGTATTTTGCAGGTCAAATTAATGGTACGACTGGTTATGAAGAAGCGGGTGCGCAAGGTGTGTTAGCTGGTTTGAATGCGGCACGTCGCGCTTGGGATCAGGAACAATGGACACCAAAACGTGACGAAGCTTATATTGGTGTATTGGTTGATGATTTGATCACGCTAGGTACCAAAGAACCGTACCGCATGTTTACCTCACGTGCGGAATACCGTTTGATGTTGCGTGAAGATAATGCCGATCAGCGTTTGACGCCAATTGGTCGTGAGCTTGGTTTGGTGGATGACACTCGTTGGGCAGCTTACTGTGAAAAAATGGAAGCAGTAGAACGTGAAACAGGGCGTTTACAACATTTGTGGGCTGCACCAAACAACCCAATGGGTAAAAAATTTGTTGAAATGACAGGTGCAGATTTATCCAAAGAATGTTCTGCGATTGATCTGTTAAAACGTCCAAATATCAGTTTTGCGCAAATCGCAGAATTAACGGGTTCAGACGTTTCTGCACAAGTGGGCGATCAAATTGAAATTGCAGTGAAATATGCAGGTTATATCAACCGTCAGCATGAAGATGTCGCACAATTAAAACGCTTGGAAGAAACCAAAATCCCTGCCGATTTTGATTATGATGCAGTGTCAGGTTTATCGCGTGAAATCACGCTAAAATTGAAGCATGTTTTGCCTGAAACTTTGGCACAAGCCAGTCGTATTCCAGGTGTGACACCTGCCGCAGTTCAATTGGTGATGATCACCATTCGTAAAAATGCACAGTCACGTAAATCTGCTTAAGGTTTGATGGATTGATGAAGAAGCCCACAATTTAAATTGCGGGCTTTTTTATGCGCCAAAGTAAATCAGATGCTAAGCAAAGAAGAAGTTGCGTATAAGAATAAATCTGATTTCGACTGCATATCTTATGATTTCACAGCTAGATCAGGAGCATTTAAAGTGACACTTATCAACATAGATAGGAGCAAAATATGACTTTAAAAAGCATTCGTTATAGTACAGCTGAACTGGCATGCCCACGCTGAACGATGCCGAGTCAATTTTAATTTTAACTTCAATCAGCAATCACAATAATTTGATTTAAAAGAGAACGATAATGCTATCGCCCCAATATATTTGGGGCTTTTTTATTCCTGAGTTTGATACACCGCATTGGCAACTTCTACAGGTTCAATCTGAATTAGCTTTTTACCAAAACTACGCAACCACCAAACCAATTGTGAGGTAAACGGCACAGTGGCAGTCACCAACACATTACCATTTTCCAGTGTTTCCATAGTTTGATCTTTGCTTAATTGGCTTTCATCGAAGTATATGGCATCAGCTTTTTGCATGGTAAGTTTGAGCTGAATATTTTCAGTAGCTTTACTGAAATCGACTCTAAAACCTAATTCGCCAGATTCAATATAGGCATCAATATCAAAATTAACAGGATGCAAGGCGCGTGAATCTAAAACTTTGGCTGCTTTAAAACGATGCAGGGCAAAGGTTTGAATGTCGGTTTTGTCAAATCGAGTACAGATTAAATAAATCACCGCACCTTTTTGCACCAAAGCCAAAGGATTCAGCACATAAGTTTTTTCTTCGCCTGAATTGCTGCGTGATTGATAAATACATTCTAGTTGTTTGTCTTGGAGCAAGCCTTCATATATCGCCTGTTGTGCATTGCGGTCTACGACTGGTGGAATTAAAGGTTGTGTTGCAGGCACAATTCGCACACGATTAATCCATTGGCGGACATTGTTTTGGGTCGATAGACTGCGTCGTGCCAAATCAAACCATGGGTTCATTTCTTCAATCAAACTTGGCGGCAGCAGATGTTTTAAATGTTCCTCGACCATCATAAACGTTACCGCTTGAGAGCTGGTCATGTGCGGTAAACTTTGAATCGGTGCATCTGAACGCCAGCGCCAACCTTGTGGTACGGTACCATTACTTTCAATTGGAAAGCGCTGAGAAATTTGATTTAAGTCACGTTGAATCGTACGCAAACTAATGTCGATACCTTCACGTTGCAGGACATCGTGTAATTCACGTGTGCCCATCCATTTACCTGTAGAAAGGCGCGATAAAATTTGCCATTGGCGATATAAACTATTCGATGTTTCTTTTTCTTGTATAGACATATTCAATATTTACTAGGTCAATTCATACGGATGAAAACTTGTTCTTCCACACAATAAGAAAACTCGGAATGATTAGCAAGTTTTTTACTGAAAAAGGGCAAAATATAACCGCAGATTTTGCAGTAAATATCACAAAATTTGGACGGGCAAAGTTAATCAAATAATAGAAGTGAATCAGAAACTATGACCTCAAGCCATACTTGGATCAATTAGAAAAGCAAGATTGAATAGTTGTGTTTAAGTGAAAACCCGTCATTGTTTTGTATGGTAGATACAGGTTTATGTAAATAAAAGCGGTCTGAGTGGATGAGTGCTGTAGGTTAATTGGGCAAGGCGATTGAGGTGCTTTATCGCGATGAATTATCAACAGACCTTAGAGTTAGGAGGATGAAACAACCGTGAATTTATCTAGCAGCGATGCGCGAGAAATTTTTTGGTTAGCCCGATATTTAACCCGTATTCAATATGTATGTCAGCAATTTCCATTTAAACAAAATGATGCTGCTTTGACTTATGCACATGCCTTTTGTTTGCCTGCATTTGATGCAGCTTCTTTAAATGAATTGATTTTAAACGAAGAACAGCCTGCTTCATTTGCGATGCAGTTTGAGCAAACACGGACAAAAATTCAAAACTTGGCACAGGTGTTTTCTAAAGCTACTTATGTTGAATTACAGCAATGTATTCAAAATGCGTGCGATAACGCGAGTTATATTTGTGATGTGGTACAAGACTGCGAAGCACTATTAGATGCAGAACCACAGCAGATATATTTATTTTTCCAATTGGGGCAAAAAATTGAACAATTAGACCGACAAATTCGGTTAAAACAATCGACTGAAAAGACTTTGTCGCAATTGGAAATGATTGTGCAATGCCTAAAAGATTTAGGTTGGACGTCGTTTGTAGACGCATGGCAACAGCTGAAACAGCAACCCGATACCATGCATTTTTATCACTTTAGTGATCATATTCAGCACTTACTTTCGGTGGATTAAGCAGAACTTGTCATGTCAAATTAATCGACAACAATATTATTTTAAGCTCTGTGTAGTTAAAAAAATAGTGGAAGCCGAAGCTCCCATTATGTCTTAACTTATTACTGGCTTTGAACAGCTATCAAATTCAATAGCTTTGACTCGTGCAGTACTTTCGGCTCGGTTACTTAGTCGCGTTCAACCGCAAGTGCAACACCCATACCACCGCCGACGCAAAGCGTTGCGATGCCTTTTTTTGCATCACGGCGTTGCATTTCGTGTAGTAACGTCACAAGGATACGGCAACCAGAAGCACCAATCGGGTGACCGAGGGCAATTGCACCGCCATTCACGTTTACTTTATCTAAGTCTAAGCCTAGTTCTTTGGCAACGCCTAAAGCCTGAGCGGCAAAGGCTTCGTTAGCTTCAATCAAATCAACTTGATCTAAGCTCCAGCCTGCTTTATTCAGGGTTTTCTTTACCGCTTCAACAGGGCCAAGACCCATAATTTCAGGCTCAATACCCGACATTGCATAGGCTTTAATACGTGCTAAAGGTTGTAGACCTAAGGCTGCAGCTTTGTCTGCACTCATCATCAACACTGCTGCTGCACCATCGTTAATACCAGAAGCATTGCCTGCGGTTACGCTGCCATCTTTTTTGAACGCAGGGCGTAATTTATTCAGGCTTTCAAGGGTAGTATTGGCTTTGATGTATTCATCTTCAGCAAATACAATTGGGTCGCCTTTACGCTGTGGAATGCTTACAGCCGCAATTTCATCTTTAAATTTACCAGCCGCTTGTGCTGCAGCCGCGCGTTGTTGTGAAGTCAGTGCCAATTGGTCTTGTTCTTCACGGTTTAAACCAAGTTTTTCTACAATATTTTCTGCAGTAATACCCATGTGATATTGGTTATAGGCATCGGTTAAACCATCAGCCACCATGCTGTCGATCAACTGGGCATTCCCCATTTTTTGACAGTTTCGCAATTGCATATAGTGTGCGCTTTGTGACATTGATTCTTGACCACCAGCAACCACAATTTCTGCTTCATCACACTGAATCGCTTGTGCAGCCAAATGTACGGCACGTAAACCTGAACCACACACCACGTTAAGCGTTGATGCAGGTACTTGCACAGGAATACCTGCAGCAATTGCGGCTTGGCGTGCAGGGTTTTGTCCTACACCTGTAGTGAGTACGTTGCCCATAATCACCTGATCGACTTGTTCAGGCTGTACTTTGGCACTGTCTAAGACTGCACGAATTGCTGTTTGCCCCAATTGTGGTGCAGATAAAGAAGCGAGACTACCTAAAAAGCTACCAATTGCAGTACGTTTTGCAGCAACAATGACAACATCTTTCATTTTATATCCTTAAATTTTATGTTTACGTTTCTGTGGATGCACATGATATATAGCATGTGCATTGCTGTTGTTATATGACTGATTAAAATAAATTTACCAAAACATAGCGACCTGGTGCTGCTTCTATCATTGGATATTGCGCATTACCTAAGGCGCGGGCAGGGACTTGTTCGCCTGCATACGGTGTGACCCAAGCCTGCCAGCGTAGCCACCAAGATTCAGGATGATACTCTGCACCATCTAGCCATTGCTTGGTATTTTCAAACTTGGCAGAGTTGGTATAGCAGCCGTATTTATTACGACTTGGCGGATTCACAATGCCTGCCACGTGTCCAGATTCACCAAGTACCAGTGTAGATTCACCGCCTAAGTAATCTGCACCACGGAAGCTTGTATCCCAAAGTGCGATATGATCTTCCTGCGTTGCAATAAAGAAGCTTGGTGTTTTGACACGAGAAAGGTTGAGTCCAACACCGTTTACTTTCACTGCGTTTGGTGAAATCAATTCATTATTCAAATACAAATTACGCAATAAGAAATTATGAATTTTGGCAGGAATATTGGTGCCGTCGCTGTTCCAATACAAAATATCGAAATCTGAAGGCTCTTTGCCTTTTAAATAGTTCTCGATGTAGTAGTTCCAGTACAGGGTATTTTCACGTAACAAACTGAACGTAACTGCCAATTGGCGACCATCAAAATAACCGAATTGATTATTTAAGGTTTCTAAACCATTAATCACAGGTTCATTAATAAATACGCCTAAGCTGCCTGGGTTTTCAAAGTCGATAATGGTTGCCATATACGTGGCAGATTTCACATGACTTTTCAGGCGTTTTGCCACGTAATAAGCCTGCGTTGCAGCAAGTAAAGTACCACCAATACAATAGCCGATACAGTTGGCTTCTTTTTCTCCTGTAATTTCTTCAATAACACGCAAAGCTTCAACCGCACCTGCGGTGATCAGATCAGCGAAAGTGAGTTCTTTTTGTTCAGCATTTGGGTTACGCCAAGACATTAAAAAGACCGTATGACCTTGCTGACGTAACCAGTTCACCAATGAGTTTTGTTCGCGTAAATCCAGCACATAATATTTATTAATAAATGGCGGCACGATTAGAATCGGGGTTTGATATACATTTTCTGTCGTTGCTTCATATTGCAACAACTGGAAAATTTCATTTTCAAAGACCACTGCGCCTGGTGTATAGGCTAAATCTTTACCCAAGCTAAAAGAGTCACTATTGACTATGCGAATAGATAAATATTTTCCGCTATTGACCACATCATCATGGAAAATTTGCATACCACGGACAAGGTTTTCGCCTTGTTCGGTAATGGTTTGCTGAATCACTTCAGGGTTAGTCCAAAGAAAATTGCTTGGTGATAAAGCATTAATCATTTGACGGGTAAAAAAGTGAATGCGGTAACGCACTTTGTCTGGAATGCCTTCTACGACATCCACCATATTTTGTACCAGTTGGCTAAACAGCAAATAAGACTGCGATAACAGGTCAAAATTGGGTTGTTCTTGCCATAATGGGCTGTTAAAACGACGATCACCACTTTCAGGTTGAATGAATGGTTCGATGTCTTTTGCCACACTGCGCATCATCACATTTTGGTAGATTTGCATTTGACCTTGCCACCAGCTCCATTGCATTTCCATCAAGCGTGCTGGATTTTTAGACAAAGCTTCAAAGAACATAGACATATCTTCTTTGTTGAGCTGTGTTAAGGCGTCATTAATAGGGCTTTGCCCATAATAAAATTCTTGTAGTTTTTTCCAGATATCATCGTGGCTAGAGAAAAATTGTAATATATTTTCTTTGAATTGAAATGAGTTCTGTTTCATTTCATCGCTCCATAGCACATGGCTTTTATCAATCAAATTGAGTGCAAGGCTGAAACTAAAACGGGGAAATTTTCACACTTCCCCGTAACATTCGTCCTGATAACGCATGGTTTTCAGAGCAGTGTTTATTTATTATTTGGCATTGAATCGCTGACTAACTTTTCAAATTCTGCTTTGACTTCTGAAGTCAGTGTTGCTAATTTTTTGCCATCTTCAATCATTTGCTGACTGAGTTTGTTCATAGTTTCTAATTGCTTGGTGGTGCAGTTCACCATGCTTTGCATGTCTTTCACTTCGCTATTGGCAAACATTTGTGCTAAACCAATGTTGGCATAGTTGCGTGCTGCTTCTAATTGTAGGTTGGTTAAGTTAGCAAAATTTTTTGCAACTATACTGTTGAATTTGGTGTACGGTTCAAACACGTTTTTGTATTGAGCATTCATGTTTGAAAATAAGTCGCCGTATAGCATGGGTGTCACTCCAGTAAATAAACTTGTAGATTAAAATGAGGTGTTACACGCTTAGTGCATGTATAAGCCGCCGTTGATTGATAAGGTTTCGCCTGTTACGTATGCAGCATGATCACTCACTAAATACATAACTGCTGCCGCAATTTCGGTAGGGGCGGCAAGACGTTGCAGAGGAATTTGTGCTTCAATGCTTTTAATTACTTCTTCGCGCATGGCTGTGACCATCGGGGTTGCGGTATAACCTGGTGCAACGACGTTCACGCAGATATTTGAACGTGCGCCTTCTTGCGCCAAAGCTTTGCTAAAGCCGATGATGCCTGCCTTAGTTGCAGAGTAGTTGGCTTGACCAAATTGACCTTTTAAACCGTTCACCGAACTAATGTTCACAATGCGACCAGACTTTTGTTCTAACATTTTGTTAAATACAGGCTGAGTCACGGTAAAAAGTGTTTTTAAGTTGGTTTCAATCACTTCAGACCACTGCGTATAGCTCATTTTTTTGAAAGTTGCATCGCGGGTAATACCAGCATTGTTGACCAACACATCTACACGACCTTCAGCATCAATTGCTTCTTGAATGGCTGCTGTAGCCGCTTCATGCTCATTTAAGTTGGTTAAAACAAAGCGCACATCACTTTCTGTAAAGCCTTCGTCTTTAAGCCATTGCTTTTCGCGATCTTCTTCTCTTGGTACAACCGTTGCAATAATTTTATAGCCTGCTGTAACCAGTTGACGGCAAATCTCACTGCCAATACCACCTAATGCGCCCGTCACTAAAGCTACTTTTTGTTCAGACATATTCTTTTCCTAAGCAGAATAAGGTTATAAAAATTAAGGAGTTTTTCCTCTTTATTCTTGTTTAGAAATTAAGCGTTTTATATTTCAAAGAGGCTGCAGTTTGATGATGCTTTGAAGTCAAAAGTAAACAAATATTGGTAATAGATTATTTTCTTATCATGTGGATGCTTTTATAAATGGCTTAAATAGTCGTGAAGTCATTGATTCATCGTAGCGCGCAGCACAAACTTCTGAGAACTGGTGAAATGTGATTAATCCATGAATTTGAAGCGATGTGGCAGTTTAAAGACAGTGCGCGAGCATATTGTTTTTTCTTGAGATTTTGAGTGTGATTTTCAGCTAAATATTTGGATGACTGTAAAGCGCTAAATGCAAATGTGGGTGACCACAAATTTTTATCAATATGAATGGAAATACAGTGAATTTAAGAAAGTAAAAAGCGAAAAGAAAAATATAAGAAAGAAAAAGAGAATGGCTTAGACGATTGCATGCAGCAAAACTGCTACATGCAACAGATCGAAAAAAGAAAGTTAAATGCTGGTTGCCTTGCGCTGTGGGCGAGGGCTTAAACGACACAACAACTCATAGCCAATCGTACCATTGGCTGTGGCAACATCATCCACCAAACGGTGTTTGCCCCATAGTTCAACTTGTGTGCCTAATTCAACGTCTAAACCTGTGACATCAATGGCAATCATATCCATAGACACACGACCAAGTACAGGCGTTAATTTTGTACCAATCGCAACAAAATTTGGCTGCACAAATGTACGTGGATAACCATCGCCATAGCCAATTGAAACAATCGCAATTTGCATGGCTTGTTCTGCAGTAAAGGTTGAACCGTAGCCGACGTGTTCGCCTGCATCAATTTCATTTAGTGCGATCACTTCTGCGCTTAAAGTCATCACAGGCTTTAAGTCGAGTGTATGCACATTATGTGCGGCAAAAGGCGTTGCACCGTAAAGCATAATGCCTGGGCGTACATAATCAAAATGCAATTCGGGATAACGATAGATTGCAGCAGAGTTACAGCAAGAAGCAAGAATAGGGCTGCAATTGTCTTTGACATGCAAAAATTGCGCGACTTGTTGATCATTTAAAGCATGATCACCATCGGCATTGGCAAAATGCATGGTCAACACACAGGTAAAACCTTCGGCTTTGAGCATGTGAATCACATCAATAATTTCAGGAATTTTAAAACCTAAACGATTCATGCCACTGTTGAGTTTGACCCAGACTTTTAAGCCTTGTGTGATGTAATCAGCTTTATGTTGTAGCAGCCAGTCGAGCTGTGCTTGATGATGCACCACACATTCTAATTTGTGTGCTAACACACTTTGCATTTCATCGGCAGAAAAAACACCTTCAATCAGGGTGATGGGCTGCGTATATCCCAATTCACGAATTTCTAAGGCTTCTTCAACGCAAGCGACACCAAAGGCATCGCTGTCTTTTAAGGCTGCTAAGCAGTCTTTTACACCATGTCCGTAAGCATTGGCCTTGACCATGCTAACAATTTTCGCTGTTGGGGCAAGTTGTTTGACACGGTTTAAATTATATTGCAGTGCCTGACTGTCAATATAAACTGTTGCTTGGCGCACCCTAAATACTCCTTGGGAATGACAATTGGTAATTTGTGTTAGATACACTGTGGAGTGATAAATAAATACTAAAAATAGTTCTATTTAAAAATATTCACTATTGTAGACCTATCAACCTCAAATAGACATGAACATTTAAGTTTTTGATCATAAATTAATTTAAGATCGAAAAATCTATTAGGTTATTGATTGCAAATAATTTGTAAAAGTTTCAGACTTTATTTTTCATATAAAACTATACGTTCTAAAAGCTATTATGGTGTTAGATGCTCTCACTCAGGAAATTCTAAACTGTACGAGTTATGGCAAGATTCAGATGATTGTGGAGAGTGGGTTCGTAATTTAAATGAACTCAAAGAGAGATTAAACAATGCATTTTAAACTTGGATATGTTGAATAAATAATGAAAATATTTTGTTATCTGGGATGGAGTACTTTATTTTTTTGTCAGTCAGTTATGGCTTGTATGCCACATTCACCCAATGACGTTTTTATTGCCCGTTACCAAGGTTCACTGGCAGTACAGGAGAGTTCAGACTTCATTTTTGAACTCAGTTCAGGTCAATTTATTTTTCGCTCAATACTAGATGAGGTTAAATATAAAAAGCCTACTCAATGGTACAGTGGATTTTCAGGTAAAAGTACAGCTAAAAACCAATTAATTATTGGTTTAGCTTATGCACCAGATGGTGCTAAACCCCAGCAATATCAAGTAGTTTCATTTGCAACATTAAACTGTAAGAATGACCAGCTTGTTTTATCTAAACCGATTGTCCCATTTTTAGCTTGGAATAAGCAGACATCAAATTGTTCTACAGGCGATAGAGCAGAGGTTGGGATTTTAGATGGTTTTATAGACTATGATCAGACACATTATTTGGCGCAACTGCAACAAAAGTATCCGACATGCGAGCAACTAAATAAAGCATTTCCATCATTTGAAATGGAAGAAAATAGCCAAGATTGGAATTTACTCTCAAGCTGGAAACTATGGTGGGCAAAGTTAATAAGTCAGATTAAATCATGGTTTTAATAAAAAGAGCAATGCAAGCATTACTCTTCATCATCATACTGAGCATAATACTCAGGAGATAAATTACTAAAACGGGTATATTGTCCTTCAAAAGCAAGACGTACCGTACCAATAGGGCCGTTACGCTGTTTACCAATAATAATTTCGGCAGTGCCTGCTTCTTTAGATTCTTTATTGTAAACTTCGTCGCGGTAAATAAACATGATTAAGTCCGCATCTTGCTCAATTGCACCAGATTCACGCAAGTCAGACATCACAGGGCGTTTATTAGGTCGGTTCTCTAATGAGCGGTTGAGCTGTGACAAAGCAATCACAGGGCAGTTCATCTCTTTGGCCAAGGCTTTTAAGCTACGTGAAATTTCTGAGATTTCGCCGACACGGTTATCGCCCATGCCTGGGACTTTCATTAACTGCAAATAATCGACCATGATACAGCCAATTTTACCGCCATGTTGTTTGGCAATGCGTCGCGCACGTGCACGTACTTCCGTAGGCGGCAGGGCAGATGAGTCATCAATATACAAATGCTTTTCTTGCAGTTGTAAAATCGTGCCTGTGACTTTTGACCATTCATCGCCACTGAGTTTACCTGAACGTAAATTCCCTTGATGCACTTTGCCGTATGCAGAAATTAAACGCATTGCGATTGAGTCTGCAGGCATTTCCATAGAGTATACAAGGGCAGGCAAATCATTGTTAAACAAAACACTTTCGACCAAGTTCATGGCAAAGGTGGTTTTACCCATAGATGGACGCGCAGCGACAATAATCAAGTCACCTGCTTGCATGCCCGAAGTTTTATTATCTAACTCCACAAAGCCTGTGGTTAAGCCTGTGATGTTACCTTCCATTTTAGAAAGTTCATCAAGTTTGTCGAATACATCGGCAACCACACTCGAAATGGCTTTTGGGCCTTGCGCTTTGGCATTGTTATTGTGTTGTTCGGCAATTTGGAAAATATTAGTTTCAGCCAAATCTAAAATCTCACTTACACTACGCCCTTTGGTGTCATAGGCATTTTGTAAAATTTCAGAACTGACTTTAATCATGTTTCTGAGGGTTGAGAATTCTTTAATTTTCGTGGCATAGGTTTCTAGGTTATAAAAACTAGAAGGTGAGTCTGCCATGAGCTGCATTAAATATTCTTCACCGCCCGCAGCTTCGAGTAAATTTTGTTTAATCAGCCAGTCATTCACCAAAACAGCATCATAAGGTGAGTTTTCTTTAGATAAAGAATCAATAGCGCGGAAAATATATTTGTGGCGTGTCGCGTAAAAATCAGATTCTTGTAATACATCACCCACTTGTTCAAAAGATTCGGCTACAGTCATCAACGCAGCCAAAACAGCTTGTTCGATGGCTAAGTTATGCGGTGGGGTACGAAACTCTTTAAGCGGGCTGTTCTCATTTGGTTTTAGATCAGACTTTGCAGTATGTTGCTTTGCGCTAGCAGTCGCCTGTGACATATAAATCCCTGATTTTTAAAACAGTAAATGCTGAATAATGCACGGGGGTTAGAACTTGAAACTCATATTCTTTCCACTTCCCGATGATACGCCCTCTAGAAAAAAAAGCGAGTAGATTTTGGTGAAGGATAAGTCAAAGCGTATAGATCGATTTAGGAAAATTGTACTAACTGTATATTCTAAAGACAAAAAAAGAGCATGCGATTAGGCATGCTCTTTTCTTTTGCAGAAAATTACTCAGATACGATAGTAACGAGAACTTCAGCAACAACATCATGGTGCAATTGGATTGCGATGTTGAATTCACCAGTGTGACGAAGCGCACCGTTTGGTAAACGAACTTCTGCACGGTCAACTTCAAGACCAGCATTCGTTAACGCGTCAGCGATGTCACGAGTACCGATAGAACCGAAAAGTTTACCTTCATCACCAGCTTTAGCAGTGATTACGATGTTAACTTCGTTCAATTGGTCAGCACGTGCTTGAGCAGCAGCTAAAATTTCAGCTTCTTGCTTCTCAAGTTCAGCACGACGAGCTTCAAATGCAGCAGTGTTTGCTTCAGTTGCAGCAACTGCTTTACCTTGAGGGATCAAGTAGTTACGGCCGTAACCAGCTTTAACTGAAACTTTATCGCCTAATTTACCAAGGTTCTTAATGCGTTGTAATAAGATAATATCCACAGCTCAACCTCACTTATGATTGTCAGTGTAAGGGATCAACGCTAAGTAGCGAGCTTGTTTAATAGCAAGCGCTAATTGACGTTGGTAACGAGCTTTAGTACCTGTAATACGGCTAGGAACAATCTTGCCATTTTCAGTGATGTACTGTTTTAGTGTATCGATATCTTTGTAGTCGATGTACGTAACGTTCTCAGCTGTAAAGCGGCAGAACTTGCGACGACGGTAAAAACGTGCCATTGATGTTCTCCTTAAGCTTCAGCAGAGTCTTGGTTAGCGTGTTGTGCTTCTTCACGTTGAGCTTTACGCGCACGTTTTTCTTCAGCACTCTTAGCCAATAATGACTCTTCAGTGATAGCGTTTTCACGACGGATGATCAAGCTACGAAGGATCGCGTCGTTATAACGGAACAATTCTTCTAACTCGTCAAGCGTAGTTTGACCACATTCAACGTTCATAAGAATGTAGTGCGCTTTGTGAATTTTGTTAATTGGGTAAGCCAATTGACGACGGCCCCAATCTTCTAAACGGTGAATTTGACCTTCAGCTTCTTTGATGTGAGTTAGGTAACGTTCTACCATACCCACAACTTGATCGCTTTGGTCTGGGTGTACCAAAAGTACGATTTCGTAGTGACGCATTGTCAGCTCCTTACGGTTTATGCAGCCCCTGACTAAATTGAGCCAGAAGCAAGGAGTCACAACCGAAGTTGTGTCGCAAAATTGCGAAGCGTGAATTTTAGAGCTTTTACCAAGTAAATTCAAGGCTTGGTCTAAGAAAAGATCGGCTTGGGTAAAAAGGGAATGTAATATTTTGCATCTATGATTGGAATTTAAATTTTATGCTTTGTATTTGTATGTCACTAACTTTTAGAGTGTTTAATGCAAAAATTATTAAGGACGAATAATTCAAAGACAGATAAATTGTTATTATTTAAATATTGAAGTGTGGAGAGGGTAGGCACTCCATTAAAAGATAGAGCTAAACTCTATCTTTTAAAAAAGTATGATTTGCGTGCTTGGTGCGGTTGCTGTAAAGCTAAAACATAAACTCACAACAGTAATTAAAATAACCGAAAATAGGAAAAAGCGTTTTGCCCATAATTGATCATTTTCTGCTTTGAAGCCAATGACGCCAATATAGAACCAATAAATACAAAGTGCATTCAAAATAACCAGATATAGCCAGTTTGCATAACCAAATACAAACAGTCCATTCATGGCAACGGTAAATAACACCACATAAATTAGTGATTCAATTTTCGTTCGTAAAATTGAACGAGCAACTGGCAAAATTGGAATCCCCGCATTTTTGTAATCATCAAAACGGTAAATTGCAATCGCCCAAGAGTGGGGCATTTGCCAAAGTGCATAACCTAAAAAGATAAGTAGTGCAGCTAAGTCAAATTGATTTGCAACAGCGGTATAACCAATGACAGGTGGGCTTGCGCCTGAAATACTGCCAATAATGGTTTGATGAATTGTTGTGCGCTTTGTCCATAGGCTATAAAAGCCCACATATACGACAAAACCAATCAGCGCAAAAAGAAAAGCGTATGCATTAACTCCAAACCATAAAATACTAAAACCGATTAAGCCCAATACAACCGAATAAATCAGCGCAATTGGAACAGAAACAGTTTTTTTCACTAATGCACGGTTTTGTGTGCGTTGCATTTTTTGGTCGATGTCTTGGTCAATAATATTGTTGACCACACATCCTGAGGCGACAACAAGTGTTGTACCAAGCAGAGTAAGCAGTAGGAGAAGGAAATCTACAGAACCTTGGGCAGCTACAAAGTAGCCACCCAAAGTGGTAATGAAATTACCAAAGAGAATTCCTGGCTTTGTCAGGAATAAATACTTTTTCAGCATGACAACCAGTTTAGATCATCATGTTGTAGTGTAGGTAGTTCATGATCCATACAGAACCAACCAAAAGGATGGCAATGGTCAGAATGGTATACACGAATGCAATCACGTTCCAACGTTGCTCTGAAGAAGAATTCATATGCAAGAAATAAATTAATTGAATAAGAATCTGAGCAACTGCTGTAATCGAAATAACAGTGATCAAAATACCACGGCCAAAACCACCTGCCATTACCATACCAAAAGGAATAATGGTAAGAATAACAGATAGGATAAAGCCAATCGTATATTGCTTAGTGTTACCGTGTGATGCACCAGCAGAGTTGTGATCGTGACTCATTAGAGAACTCCCATCAAGTAAACTACGCTGAATACACAGATCCAAACGATGTCAAGGAAGTGCCAGAACAAGCTTAGGCAAGCTAAACGACGCATGTTAGGAAGAGTCAAACCATATTTCTTGATTTGAATCATTAACACGATCATCCAAACTAAACCTGAAGTTACGTGAATACCGTGCGTACCAACCAAAGTAAAGAACGCAGATAAGAACGCACTTACACTTGGACCATGACCAGCATGAACTAAATGGTTGAACTCATAAAGTTCCATACCAATAAAGATCGCACCGAAAATCCAGGTAATACCTAACCAAGTTAAAACCTTAGCAACATCTTTCTTGTAAGCAGCTAAAACGGCAAAACCGAAAGTTACAGAAGAAATCAACAGGGCAAAAGTTTCTGTTAAAACGAAGCCTAATGACTCGCCAAACAAATCTTTAGCTGTTGGAGTGCCTACTGGAACGTGGCTACTTAATACAGCGAACGCGATGAAAAGTGTACCAAAAATTACAAGGTCACTCATCAAGTAGGTCCAGAAACCAAAGACGGTGATGTCGGTATCATCGTGGTGATGATGCTCATCGTGTCCGTGGTTGTCGTGATGAAGTACTTCAGCCATGTCTTAGTCCTTCTTCAAGTGTTTTTCAAGGATCGCATAGCGTTCGTTTTCAATACGCTCAACTTCAGCAGCAGGAACATAGTAGTCCACTTTCTTCGTGAAAGAACTCACGATGAAGCTGATGATTGCAGCGATAAAGGTAACGAATACTAACCACCAAATATGCCAGATTAACGCGAAGCCCATTACTGTAATAAACATTGCAATAATGAAACCAGCTGCACGGTTGGTTGGCATGTGGATGTCTTCATACTTCGTTGGACGCGCGTATGCAACACCATTTTCTTTGTCAGTCCAGAAAGTATCAATACCATTGATCTTTGGAAGGTGAGCAAAGTTATAGAACGGTGCTGGAGAAGAAGTCGCCCATTCAAGCGTACGACCATCCCATGGATCGCCTGTAAGGTCTAAACGTTGGTTGCGTTGTAAGAAACCAACCACGATCTGCATAACGAAGCAGAATAAACCGATAGCAATTAACACAGAACCGAAGAACGCGATTGACAAGTACGGATCCCATTCTGGGTTGTCATAAGTATTCAAACGACGTGTCATACCCATGAAACCAAGGATATACAACGGCATGAATGCAAAGTAGAAACCGAAGAACCAGAACCAGAATGCTGCTTTACCCCAAGTCTCATTCAGTCTCCAACCAAACATTTTTGGCCAGTAGAAAATGATACCTGCGAACATCGCGAATACAACACCACCAATAATTACGTTATGGAAGTGAGCAATCAAGAATAAAGAGTTGTGTACAAGGAAGTCCGCTGGTGGAACTGCCATTAATACACCTGTTAAACCACCGATACCGAAAGTCACAAGGAAGCCAAGTGTCCATAGCATTGGGGTAGTGTAGGTAATACGACCCTTGTACATAGTGAATAACCAAGAGAAGATTTTCACACCAGTAGGAATCGCAATAATCATGGTCATGATACCGAAGAACGCGTTAACGTTGGCACCTGCACCCATGGTAAAGAAGTGGTGAACCCATACAACAAGTGATAACACACCAATTGCAACGGTTGCGTACACCATTGATTTGTAACCGAACAAAGTTTTGCGCGCAAAAGTCGCAGTTACTTCAGAGTAAATACCAAATGCTGGTAATACTAAGATATATACTTCTGGGTGACCCCATGTCCAAATCAAGTTTACATACAACATTGGGCTACCACCCATGTCGTTGGTAAAGAAGTGGAAACCGAAGTAACGGTCAAGCGTTAACATCGCAATTGTCGCAGTTAAAACTGGGAAAGTTGCAATGATAAGTACCGCAGTAACTAATGATGTCCAAGTGAAAATAGGCATGTCCATAAGTTTCATGCCAGGCGCACGCATTTTGATGATGGTAACGAAGAAGTTAACACCCGTTAATAGCGTACCTAGACCAGAAACCTGTAGTGCCCAAATATAGTAGTCAACACCAACACCTGGAGAGTATTCGATACCTGAAAGTGGAGGATAAGCCATCCAACCAGTTGCAGCGAATTCACCTAATGCAAGTGAAACCATTACTAGACCCGCAGCACCAGCAAATAACCAGAAGCTTAAAGAGTTCAATAATGGGAAGGCTACGTCACGAGCACCAATCTGTAATGGTACAGAGATGTTCATTAAGCCAACAACAAGACCCATTGCCACGAAGAAGATCATGATCACACCGTGAGCGGTGAAAATCTGGTCATAGTGTTCTGGGTGTAAATAACCTTCACCACCACCTTTTGCAAGGAACTGCTGAAGACGCATCATGATCGCATCTGCAAAGCCACGAAGAAGCATGACTACAGATACAAAGATATACATGATACCAATTTTTTTATGGTCTACAGATGTGAACCATTCGTTCCACAAGTAGCCCCATTTTTTGAAGTAGGTAATACCAGCAACAACTGCAAGGCCACCTAAGATCATCGCTGCAACAGTAACCAATACGATTGGATCGTAAGGAATTGCATCTGGACCTAACTTACCTAATAAGCTCATGTCTTATTCCCCTTGAGAAGCAGTCGCATGTTCAACTGCTACATGAGTTTCAGAAGCAGGCGCTTCACCAGCCACTACAGGAGCTGAATGGTCAGCACCATGGTAGTTACTCATATAGTTATTGATCACTGATTCAAACAAGCCTTGCTCAACAGAAGAGTAATAAGTCACAGGATGTGGCTGAGTCTTATATGGACCTTCTTTTAAAGCCGTTGCAGCAAGTTCTTTCTCTAATTCAGTTTTGGCATTACGAACCATTGCATCAATTTGTTTCTGCGAACGGTTACCGTCACGTAAAGAAGCAAATTCAGCTTGATCTAAAACTGTTTTTTGAACAGCTTGAGGATTAATCGTCGTACCTTGACCTGCTTTAACAGCTGTTACCCATTGCTCAAAATCAGCTTGAGTTACAGAGTGAGCTTTAAAGCGCATTTGCGAGAAACCATAACCTGAATAGTTAGATGAGAAACCACGGAATTCGCCCGTGTTATCTGCTAAAACGTTCAAGTGAGTTTGCATACCCGCCATTGCATAAATCTGACCAGATAATGCAGGGATAAAGAACGAGTTCATTGTGAAGTTAGATGTTAAACGAAGGCTTACAGGCGTTTGCTCTGGGAAGCGTAATTCGTTAACAGTACCAATGTTCTGTTCTGGGTAGATGAAGATCCATTTAAATTGTTCAGCAATAACTTGAACAGTTAAAGGAGCTTTGTCGGATTCTAGCGGACGGTAAGGGTCGTACTTGTGGGAACCCCACCAAGTTAACCAAGCTAAAATACAAATAATAATAACAGGTATACCCCAAACTACAATTTCAATTGCAGTAGAGTGTGACCATGTTGGTTGATAGTCTGCGTCTTTATTCGATGCGCGATATTTCCAACCGAACCACAATGCCATAATTGCAGATGGAATAACCACCAATAGCATTAGGTAAATCGCAGTCATCATCAGGTTACTTTGACCTGCTGCAACTGGACCTTTTGAGTTCAGAAGTACTAAATCACCGCCACACCCAGTTAAGAGTGCAGCCATCGTAGATAAAGACAATACAGCTAAAATCGTTTGTCTCATTTTACAACCTCGGTGAAGAGTCCCATTCCCTAATTTAATATGGGATAGCGATTAAAGTGTCGCATGATTAAAAAGACATCAAAAAAGATGAAAAAGTCTTCTTAATCATCGGACACCGCTACGTTGTAGGGCATTATGCCTGATATCGACAAACTAAGCTACACATAAAGCGGCTTTAAGTGGAGGGAATAAAAACCAATTTTTATACTCGGAATTATTTGTGTTAATTTTAATTTATTTATATTTATCAATATTATAAGAAAAAAGGGATGATCAATCATCCCTGAATAAATAAAATCAAATTATTGCTTTACGACTTTGGTTTTGGCGAGTTTATCGTGCAAAGCCTGTCGTTTTGCACCAAATGCAAAGCCATAATCTAAAATTGTGATGAAGGGCATAAACATCATATTCAAAATAATGAAAATGATAGAGCGAATAGTAAACACACGCATTAGGCTGACTTTTTCATCGGTTTCAGCATCGACAATCTTAATTTTAGTCAGACGTTTGCCAATACTTTGTCCAGTTTTAGCCAGCAGGAAGGCTTGTATGCCCAGCATAATCAATAAATAAATTGCCACCGCTTGCCAAGCTTGCATTGGAATGAGCTGAAAGAGTTCAGTTTGCAATTGCATGGCTTGATCAGACGTTGTCGCTGCCTGCATTTTTTGTTGTAAACCAGACAATTGTTCAAACTGGTCCGCATTTAAGAAAAAAGAGGGAAGTGCTGCTGCAGGCAACCATAACAACATGTCTATAATTTTGGCTAAAGCACGTTGGTTAATGCTCGCCAATTCATTTTTTGTTGCCTGTGTTCTTGAATTTGATGATGCTGAGCTTGGTCGTGATGTGTTTGTAGCCGTGTAATCTGTATTTTGAAAAGGTGAATGTTCAGGGGCAGGTGGTATGCTGACGTAGCCTTGTGGTTCATATACAAGTTTACCTTGGGTGAGTTCACCTAAAGCTTTCCATTCGCTCATGCCTTGGTGCCAAGCCAAATCTGTCAGCAACACTTGTTGGCTGGCGAGCATTTGGTTGAGCTGCTCTAAGGTGTATGGCCCAGCTTGTTGATTATTTCGTGCCAAGTAAATTTGCATAAATATAAAATCTCAAAAAATGAATTTGAAAAAAAACCCACGCAGGTGCATGGGTTTTCTTTTAACACGTTTTACTACGCTTGTTGAGCTTTTTCTTCAGAAAGGAAGAACCAAGTGTCTAAAACTGAGTCTGGGTTTAAAGATACAGATTCAATACCTTGTTCCATTAACCAACGTGCAAGGTCAGGGTGATCTGAAGGGCCTTGACCACAGATACCGACATATTTACCTGCTTTACGGCATGCGTGAATTGCCATAGAAAGTAATGCTTTCACTGCAGGGTCACGTTCATCGAACAGGTGAGAAACAATGCCTGAGTCACGGTCTAAACCAAGTGTTAACTGAGTTAAGTCATTTGAGCCGATAGAGAAACCATCGAAGTGCTCAAGGAATTGTTCAGCCAACAATGCGTTGGTTGGTAATTCACACATCATGATCACTTTCAGACCATTTTCACCACGTTTTAAACCATTCAGCGCAAGCAATTCGATCACACGTTTTGCTTCAGCAACGGTACGTACAAATGGAATCATAATTTGTACGTTGGTTAAGCCCATTTCGTCACGTACTTTTTTCAAGGCACGACATTCAAGCTCGAAGCAGTCACGGAAATTGTCAGACACATAACGACTTGCACCACGGAAGCCCAACATTGGGTTTTCTTCTTCTGGCTCATATAACTTACCACCAATTAAGTTTGCGTATTCGTTTGATTTGAAGTCAGACATACGCACAATCACTGGTTTGTCAGCGAATGCAGCAGCAAGGGTAGAAATACCTTCAACCAATTTTTCTACATAGAATTCGATTGGCGATGAATAGCCCGCAGTACGCGCCATAACTGCTGCACGTGTTTCACGTGGTAAGCTGTCAATATTAAGCAATGCTTTAGGATGCACACCAATCATACGGTTGATGATGAATTCTAAACGTGCAAGACCAATCCCTTCGTTTGGAATTTGAGCAAAGTCAAATGCGCGGTCTGGGTTACCAACGTTCATCATGATTTTGAACGGAAGTTTAGGCATAGATTCGATTGAGTTCTTTTGAACTTCAAAATCTAAAGCACCTTCATAAATGAAACCTGTGTCGCCTTCGGCGCAAGAAACTGTAACTTCCTGACCATCAGTCAAAACTTCAGTTGCATTACCACAACCTACAATTGCAGGTACGCCTAATTCACGGGCAATAATTGCAGCGTGACAAGTACGACCACCGCGGTTAGTGACAATTGCAGCAGCACGTTTCATCACTGGTTCCCAGTCTGGATCAGTCATGTCTGAAACAAGAACGTCACCTTCCTGAACTTTGTCCATTTCTTTAATAGACGTTACAACGCGGACTCTACCAGAACCGATACGCTGACCAATTGAACGACCTTCACAAATGACCGTACCTTTTTGTTTCAATAGGTAGCGTTCCATAGTACCGACGTTTTCACGGCTTTTTACAGTTTCAGGACGTGCTTGAACGATGTAGATTTGACCGTCATCACCATCTTTTGCCCATTCAATATCCATAGGCGCTTGATAATGTTCTTCAATAATTAACGCTTGTTTCGCTAATTCTTGTAGTTCGTGATCATTTAAAGAGAACTGTTGGCGATCTTGTTTTTCAACATCGACCACAACTACAGATTTACCAGCCGCGCCTTCTTCACCATAAATCATTTTTTGGTGTTTAGAGCCAAGGTTACGACGTAAAACTGAGTGTTTGCCTGCTTTTAATAAAGGCTTAGAAATATAGAATTCATCTGGGTTAACTGCACCCTGAACCACCATTTCACCCAAACCATAAGAAGCAGTAATGAATACAGCATCACGGAAACCAGATTCTGTATCTAGGGTAAACATTACACCAGCAGCGCCAGTTTCTGAACGTACCATACGTTGTACGCCTGCAGACAAAGCAACGACATCGTGGTCAAAGTTTTGGTGTACACGGTAAGAAATCGCGCGGTCGTTGTACAAAGATGCAAAAACTTCTTTAATGGCAATTAATACGTTGTCAATGCCACGGATGTTTAGGAATGTTTCTTGCTGACCTGCGAAAGATGCGTCTGGTAGATCTTCTGCAGTTGCAGATGAACGAACGGCAACCGCGATGTTTGGGTTGCCGTTAGAGAGTGCTTCAAAAGCAACTCGGATTTCTTGTTCTAGTGATGCAGTAAGCGGAGTGTCGACAATCCATTGACGAATTTTTGCACCAGTTTCAGCAAGCGCATTCACGTCATCTACATTGAGTGTTTTTAGCTCTGCTTGAATTTTAGCGTTTAGGCCACTTTGCTCGAGAAATTCACGATAAGCAGCAGCTGTTGTTGCAAAGCCACCTGGTACCGATACACCAGCATTAGATAAGTGGCTGATCATTTCGCCCAAAGATGAGTTTTTCCCACCCACGAGCTCAACATCGTGTTTCCCTAATTTTTCCAGACCAATTACGCGCGCTTCCAAAGTTGTTACTCCACTTTTGCAGTATTAATCACTATCTTGTCATGAAATTATAATAAATCTACTTAGCAATTTGGTTTTACTAAGCGACAGTCATGTAAGATCGGTTTACTATAAAGATTATATAGCACTAAGACAAATGTTTAAGGAGAATTTTAATGTCAGATGGTAAACAAATTAAGCGGAGTGTTTTTTTTATTTCCGATGGAACTGCAATTACGGCTGAAACCCTTGGACATTCACTCTTAGCGCAATTTCCAAATGTGGACTTTGATATTCATATTCATCCTTATATTACGTCTGAAGAAGCGGCTATGAATGTGGTGGCAGAGATTAATGCCCGAGCACAAACTGATGGTCAATTACCTTTGGTGTTTGATACCTTGGTTGACCAATATGTGCGTGACATTATCAACACTGCCAAAGCAATTAATTTAGATGTATTTGAAGGCTTAATTAGTAAGCTTTCTGAAGAGTTAGGGACACCACCAACCACTTTGGTCGGGCAGACGCATGCCGTAACAGATTCTGAATCTTACAAGGCACGTATTGATGCGGTGCATTTTGCCTTAGATAACGATGATGGCGCACGTACACGCCATTACGACAAGGCCGATCTGATTCTGATTGGGGTGTCGCGTTCGGGTAAAACGCCAACTTCCATCTACCTTTCTTTACAGTTCGGGATTCGTGTGGCGAACTATCCATTGACTGAAGAAGACCTCGATGACAACCGTTTGCCAGCCGTATTAAAGCCGCATAAACATAAGTTATTTGGCTTGATGATTGATGCTGAACGCCTTGTGGCAATTCGTACTGAACGTAAAGCCAATAGCCGTTATGCAAGTTTTAATCAATGCCAAATGGAATTGCGTGCGATTGAAGGTATTTATATTTCAGAAGGGATTAAATATTTAAATGTTTCAGAAATGTCGATTGAAGAAATTTCAACACGTGTTTTACAAATGACAGGTTTAAAACGTCGTATTGGTTAATGAAACTATATGTATTAAAAGAGCCAAAATTTTATTTTGGCTCTTTTTTATTGGATTTAAATAGAATAAAAATCAAGCTACTATTTATTTAAATGATAATGCTTTTAGTGTGACTTAAAATGTAGTGATAATGGTATCAATTAGATGTTCTTGTCCATCAATACTATGCACGCTATGTGCACAGACTTTGACAATTGGCCAAGTAATCAAATGGCAATTTTCGCGTTGTAAAGCTGAATAATAATGATCAGATTTAAAATAGCGTTGATGTGTATCTGCAATGTTTGGTGTGAGTTGACGTTTAAGCCACGTGTCTTTGACTTGAGCATCTAAAAAGCGTAAAGCCAAAATATTTTTGACGCGGTTATTAAACAAACGTCGATTTTTAAACACCAAAGGATGGCTAATTAGGCGATGGATGCCACGTTCTGTACTTGGCAGGACAAAATGCGGTGCAATTTGAAAGACTTGAACAGATGTTGCTTGCTGACAAATTCTATCGAGTTGTGCCACGCTGTCCTGATTTGCACCAATAACTGCAACGCGTAAACCTGTGAAGTCATGCTGTTTGATTTCAGTTGCAGGAATGCATTCGCCTTGGAATTCTTGAAAATCTGCCAAGCAGTTTTGAAAAGCGTGTCTATGTACGTCGTGTTTAGGACTGACCATGCTGAATCTCTTGATATATTCATTTTATAAATTAGAACATTTACTCTATTTTGTTGGGGCAGTACTGTTTGGTAAAGTCTTTTGTGCAGGCGAGCCAGTCATTCCTAAAGATTGAAAATTAATTCAACTGAGATTACTGAGATTTAAGCGAAAGAGAACAAGAAAACGGATTTAAGTTATTTATTTTAAATGTTTTTAATTGATGAAACCTTGTAGCTCAATAGAACTACAAGGTCGGAGCTAATTAAGTATCTAACTTCATTTGCATGAGCAAATCAAAGTTATGTAAGCGTTTTTCTGTGTCATAGATGTCACAGGTAAAAATAAACTCATCGACATCATACTTCGCCAATAAGTTTTCCAATCCTGCTTTGACAGTCGCCTTTGAGCCAATTTGCGCCATGGCATAAAAACTATCAACTGACATTTTTTCTGCAGGTGACCATAAGCCATCCATACTTTCGACTGGAGCTTTGAGTTTTAGGCTTTGTCCACGCATTAAACCTAAAACACGCTGATAGGCACTAGTCGCCAAAAATTCTGCTTCTTGGTCGGTATCTGCAACCACTGTTGGCACACCCATAGACACATAAGGCCGCTCTAAATATTCTGAAGGCTCAAAATTGTCACGATATAACTGAATGGCTTGAGCAAGCATACGCGGGGCGAAGTGTGAGGCAAATGAGTAGGGTAGTCCTAATTTTGCAGCAAGTTGTGCGCTAAATAAACTTGAACCAAGCAACCATACAGGAACGTGTGTCCCTTGTCCTGGCGTAGCAACAATACGTTGTTGTGGTTCAGCATCTTTAAAGTAATGCAAAATTTCTAAAACATCTTGCGGAAATTGATCTTCAGTTTCCTGTCGCCCACGACGCAGCGCACGCATGGTCACTTGATCTGTGCCTGGTGCGCGACCTAAACCGAGTTCAATACGGTTAGGATATAAAGTCGCTAAAGTTCCAAACTGTTCAGCGACCACTAACGGTGCGTGGTTGGGGAGCATAATACCGCCAGAACCGAGTTTAATTTTTTGCGTATTTGCTAATAAATAACCCAAAAGAACTGCGGTTGCTGAGCTGGCAATGCCATCCATATTATGATGTTCCGCCAACCACAAACGGTCATAGCCGAGTTGTTCTGCGTGTCGTGCTAATTCAAGTGCATGATGCAGTGAAAACTGTACTGATTGATCATCACGTACAGGTGCGAGTTCAAGAATGGCAAATTTTGTGTCTTGCAGGGAACGCATCATTTATTCCAGCTTGATTAAAGAGAGTTTTATCATACGATGCTGCACTGATTTTGTATATCGAAAATTTTCGATATATGGGCGAGTCATGAGATATTGCCATTTAACAACGCGCGACATTCATCCAAAAAGCACGCTTTATAAAAAAACATTTATCCAAGCAAGTAGTCAGCAAACAAAAAGCACCCGAAGGTGCTGATTGTTAGAAGTATCGTGAGAAATTAACGACGTTTACCATTTTTATAGTGACCTAAATGTAAGCCATTGTCTTTGCGGTAACGGTCATTATAACGGTAGTCATTGTAGCGATAGCCACGGCTATCATAGCGGCGGTCATAACGATCATCACGACGGTCTTCACTAACTTTTTGACCTAATACTGCACCACCTGCAGAGCCGAGTCCTGCACCGACATAGCCACCATTGTTGCCTGCCATATTGCGACCAACGCTATATCCACCTGCACCGCCCAAGGCAGCACCAATCATGGCACCGTTACGGTCACGTTTATTGGCAGAAGCTGCAGCACCGCCCGCACCACCAATGGCTGAACCAATCATCGCGCCTGTTTGTCCACCCATTTGTTGACCAATTGCTGCTCCGACAGCACCACCCAAGGCAGAACTTACGGCAACACGTGTATCGTTTGCATGCGCAGTACTCATAAGCAAGGCAGAACTTGCGATAACGCTACCCAATAAAATACGATTAAGTTTCATGCGGATGCTCCAAATATTGATTAATATGTTTTGTAATGAAGATATAGAAACAGATGGCAAAGATCGTGAAGGGCAATGAGGTAAATCTGCAAAGTTTGGTAAAGACTTTGTAATTGCACTGCTAAATTTCTTCATATTGATTATGGTCGTTTTTTTGAACTGATATATGAAGAAAAATTAATCCTATAAAAAAGCATCAAACCTGTGTTGATGCTTTTTTGCTGCTCTATGCCTATCGTTCAAGATTAACGATGGTTGCGTTTTTTCTTCCATTTACGTTCTTGATAGCGGTCATATTCTTTATCTTTCGAGATTTTATTGCCGAGTGCTGCACCACCTGCTGCACCTAAAGCTGAACCAATATAACCACCATTGGTACCGCCCATATTTTTACCTACGGTATAACCCGCACCACCACCCAAAGCACCACCAATTGCAGATTCAGTACGATGACGCTTATCACTCGCCACGGCTGCACCACCAGCACCGCCTAAGGCAGCGCCTAGTGTTGCACCCGTAGTACCACCCATATTTTTACCAATAGCTGTACCTGCAACACTGCCTAAAGCACTGGCTGCGGCAACGCGCGTGGTATTGTCTGCATAAACGTTGGCACTGAGCATTGAAGCTGTGGCTAAAGCTGCTGTCATTAACATTGCATTAAGTTTCATGTTGAACTCCATGTCCATTTATAGGACTTATTTATGATCAATTTTGATGGGCTCAATTTAACAAAGCGCCGCTTTTAAAATGTGGAGAGTGCAGACGAGATTGGTGTTCTTTGGTGTGGGCTTTGTATGAGTTTGATTAAAATTGCTAAAAAAATGTCCAAATGCGGATGCTAATTGCGGTACTTGGTGAGTTGTACATTCACCGCAATGCACAGCATCATCAAGCAGAAATACTGCTAGAACATCTGCAGATAGGCATTTCAAACATCGTACAGACTTAATAATGATGTTATTTGGGTGGTAGAATCGGTAAACTATGCGCAATTTTTTATTTCGCTGTGCTGCGTGTTGCATGTAACAGCCTTTGCATTGAGATTTTTTAAACAATGAAAGAATCGTTACGTTTACGATTAGATCAGCTTTCTGACCGCCATGAAGAATTGACTGCTTTGTTGGCAGATGTTGAAGTGATTTCAGATAACAAGCGTTTTCGTCAATTATCACGTGAACACAGTGATTTAGACGAAATTACGGCAGTGTGGTCACAATACACACAAGCCGAAGCCGATATTGAAACAGCCGAAGCAATGTTGTCTGATCCTGACTTTAAGGAAATGGCGCAAGAAGAAATTAAAGACAATAAAGCGCTGATTCAGCAACTTGAAGCTGACTTAAATATTTTAATGATTCCAAAAGACCCGAATGATGCCAACTCGGCTTATTTGGAGATTCGCGCAGGGACAGGTGGCGATGAAGCCGCGATTTTCTCGGGTGACTTATTCCGCATGTATAGCAAATATGCCGAAAGTCAGGGCTGGAGAATCGAAATTTTATCTGAAAATGAAGGTGAACACGGCGGATATAAAGAAGTCATTTGCTTGGTGAATGGCGAAGGCGTGTATGGCCGTTTGAAGTTTGAAAGTGGTGCGCATCGTGTGCAACGTGTTCCTGCGACTGAATCGCAAGGTCGTGTGCATACATCAGCGTGTACTGTGGCAATTTTACCTGAAGTAGATGTAGACACCACGGTAGATATTAACCCTGCCGATTTGCGTATCGATACCTATCGTGCTTCGGGTGCGGGTGGTCAGCACGTTAACAAAACCGACTCTGCAGTGCGTATAACCCACATTCCGACGGGTACTGTGGTGGAATGTCAGGAAGAGCGTTCACAGCATAAAAACAAAGCGAAAGCGATGGCGTTGTTGGCATCACGTTTGGAAAATGCCAAACGTGCTGCAGCAGATGCAGCAACTTCAGAAATGCGTCGTGATTTGGTGGGTTCGGGTGACCGTTCTGAGCGTATTCGTACCTATAACTATCCGCAAGGACGTATGACAGATCATCGTATTAACCTGACTTTATATAAGTTGGATGCGGTGATGGAAGGTGATTTAACCGAACTACTAGATAGTCTGCATCGTGAATATCAGGCAGATCAGTTGGCGATGCTTGCTCAGCAAAACGGTGGTTAATGAATATTGCACAAGCCTTGGCGCTACGTGGTGAAGTCGATAGCTATGAGCGTCAAGAAAATATTTGGTTGTTAGAGCATTTTTTAGGACTCAGTGCGCTTGAATTAAAATATCGTGCAGATCAGGAATTGAGTGCCGCGCAAGAGCAGATGTATGTGCAGGCTTTGGCACGTATAGCAGCAGGCGAGCCTTTGGCGTATATCACAGGTTCACAGCCATTTTGGACACTGGATTTAAAAGTCACGCACGATACTTTGGTGCCACGTCCTGATACCGAGGTTTTGGTCGAAACTGTGTTGGCTTTGTCATTACAACGTGATGCTGTAATTGTCGATTTAGGCACAGGTACAGGGGCGATTGCTTTGGCTTTAGCATCTGAACGTCCAGATTGGCAGGTAACCGCAACCGATATTTACCTGCCAACGCTTGCAGTTGCTCAAGAAAATGCAAGCAAGCATGCTTTAAATCAGGTGCAATTTGCCCGTGGTGCATGGTTTGAGGCATTGGGTTCAGCAGCCGAGCCACGTTTTGATTTAATTGTATCTAATCCGCCGTATATAGATGCTAATGATGCACACATGTCTGCTTTGGCAGCAGAGCCTGAACGTGCATTGGTGGCAGCAGATCAGGGTTTGGCAGATATTCTGCAGATTATTTCGCAGGGTAAGCACTGGCTGAAAGCAAATGGATGGATTGCACTAGAGCATGGCTATGACCAAGCTTTAGCAGTGCAAGCGATTTTTGCAGAACACGGTTTTTCTGACATTCGTACAGTCAAAGATTATGCAGGCAATGATCGGGTGACTTTAGCACAATGGCTTGCTGGCTGATGTGTTATATCAGTTAAAAATCTTGTGAGATCTATTTATCAGCTTGCAAACATAGACGAATGATTAGCAAAGTTTAAGTGCAAGACCAATTTATGAGCCTCAACTCAACTGATGTCAGCTTAGGTTGCCTTTCACTGCCAAAATTGCAGGTGGCAGTTCTTCGCCAAGTGAACTCAGCATTTCCCGTTCAATTAATCGCACCATGGAGTTGAGCGGTAAATCATTGTCTTGCAGGCCAAAAGGTTCTTCAAGTTGTTCGCTGAGAGCATCTAAACCTAAGAATAAATAGGCAATTAAACCCACCAAAATTGGTGTCCAGATTCCTAAACTTGCTTCTAAACTAAAAGGCAGAATAAAGCAGAAGCAATACACAGTGCGGTGCAACAAGACTGAATAAGAAAAAGGCAAGGGTGTGCTGAGAATTCGATCGCAACCTGCTTGCACATTACCCAATTCAACAATATGTTGATTCAAGCCTTGATAAATAATATCGGAAATTTCACCTGTTTTCAGTGCGCTGACTAACTCTTTTTGAATGCTTTCTAAAATAAACTGTGCGGCATTAATATGCGGAAATAATGCTTCATAATCTGCAGATGTGAGGTTGACTTTGTTTTGATAAAAATCGATAGGTTGGTTTTGATTGCGTAAACGGTTACGCAATAAATTACTAAACAACATGACCCGATACATCAAGACCCGACGCTGTTGATCTGGCAGTACGTATGAGTCACGTGAAATATGCCGTGATGTTGCAATTAACGTCCCCCACAATTTTCGACCTTCCCACCAACGTTCATAACTGGCGTTATTTCTAAAACTGAGGAAAATAGACAAAATAATACCGAAAATGGTAAAGCCAATGGCTGGTACGCTCGGCACTTGAAAAAAGTGGTGAGAAGACAAATACACTAAGACCGTAGAAAGGAAGACCACAATTGCAAGTGCAGGTAAGACCGTGGGTAAAATTGTCCCATACCATGCAAACAGTAGGGTAAAACTGTTGTTTTTATTGCGAATAATCATCTTGATGCATCCTTGAAGCTGTCCTTAGTGTTTCATAGACAAACAACGCTTGGCAAGATGATAGCTAGCTTTTGATTCAAAAAGCAGCAAGCGGCTTAAAGTCAATTTTTCTTATTTATTATTGCAACAGCCAATAAAAAAGTGATGCCATGAAGACATCACTTTTTAAATACTTTCAGCAACTGAATGCTCAAAGTTTTAGCTTACATCGGGTAATCTTGCAAACAGTCTGGAATTTCAACTTGTGCCAAACTGTCTGTTTCTAAAGCTAAACATAGTGCAACAATTTTAGCGGTATCGCACAGGTGTTCATCTTTGAGTGCTAAACCTGCTTGTAAAGATTGTAAATCTTCTTGGCAAATATCTAGGGCTTGCGCTGCTTCAAGTGCATCTTCACGTTTGAAAAACGCAGACATGACATTGCGTAACTGTTCTTCTGAGGTATTTAGAATACTTTGATTGAGTAATTCATCTAATTGGTCAGAAGCTTGGTTGAGGGAGTGAGAGAAATTTTGAACTAGATTGTGTTCAAGTACATCCATCATCTTAAGCATGGGGAAACCTCCAAAGATGCTCGTACATTTAATATTACAGGGGGAGTATGACAGCCGAATTGCATAAAATTTATGCTTTAAATTGATTGAAAAGTAAACTAAATTTAATACTTTGACAATGCAGTGCCGATGAACGTCCAGTTCACTGCTCAACCTTGAAATCACAGCGATGAGTTTTCTTTTATAATTAAGTTGTTTGTAAAATACACAAAATAGTGGCTGAGTAGTAGGTGATAAGTCACGCAATTATGAGCTTTCAATTATGAGCTTTCGGTATATTGTCGATATGCACCAGGATTGACCCCAGTCCATTTTTTAAAGGCACGATGAAAAGCGCTAGGATCATGGAAATTTAATTGATCGCTAATTTCCTGAAGTGATTGTTGGGTTTTGCTCAACAATTCAATTGCCGTATCTCGACGGATTTCATTTTTTAATTGCTGATAGCTGGTGCCTTCCTGCTTTAAACGCCGTTGGAACGTCGCTTCAGACATATTGAAATGTTGGGTTAATTCGTTCAGTTCTAACCACTCACTCGGCGGCAATCGCATTAATTGTTTACGGATTTTATGACTCAGCGCATGTGGGTTTTTATAACGCACCAAAAGGTTAAAAGGTGTTTGTTTTAAAAAGCGTTTCCAACTTTTTTTATCCTGCTTGATTTTTAAATCAAGATGTTTTGCCTCAAAATAAATCTTATGCGCTGTACACGCATATTCAATTTCATCACAGAAACGGACACGATAATCAGCATCATCCTGCGGGGCAGCACATTTGAGTTGCATGTTTAAAATAGCGATACGTTGTCCTGTCAGCCAGCACATCAAGCCATGAATCAGCATTAAATAAGTGGCATAACTAAACATCGGTTTCACTTGATCTTTATCGTGAATGGTTAAGATTGCATATTCACCATCTACGTTTAATTCACCTGAAAAATCATCCAGTATTAAATTAAAGAAATTTAAAATGTCCTGTAATGCGGCCTTTAAATGCTCTGCTTGGTACACCCATTTAGACAAGAGTTGATAACTGCCACGACGCATAGCATGGCTGTCCATGCCAAAAAATTCATCGTTCATGGCATCTGCCAGTGCAATCCACAATTGACCATATTGCAGAATTGACACCCTCGCTTTGTTGGAATGTAACAGCTCTGCAGGAATACCCGCCGTCTGCAAAATCGCATGCGTATCCATACCGCGTTGCTGTGCAGTATGCAAAGCTTCATGGACTAAAGCAATTGAAATTGTACCTTTGCTGTAAGTGAGCTGAGTTGCATTCATGGGATGGCGTGGTATTCCATTTACAAGTTGAGTGTTCAAATACATCATAGTCGATGCAGGGTTTGGAAATTGTACTCTAGCTTGAGTGTGATTAATCTGTTTCTTAAGTTGTATCAACCTGAAAATTTATAAGGAAAATAAAATGAAAATTCAAGGAAAAGTCTGTGTGGTCACGGGTGGTGCATCGGGTTTAGGCGCTGCGACTGCACAACATTTAGTTGCGCAAGGTGCAAAAGTTATTTTGGTTGATATGAATCAAGAACTTGGGCAGCAGCTTCAACAGCAATTGGGCGAAAATGCAGACTTCGTAGCTGTAGACGTGACCGATGAAAACCAAGTACAGCAGCTTTTTAACCATATTGAGCAAAAATACGGACAGTTAAATGGCTTGGTGAATTGTGCAGGCATTGCACCGTCTGCCAAAGTCTTGGGACGTGATGGTTTGCATGATTTGGCAATGTTCCAAAAAGTGCTGAATATTAATGTCACGGGCAGTTTTAATATGATCCGTTTTGCGGCACAACTGATGGCGAAATATGACTTAGCCGCCGATGAAGAAGAGCGTGGTGTGATTGTGAATACTGCTTCGGTTGCAGCATTTGATGGGCAGATTGGACAAAGTGCGTATTCTGCATCGAAAGGTGCAATTGTGGGGATGACGCTGCCTTTGGCACGTGAATTGGCACGTGAAGCCATTCGGGTGATGACGATTGCCCCCGGTATTATGGAAACCCCGATGCTGAAAGCATTTCCACAGCATGTGCAAGATGCTTTAGGGCAAATGGTGCCATTTCCACCACGTTTGGCAAAGCCTGAAGAATTTGCGCAATTGGTGGGTCATATTTTTGAAAATGGTTATTTAAACGGTGAAGTGATTCGTTTGGATGGCGCAATTCGTATGCAACCGAAATAAGTTATGACGATGCTATATCCATAAAATAGCCTAAGCAAAAATTCAAGTATTGAAAAACTGGATACTAAAAAACCGTTGCAATACAGCACAAGGATGTTGCGCGCATTCCTGACAAAAACAACATCTACCATATAAACAGAGGGTCACCATGATTTTAAGCCATGAACAAAAAATGATTCAGGATATGCTGCGCAGTTATGCACAGGAAAAGCTTAAACCAACTGCAGCGGCACGTGATAAAACTGCTGAATTCCCTGCAAAGGAGTTAAAAGAACTGGGTGAGCTAGGTGCTTTGGGCATGACCGTTGCAGAAGAATGGGGCGGTGCAGGTTTAGATTATGTATCTCTCGTTTTAGCCTTAGAAGAAATTGCTGCGGGTGATGGTGCAATTTCAACGATTGTGAGTGTGCAAAACTCATTGCCATGCGGAATTACACAACGCTACGGCACAGAGGCGCAAAAACAAAAATATTTAACTAAACTGGCAACAGGCGAATGGTTAGGCTGCTTTTGTTTAACTGAACCACAAGTCGGCTCTGATGCCAGCGCGATTGAATGTAAAGCTGAAAAAGATGGCGAGGATTGGGTTTTAAATGGCACCAAGCAGTTTATCACCACAGGCAAATATGCAGATGTTGCTTTAGTTTTTGCTGTAACGGACAAAACTGCGGGTAAAAAAGGCATTTCCTGCTTTTTAGTCCCGACGAACACACCAGGTTATATCGTGGCACGTTTAGAAGACAAAATGGGACAGCACTGTTCCGATACCGCCACCATCGTGTTGGAAAACTGCCGTATTCCTGCAGAAAACCTATTGGGGCAAGAAGGTGAAGGCTACAAAATTGCACTCTCTAATTTAGAGTCGGGGCGTATTGGTATTGCCGCGCAATCGGTGGGTATGGCGCGAGCAGCTTTAGATGCAGCCGTGGACTATGCCAATGAGCGTAAAGCTTTTGGAGTTGAAATTGTGCAACATCAGGCAGTCGCGTTTCGCTTGGCAGATATGGCAACACAGATTGAAGCTGCACGACAGCTTATTCTACATGCCGCAAGCCTCAAAGATGCAGGCTTACCGTGTTTAAAAGAAGCATCTATGGCCAAGCTTTTTGCTTCAACCATGGCAGAGCGTGTGTGTTCAGATGCGATTCAAATACATGGGGGCTATGGCTATGTATCTGATTTCCCAGTTGAACGTATTTACCGCGATGTGCGCGTTAGCCAAATTTATGAAGGTGCATCCGATATTCAGCGTTTGGTGATTGCACGTGAAGTGACTAAGCGTTAAAGCTGAGTATCTAAAACTTTAGTCGGTGTCCAAAGCTTGCAAGGTTATTGCAGGATGTGGAAATTGAGAAAATGTTCAAATCATGTTTAGCTAACTTGATTGAAAAATACGCGAAGATCATGTCGTGATTGCGTTGCATGATCGACTTCAACACAGCAAACCTAATTTAAATTTTAAAGAGCGATTCAATCCTAACTTGTAAAAACGGTTAAAACAATAACGCATATTGCTGCAAATGAATTGCAGTGTCATCAGTTTAAGACGGAGCTTAAAAGAATGAAAACTTTGCAAGAGGCATATCAACAGTTTGATATTGAGCAACTGATTCAAACCCAATTGGCAGGAACGCCAACGGCACTTAATGCCTATGAAGAATGTTGCGGACGCTATACGGGTACTCAACAAACTGCCTTAATTTGGGAAGGCAAACACGGTCAAACTGCATCGTGGACATTTGATCAACTGGCAGAAGCATCTGGAAAATTGGCAAATTATTTTACTCAACTGGGCTTAAAAGCAGGTGATTGTATTGCAGGATTATTGCCGCGTACGCCTGAATTGTTAATTACGGTTTTTGCCACATGGCGCATTGGGGCAGTGTATCAGCCTTTATTTACAGCCTTTGAATCTAAAGCGATTGAGCACCGTATTCAAACTGCAAAGACGCAGCTCATTGTGACCAATACTGAGCAGCGTCCAAAACTAAATGCCTTGTCTAATGTGAAAATTTTAACTGTGGACGCAGCAAATCAAGCTCAAAATCATGATACAGATTTTTGGCAAGTTCTAAGCACTCAAGACACCTACTTTGAAACCGTGTATCGCAGTTTTGAAGATGATTTTCTGATGATGTTTACATCAGGCACTACGGGTTTAGCTAAATCTGTACCTGTGCCTTTAAAAGCCATTGTGGCATTTAAAGGTTATATGCAGCATGCAGTCGATTTAAGAGCAGAAGATTCATTTTGGAATTTAGCCGACCCTGGTTGGGCTTATGGCTTGTATTACGGTATTACAGGGCCACTGAGTTTGGGGCATAGCATTATTATGGATGAACGTCCATTTAGTGTTGATCATGCACTGGAAATTATCCGTAAATATCAGGTGAGTAATTTAACAGGTTCACCAACCGCATTTAGAATGTTCTTTGGTTTTAAAGAAAAGTTTGATGGTGATATTCAACGACATCTGCGTGTGGTTAGCAGTGCAGGCGAGCCGCTCACACCAGAAGTGATTCATTGGTTTAAGCATGATTTACAAGTCAATATTTATGATCAATATGGACAAACCGAATTGGGGATGGTGATTGCCAATCATCATGCACTGGAACATCAGAAAAAAGTAGGTTCTGCGGGTTATGCTATTCCCGGACATCGTTTCGCGGTTTTAAATGCACAGCATCAGGAAGTCGCTCACGGCGAAATTGGCACACTTGCACTGGATGAATCACAATCGCCTTTAATGTGGTTCAAAGGTTACGATGGGGATGACCGTAAATCATTTGTGGGACAGTATTATTTAACGGGTGATACGGTACGTTTAAATGAATTTGGTGGGATTGATTTTATTGGTCGTGCAGACGATGTCATTACAACTTCGGGTTATCGTGTCGGGCCTTTTGATGTAGAAAGTACTTTGCTTGAATGTGAGGAAGTGCTTGAATCCGCAGTAATTGGTAAGCCAGACCCAGAGCGTACAGAAGTGGTAAAAGCCTTTGTGGTGTTAAAAAATCAATATCAACCAAGCACTGCATTGCAGGAAAAGCTGCAACAGTATGTGCGTTCACGCTTATCGAAACATGCCTATCCTAAAGAAATTGAATTTGTCAGCAGTTTGCCTAAAACATCCAGTGGAAAAATTCAGCGTAATTTATTGAAGCAACAAGAAATTGCAAAACAAAATGCTTTTAAAAAAGTGAGCTAAATTCAGCCAATAGGCCCTGTTAATTATTGCGCCATAAGAAAAACGCCATTCATACAGATTGGCGTTTTTTTAAATCTGTATTCTTTATTTAAACCACCCGATTATGCAAGCACGAACTCAATCGATAGAAAATGTGTGCATCATATTGGTGATGTGATATTTTCAACTTTATGCTGACACAATGAACAAGGCTGCATGTACTTCGATTACGATAAAAGCATGTAGGCAGCGCAATACATATTGGGGGAGAACATCATGGTAACAGCTCATTTAAATTTCACGCAGCCGTCAAAGCGGATATTTACGAAGTCGATATGGATGGGCGCAGCTTTACTGTTGTGTGCCTCTGGCAGTTATGCACAAAACTGGAACCCAGCGCCAACTGCTGAAAGTACAGCCTATTCCAGCTATCCAGCAGCAAAAACGCCACAAAAAAATTATGCAGTCTTTGCCGAATACGCCAATTTTGAAGCAGATTTTGACAGTGGCGATACAGTAGAACTAGATGGTTTTGCTTTGGGTGTTTCCACCACGCCACATCGCTCAGGTTTTTATGGCAGATTGGAATTCTTAAAAAACAATGAATACGATTTGGATTATTATGAATTCAATATGGGCGGGAATTTAAACCTGATCAGCTATCATGGTTTTTATTTCAATACATACGCAGGTCTAGGTTATAGCGGCGCAAGTTCAAAGCTGCTTGCCAATGATGTCAATTTTGTCACTTTACCTGTGGGCGTAGAAGTCGGTTTGAACTTTGTTCCTGATTTCTCGATTTACGCCACTGCCGGTTATAAATGGTTATATGACAGCACCTCGAATACCACCTGTAAAGATGGGACAACCTCAGACAAAGTCGGGAATACGGTATGTTACTGGAATGGTGGAATTGCCTATTATAATGAATATATAGGCGATGCCGATGGCGTTACTTATAACGTAGGCATGCGGATGCACTTTTAAGCAAGTCGTTGCACATCTCCATCTGTTCAAATACGCAACAATTCAACCGCCGTCATGGCGGTTTGCTTTGAATACCCGTTATACTTGGCGTTTTGGTTTTGCAGAATAGGGCATTTTCTTGGAAAGCATATTCGATACTCAGTTGGAATTGAGCGATGCAGAAATGCATCTATATAGCCGACAAATTTTATTGGATGGCTGGGATATTGAAGCCCAAGAAAAATTAAAACTGGCCAACGTACTTGTTGTGGGGTGTGGCGGGATTGGCTGTTTAAGCGCAGAATTACTTGCACGTGCAGGCGTGGGAAAAATCACTCTGATTGATGCTGATGTGATTGAAACCAGTAATTTGCAACGACAAATCGCCTATACCCCCGCAGATTTAGGCTTTTATAAGGCCGAAATTCTCGCAAAAAGATTAATGCAAATTAATCCTTATATCGAGATTGTTTGTTTAACCACGCTGTTAGATGCGCAAAATGCAGGCACTTTAGTTGCCCAACAAGACCTAGTTTTAGATGGTTGTGATAATTTCAGTACCCGATATTTGGTCAATCAATATTGCCGACAATTGAATGTACCTTTACTCAGTGCCTCTGCCATTGGTTTTCAAGGGCAAATGTTCATGGTCGAAGGTGATTCTGCTTGCTATGAATGTCTGTTCCCGAAAGAACAACATGCCAATGAAAGTTTGCGCTGCGCTGACAGTGGCGTATTGGCAACCACTCCCAACGTCATGGCCAGTTTACAAGCGCATCATGCCTTATTGTACTTGGGTTTAGGCAACACCGCGCTGAAACAAAAGCTATTACTTTGGGATGGTTTAAGCATGAAACAACGCTTATTGTCGTTTGATCAAGACCACAACTGTCCAGTTTGTCAGGCAAGATAGCCTTTTTACTTGGCAATTTTTTGTTAAACTCTCACTACTTTAATATGACTCAGACATGATGAAAAATAATATCTGGTTAGATGGTTTACGTTCAGTTGCTCGCATGGGTGAAACTGCCGTAGTGGCAGCCAAAGCAGGCATTAAATATGCCACTGAAAAGCCAAGTAATGCCAAACTCATGCGCGAAACATTTGAATCTTTAGGTTCAACCTACATTAAACTTGGGCAGTTTATTGCCAGTACACCGTCATTGTTCCCACGTGAATATGTCGAAGAATTTCAAGGTTGTTTAGACCAAACTCCAACTTTACCGTTTAGCTATGTACAGCAAGTATTGGCATCTGAATTTGCAGGGCGCAATTTAGATGAAATATTTGCCTCAATAGATGAAAAGCCTTTAGCTTCAGCATCTATCGCACAAGTACATGCTGCAAAATTGGTGAGTGGCGAAGATGTAGTGATTAAAGTGCAAAAACCGGGTGTAGAAACCATTCTCTATACCGATTTAAACGTCTTGCACTGGGCGACTAAACTGCTCGAAAAAGCTGTACCTAAAGTCAAATTTGCGTCATTGGCCGATATTGTCGAAGAAATCAAAACCCGTATGGTGCGTGAAGTCGACTTTATTGAAGAAGCACGTAACCTAGATGATTTTATTAATTATCTGAATTTAACCCAAAATACAAAAGCCACTGCACCTAAGGTCTATCATCAATATTCCACCCGTCGCGTATTGACCATGCAGCGTTTGTATGGCGTACCTTTGACCGATTTTGACGTGGTGAAACAAGTATCTAACGATCCATCGCAAGTGTTGATTACTGCCATGAATACATGGTTTGGTAGCTTGATGATGTGTAACAGTTTCCATGCCGATTTACACGCAGGCAACCTGATGTTGCTTGAAGATGGGCGTGTCGGCTTTATTGATTTTGGTATTGTTGGACAGCTGAATCCTGAAGTGTGGACTGCATGTATGGCTTTTATGGATGCTCTACAAAATACCAACTACACGCTTATGGCTGAAAATATGCTCAAAATGGGCATGACCGACAAGCAAATTGATACTCAGGTTTTGGCAGCAGATTTAGAGCGTTTATTTAGTGGCGTATTGCTGGCCGATCCTCAAGAGTTGCTGACTTCTAACCCTGCCGATTTAAATGACATTATGCTCGATATGGTTGCTGTGGGTGAGCGTCATGGGATTCGTTTCCCGCGTGACTTTGCTTTACTGTTCAAGCAAATGCTGTACTTTGACCGTTTCATGCGCGTTTTAGCACCTTATACCGATATTTATGCCGATCAACGATTGCAGATGGTACAAAGCATTGATCCGAATTTGTTGTTAAAGCATTAATTATCCATATTGGGCGAATCAAGCCTTCTGGTTGCATGTTTTAAAGCCACCGATCTTTTGTTTTATGAGTTCAGTGTGGCTTTAAAATACGGCAAATATCCCTTTCAATAGACAGAGATAGAAGGATTTAAAATGAAATATAGAGTGTGGTCATGGATGCAATTATCATTGAAGGCTTAAAGGTAGAAACAGTCGTCGGCTGTTTTGCATGGGAGCGTCAAATTCAACAACCACTCATGTTGGATTTGATCATTGCCACCAATTTAAGCCAAGCTGCAGCTTCAGATGAGTTGCAAGACACGCTCAATTATGCAGAAATTTGCAGCATTTCAGCGCAAGTGATTCAGCAGGCTGCACCCAAATTGATTGAGCATGCAGCACAATTGGTATTGGATGCACTTTTTACGACTTTTGCCGCAGTTGAATCCATTACCATCACCATTCGCAAACCTGCCATTATTCCAGAAGCCAATTCTGTAGGAATTCGTCTTGAACGCCACCGAAACGATTTTTGCTCTCGCTTTGGCGAGTAACTGCGAAGCACCACGTCAGTTTAAAAGTGCCTATCAGCAAATTGCTGCATTGGGTGAAGTGCAATTTTCGCATATTTATCTGATTCCATGCCGTGATGGGATTGGTGCAGACTATTGGAATTCTGCTTGTTTGCTAAAAAGCCGTTTAAGCTTTGAGCATCTAAACGTCATCCTTAAGGAATTGGAAGTTGCAGCAGGGCGTGTGCGCCCATCGCATGACATTCCGCTGGATATTGATATTATTGCGTGGGGTGAAAATTTAGCTCAAATGCAATTCAATCCGAAAAAAATGCCACTTGCTTTAGATGTTAAAATTCCAATGTGGGATATTTGGCAAGATGAGGCTTTTGTGCATTCTGCGCATGACTATCCCATTGTGAGTTGTGAAGAGTAAATCAGCCAGTAAAATTGGCAGATCAGTGATGCATTTTTAAATTTTGGTTGTGAAACGTGATCTGATTTCGGCTTACATCATTGTGTCATATCTTGCTGATATGTTTGTATGAAAAACCATCAAAAATAATATTTTTCTGTATTTATACGGCTTTGCACTTAAAAACTATCCACAAAATCTGCGGATAAATCTTGGGATAACTCAAAATCGGCTCTTTCTCTGTTATTTTTTGATCGTTTTAATTGAGCTATTTTTCTATTTGTTGGCATAAAAAAACGCCCACAATCGTGAGCGTTTAAGTGTTATCAATTCATTAAATATAATAACTGGTCTTGGTCATGAGTTTGGAAATCGCAGTCATGGTCAAACGTACAGGTACAGGCAAATCTACACCACCTGCTTTGAGCGCCGTATCGCGATGATGCAATTCATCTTCATTCATTTGGACTAGAATTTTACGTGAACGATCATCTTGTTCAGGCAATTGGCTAATATGATGTTCTAAATGCAAGCTGACTTGACGTTCAGTTTCTGCCACAAAACCCAAACTGTATTTATCGCCCGCAATACCTGCAATTGCACCCATCCCAAAAGACAAGCCATACCATACAGGATTAAGCAAACTGGTGTGACTGTCTAACTCTTTTAAGCGGTCTTCGCACCACGCCAAATGGTCTTGTTCTTCAATTGCAGCCTGTTCCATTTCACGACGTACATTGGGCAATTTCGCAGTTAAAGCCTGACCGTGATATAAGGCTTGTGCACAGACTTCACCACTATGGTTTACTCGCATTAAGCCTGCAACATGACGTGCTTCACTCACAGCCAATTTGGTTTCAACCGTATTGCCCGGGTTTTCACGTTGAGCCGAAGTTGTGCCAGGTACTAAACTACGTAAGGCTTGGTCAAATGAATGAATAAACTTGTCGATGCCTGTGTAATGACGCATGAAATTAATCCTCCAAAGAGTCCTGTGCAGTATCTAACATTGGCTTGAGCTTTAACAAGAGCCAAAAGGTGAAAACAGCACTTAAAACAGCCGTAATACTAAATAAAATTTTTAAATCAATTTTTAAAATGCTTAAAATTAAAATCGAAAAAATGGCAGATGACACCATAAATACCGCATTTAAAATATTGTTGGCTGCGACCACACGTGCGCGGTGCGAGCGAGGGGAATAGGCTTGCATCATGGCATACAAGGGCACAATGTAAAAACCGCCACTAATGCCCAGTAAAGTGACTGCACACATGACATGATAATAACTCCAGCCTTGCTGAAAGACTTCGGCTAAGCCCAGTAGTGCGCCTGTTTTTTCTGGTACAAAAGCCAATGTGCCTGCCAAATAAAAAGCAAAGACGGTTAAACCGACTGCGCCAATAGGCACCATTTTAATATTGACCTCGGTACCGCCTATTTTACGGCAGAGCAAAGAACCTACGCCAATACCGACAGAAAAGAGTGTCAGTAATAAACTCACCACATTTTCAGAAGCATGCAAGTTTTGTTGAGTGAGTTGTGGAATTTGGGTTAAATACGTTGCCCCATAAAACCAATACCAAGAGTTTCCAAGTAAGATCAAAAAAATCATCGGCAGGCTTTTGGCATATTTTAAAGTCTGGAAACTGGTGCGGAAAAAATTCCAGTCAATTTGAATGTCGGGTGCCGTGACGCGCTGCGTCAGCACAAAACGACTTGAGGCATAACCAATTAGTGCAATAATCACCACAGTTAAGCTAATCCAGACTAAATTGCCTGCAGATACTGAAATCACTGCACCGCCTAAAATCATCCCCAATAAAATTGCAATGGATGTACCTGACTGGAAAATTGCATTGCCCGACATCAGTTCATGCGGTTTGAGTACTTCAGGCAAAATGGCATATTTGATTGGGCCAAAAAAGGTCGATTGTGCGCCCATTAAAAATAAGGCAATCAGCAATAGCCACAAATTTCCTAAAATAAAACCAACGGTACCAATCAGCATGATGACAATTTCAAGCAGTTTGATGGCACGCACCAATTGGGCACGTTCATACTTGTCTGCTAATTGTCCTGCGGTGGCAGAAAAAATAAAATACGGCAAAATAAACAACAAGGCTGCTAAATTATTCAAGGTGCTGACATTTGCAGATTGCTGGCTAATCAGACCATAGGTAAAGACTAAAAGCAGCGCTTGTTTATACACGTTATCATTGAGTGCGCCAAAAAATTGAGTGAGAAACGTCGGCAAAAAGCGACGACTCCTCAACAAATGTTCATTTTTTTCCATGCGTGATTAACTTCGTTTAGTTTTATTAAGAAATGTGACCGCTTGATATAATAGTACAGAAAATCATGTATGATGTTTCAAGTCTTTTCACTGATGAAAAAATCAAATAAATTGGTGTTTGTACGCGGGTTCATTGGGGTTTTTCCATAAAAATTAAATCAGTTTAGAGTTTTTTATGCTTGTAAATACAAACTTTAAAAAATCAGTACTGTGTTCCAGTATGCATGCAATTTTATGCTGGAATATGCCGAAAAAGCTCGGACTAAGTCTGTTTTTAGGTTTAGTTGCATCTTCAAGTTTTGCAGAAAGTCTTACTGTACCCAATTCAAACGCTCAGCTTGCTGAAAATCCTGTACCGCTACAGACTCCAACTGCAGAAGAAGCACAAAATTTAGCTGCAGAAATTAAACAACTGGCAGCAGCACAAGGTAAAGACAGTGCCCAAGATCTACAAAAAATAGAAGAAGCTTTAGAGCAAGCGCAAACACCTGAATTTAATAGTCTAGAAATGCTGCAACAGCAACAACAGGCAGGGGCATCTTTTGCTGAATTTCAGCCTATCGAATTTGAAGACTTAGAAGATTTACCCATTGCACCTGTAGATCAGGGGCTTGCCAATGAAATTTTTCAGGTGGCAGAACAAGCCAAACAAGAAGCGATGCTAGACCGCAATGGTCAAGTGCCAGAAACGTTGGTTAAAGACGCAACACAGCAGGAGCTACTGCAAATTGATCAAGCACCTGTAAATGTCGATCAGCTCATAACCAATATTCAGGCAGACAGTAATTTTGTAGTGGAAGCCAATCCTAACGATACCTTAATGGCTGAATTGGGCTGGATGACGCAGGTGGAAAATGCCGATAAACCCGGTTTTTTCAGACGTTTACTGTATAAAGTCCGTCCACCGCGTGAGCTAAATACAGCCAAAGTGCCGCGTATTAGTGCAGATGTGGTCATTACCGCAAATGGTGTCAATGGTACACAAAACTCAATTGGAGAGGTATCGCCCGATGCTTATCGTACAGCGGTAGATCAGTTAAGTGCCAATATTAAGGCCAAACTGTCCAGTTTTACCCAGGAGTCTTTTGCAGATTTTCCATCGGCATTGCCGCAACTGCGTACATTGTCAAATCAGGCTGCGCAGGCGGTGGGTTTTTATAATGCCGAGTTTAAGTTTGAAAAACTCAGTGATAGCCGCGTGCGTGTGCAGGTTGTGCCAAATCCACCTGTGGCGATTAAACAGCAAAATATTGAATTTACAGGTGAAGGACAATACGAGGCACAATTTCAGGTTATTGGTGTCTTGCCTGATCAAGAAGTAGATGATGTGTTTAATCATGGTTTGTATGAGCAAACCAAAAAACGAATTACCGATGCCGCTTCAGATAACGGTTATTTTGACAGTTACTGGCGTTTGCATGACGTTAAAGTCGCTCAACCTCAAAATACAGCCGATATCAATTTACGTTATGAAACAGGCGAGCGTTATAAACTCGGAAATGTTGAATTTCGTATGAGCGATCCAAATCAAGAATTCCCTTTGGATATGGATATTCTGCAAAGTATGGTCACTTGGCAGGACAATGCTGACTATACTTTTTGGCGTGTAAATGGTTTGGCCAATAACCTCACCAACTCGCGTTATTTCAACTACACCTTAGTTGATACGATCCGTCCTGATCCTGTAGAGCATCCTTTGGAATTGCCACCTGATATTCAGGCTTTGGTCGATCAACAAAAAATCTCAGTTTACGATGCCACAGTCGTCGATCAAAAACGGGTGGCGTCATCTCAGGAAGTGACGCAATCTGTGGTGAACGAAGCTGAATTTGCTGGCACAGAAGAAGGTGCGAGCAACGATAAGCTGCGCATGCTACAAGCACAGCAAGAAGACAAACAATCAGAAGAAGAACGCTTAAAACAGCAAGCACGCATAGACAAAAAAATTCCTGTGATTGTGACTTTAAATGCAGACCGCTTAAATAGTGCCGAAGTCGGTGCAGGTTACGGAACTGACACAGGCGTGCGTTTGCGTGGGCAATATCGCCGTGCCATTGTCAATAAACGTGGTCACTCTTTCGATGCCAACTTAGAGCTTTCGCAAATTCGTCAAGCCATTGATGGACGTTATAATATTCCTTATAACCATCCCTTGAATGATTATGTCGCGTTGGTTGGCGGTTATGAGCGTGAAGAACGTGACGATGTTGCACAAGGTGGCGGCTTGATGATTGAATCTGCGGTTGCAGGTGTAGACCGTGTGATTAAAAACCCAATGGGCAGTTGGCAACATACTTTTGGCTTGCGTTATCGACTGGATCGCTTAACTGAAGATGGCACTGTATTTTTGGAAAAAGTGCCTGATGCGTTTATTGCCAATGGTGATGTCGAGCAACAATCGTTATTGCTTGGCTATGAAGTTTCACGTACCGACAGTAACCGTCGTGTTAACCCAAGCAAAGGTTTCCGCCAAATTTATAAAATAGAACTGGGGAGTGAATCACTGCTCAGCGATGCAGATTTAGCCATTCTAAATGCAGGTTGGCGTTTTATTTATTCATTGGGTGAAAATGACGATCATCAGTTTGTCGGACGCAGTGACTTAGGTTATATCTACACCGAAGATTTTAATAAAGTGCCTTATAATTTGCGTTATTTTACTGGTGGTGACCAGTCTTTACGTGGCTTTGACTACAAGTCTTTAACACCACAAATTGAAGGCTTTAAAATTGGAGGTCAGGCTTTGGCGGTTGGTTCATTAGAATATAACTTTCAATTTAAAGAGGGGTGGCGCGCAGCAGTATTTAGTGATTTTGGTAATGCTTACGATAAAGACTTTAGCAACGACACCGAATATAGCGTAGGTTTGGGGGTACGTTGGGCATCACCAATTGGCCCAATTCGGATTGATGTGGCTTCTGGTATTTCAGATGATAACCATCCAATCCGTTTACATTTCTTTATTGGCTCTCAACTATAAATTTAAGACTTAGAGAACATTATGGCTGAAGTTGAACAGCAACCAGAAACTCCAGTAACGCCACCTAAAAAGCGTCGAATACTCAGGAGTGTTTTACTGTCACTGCTGTTGATGCTGGTTTTATTGGTGTCCGCTTTGGTGGTGATGTTCTCAACAGACCGTGGCTCAAAGTTCTTATTAGACAGCGTATTGCAGCGCCAAGAAATTATTCATTATGAATATGAAGGCGGTAATTTATGGCGCGGGATTATTCTACGCAATATCATCGTCAGTTTAAAACCTGTTGATGTCAAAATTGACCGTGCCGATGTCATTCTTGGTTGGCGTGCCATTTTAGATAAAGAAATCCATCTCAATCGTGCCGATGTGCGTAATCTGCGGATTTATCCGAAAGGCCCACCAAGTGATGATCCATTCAAATTCAATGAAATTCGCTTACCTTTTGTTTTGCGTTTAGATACTGCCGATGTCGATCATTTATTGATTCAAACCGCCTCTGGTACGCAGGTCGATTTTTACGATATTCATTTAAATAATGCCTTGTGGTCGGGTACAGAACTGAAATTTGAAGATTCCAATATGGATATGGGATATTTGAATGTACGCAATGCCACAGGCGATATGAAATTTGAAGGTAAATATCCGCTTAATGTGGTGGGTGATTTAAATATTCCCTCTTTACATGACAGCTTAAATATTCACGATATTAAAGTAGTAGGCAAAGGCACACTCGACACGATTCAGGCGGGTGTTGCAACAAATACGCCTGATTTGCTCACGGGATGGGTAGTGTTGCATCCAATGCGTAAGCAAGTGCCAATGTTTGGTGAGTTACAATTTAAAAACTACCGTTGGCCTATTTTGACCGAGCAGGAACTTTTTACCCAAGCAGGTGCAGCTAAATTTAAAGGCGATATCAAGCGTTTAGATATTGATGTCAATACGGATTTGAGCGGTAAACACATCCCTAGAGGTCAATATACAGGTCTGATGTATACCGATTTAGTTCATCAACTGAATATCAGTAATTTAAATGCACAACTTATGCAAGGTGCTGCCAATGTAGCGGGCATTGTCAGTTGGGATAAAAAAGTCAATTGGGATTTAACAGGACGTCTGGATAAAATTAATCCTAAAGATCCACTAATTCCTCAAGTGGTCAAAGACTTTTTACCGCCAAGTTTAGATGCCAATTTAGCATCTAAAGGTCATTTGGAAAAAGGCACACACTTAACTGCACAAGTCGATTTTGACCAATATGAAACTTGGAATTTAAAACTCGATCAAAAACCTGCGCAGGGCAAAGCGGCAAATCCGATGTTGCTTGATGTGCGCTGGAACAACATAGACCGTGCTGTGCCGTATGTGGGTTGGTTAAAAAGTGAATTGGGTGATGTGCAAATGGCCTTGGTAGAAGGTCAGCAAGATATTTTTGTGGCGACCAAAGTCAGCACACATGAAAAAACCATGTTACCTGCAGGTATGTACCAAGCTAAACTGAATTTAAAGAATAATCGCTTAAATATTCCTAATTTTAAATTTGATACCGCAGATAGTCATTTGGCAGGCAGCGCCGTCATTGATTTACCAACCGACAAACGTCAGTTGAAATGGAATGCAGTATTGGCTGCGAAAAACTTTAATCCGCAAAGTATCAGCACCGCAGCACCTGTTAATGTGTTAAATGGGCAGTTTAAAGCCAATGGTTTTGCATTGCCGAATCAGCAAATTATTCATTTGAAAGATATTAATTTGACAGGGCGTTTGGTCAATCAAAATGAAAACGTACATTTAACTGGGCAAAGCACCATCGCTTTATTGTTCCATGATGTGAAAGCTGGTGGTGGCTTTAAAAGTTTTGCCGTGAATTATGATGGTGGGTTAAATGCCAGTGCCATTCAAGGCAGTGAAGGACATTTAAAACTAAAATTATCGGGTACGCCGGAACTAATTAAAATTAGCGACTTACGCCATAATGGTGTTGCAGGGCAAATTGTGGCGGATGGTTTGCTGCATTTGAATCAGGGGGTGAGCTGGAATTTAAACGCTTCTTTAATTCGCTTTAAGCCGCACTATTTTGTGTCCAGTGTACGTGGTGAATTATCGGGCAATATTCGCACTCAAGGTATTTGGTCAGACACTCAAAAACGGATCAACATTGAACGTCTGAATTTGGCAGGCATGCTCAATAATAAACCTGTACGTGGTACGGGGAATTTAGCCATGTTGATTGATGCTAATCAAAAAGGCTTTTTACCACAACAGTTTGAAGCCAATAATCTATTTTTGTCTTATGCCAAAAATCAGTTACAAGCAACGGGGAATGCACAAAATCTGCGTATTAAAGTCAATGCGCCTGCTTTATACGAAATCTATTCAGGTTTACGTGGACGTGCGTATGGCTATATCAATGTGCAGTCGCAGCCACGCTTACAAGCCACTGCCAATTTCGCTGTTGATCAGTTCAGTGTAAATAATATTTTCAGCGTGCGTAAATTGCGCCTACAAGGTGAATTGCCAACCTCTGAAAATACGCCAACGCTGATGACGGCATCCATGGAAAATTTACGCAGTGGCAACCGTGGCATCGAGCAAGGGCAGATTTCTTTAGCAGGTACACGTCAGGCACATATTTTAAAACTAGAAGCCGAAAATAAGCTGAGTAAGTTTTATATACAATTGGCGGGTGGTTTAAATGCACAAAATGATTGGATGGGACAAATTCAGAAAGGAGATTTTGACTCCTTAAGAACCCACTTGGCACAGCGCCAAAACGCGGCCGTGATATATCAACATAGAACCAGTGAGTTGTATGTTGGTGCGCATTGTTGGATGAGTCAGCAAAGCCAATTGTGTTTTGATCAACCTATTCGTGTGAGTAAAACCAAAGCCAATGCATCATTTGTGACTCAAAACTTAGACTTAAATGACTTTTCTGCATTTATGCCTGAAGGTTTGGCGATTACAGGCAAGGTTAATGGGTATGCCAAAGCGGCGTGGGCAAAAGGACAGAAGCCAAAAATTGATGCACATTTGGTCACGCGTGATGGCGTCATTGGACTTGCTGCGGACGATCCACAGGATATCGGCTCTACCTTGCGTTATGAACAAGTGGCAGTGGTCGCAAAAAGTATTGCCGAAGGCTTGAAATTACGTATAGATGTGAAAACGCCTGAAATTGGTACGGGTTATGCCAATGTGCTGATTGATCCTTACACCAAAAATATGCCAATGCGCGGCGAAATTGCCTTTGATCAGGTACAACTCAAAGTCTTTAAACCGTTTATTGCCGATGTGCGCTCAATGGCAGGCATTTTGTCCTTTGCTGGCAAGATCAATGGGACTTTAACTTCACCATTGCTCACAGGTGAAATGCGCCTGAAAGATGGTGCGATCAGCATGATTTCGTTACCTGTAAATCTGACCAATGTGCAGGTCTATTCCTCTATCCGCCAAGATCAAGCCAGCATTAATGGCGCATTTAACAGCGGTGGTGGTGTAGGGCGTTTAACGGGCAGTGTGGATTGGAAAAATGATCCGCGTATTCAGTTAAATTTAAACGGTAAAGACTTATTAATTCGTCAAGCACCGCTAATTACTGCAATGATTACGCCAGATGTATCCTTAGATGTTTTACCTTTCCAGAAAAAACTGAGTTTAAAAGGACGTGTAGATGTACCTCGGGCTTTAATTTCTATGCCTGAAGTGTCTGCACCTGTGGTTAACGTGTCTTCGGATGTGCGTGTGGTACATGAAGGACAAGATCAACTGGCATTATTACGTTCAGCTCGTCCATGGGATATTCGTGCCGATCTTGAATTGAATTTGGGTGATCTGGTCATTTTCCAAGGTTTTAATAGCCGTATTCCACTGATTGGACGTTTGTATTTATCTCAACGTGGTTTAGAAACTGCGATGCGTGCCAATGGTGCGATTGGGGTCAGCCAGCGTGTGAAAATTGAAGCCTATGGACAAAGTCTGGATTTGAACCGTGCCATTGCGCGTTTTAATGGCCCAATTTCTAACCCAACTTTAGATATGGATGCCAATAAAAATGTACAGGGCAGCATGGTCGGCTTTAGAGTTACAGGCACAGCCAGCAGTCCGAACATTCAGGTCTATAACGATGCAGGCTTATCTGAACAAGAAGCATTAAATGCTTTGATCACAGGTCGTATCAATGAAGGTACCAGTGGTTTAAGTCAGACCGAAAGCTTTAAGTCAGACGTCAACAATACTATTGCAGCGGCAGGTATTAGTATGGGATTGGGTGGTACACGTGCCTTGACCAATCAAATTGGACGTACCTTCGGTTTAAGTGGTTTGGCACTTGATGCCCAAGGTACAGGCGATGATACCCAAGTCAGTTTGACGGGTTATATCACCCCAGACTTGTTTATTCGTTATGGTGTGGGGGTTTTCACACCTGTCAATAAATTGACTTTGCGTTATCAAATGAATAAGCGACTGTACTTAGAAGCCAGCCAAGCTTTAGAACGCGCAGTGGATATTTTCTATAACTGGCGCTTCTAACGGCAACCTCACTTAAAAATGCGTTCTATCAGAGCGCATTTTTTAAACTTGTGCATGGATAGTTTCGTATTTATGTCAACTTTTGATTATCATAAGCACAACAGGAGAGCTTCAATGAAAAAGATTTTGGTGGTGACTGCAGTGCTTGCATTAATGGGTTGTGCAGAAAAGAAACCCTTAACCCCTGAAGAACAATGGCAAGGCTATTGCCGAAGTGTTGGCAATGCTGCGCGTACCATCATGCTAGATCGTCAAAATGCGATTGAAAAAGAACGTGCCATTGAGCATGCCAATAAAATTGAAGATGACATTACCCGTAATTTTATCTCAGAGATTATTGAGCAAGTATATGCATTGCCACTTGAAGAAATTAATGGTGATGTTGATGCGGCACGTGAAAAAGTCCGTACGCAATTTACTGAAAAATGTATCGCGACCCCGCATGATAAAATGCCTGATTACAAACCGTTCTAAAAGAACGGTTTTTTTATGAATTAAAATTGAAATATGTTTTGTACCTCTATATCTTTTATCAAAAATAGCCTAAGTAAATAAAACGTCTAAAACTAAAATAAATAACAAATAAATTGTGACAAGTTCTAAATCTTAAAACTGGCAAAGCTTATCTTTTTCATGAATAATTAAAAAGATAACAAAAACAGTAGGAGCGCATAATGGAAGTGGTTGCTTACCTGCATAATGCAGATTTGCTCTTAGAAGATGAACAAGGTGTCGCAGTGATTGGCGGCAGTCATTATGTTTTAAGTTTAGGTGATCGGGTGTATTTACGTCAGCAAATTGATGCACCTGCAAAGATATATCAAGTTCAAATTTCGTTTACCAGTGCAGAACATTGCATGCTGCATGAAGATGAAATTCAACTCAAGTTTGAAGGTAGTCGTGAACAATTACAGCACTATCTTCAAGCTACGACAGTACACTAAGGTGGAATATCATTCATTCATTAGAACAGGCAACATGAGCGTTGCCTTTTTTACGAGTTAAACTTTAGGCGAAAAGTTAGTGTACATACAGACAAAGTTAAAATTAAGTCGTGTTTTGCCTGTAAATTGAACAATATGCGCATCATTTAGTTATAAAATAATGGGCATCACAAAGAAACACTCTAGTTGCATTAACTTTTAACCTGAAGTTTAGTAAAATTTTGCAGTCCATATTGTTTGTGATGCTTTAAAAGCAGGAATTCACAAATAATTTTTTAAAAAAGAGGAATAACACCGTGCTAGAAGCTTACCGCCAACACGTTGAAGAACGTGCCGCACTCGGAGTCCCACCGAAGCCACTTGATGATGTGCAAACAGCTGCATTAGTTGAATTATTAAAAAATCCACCAGCAGGCGAAGAAGCTTACTTGGTTGATTTGATTGAAAACCGTGTACCTGCAGGTGTTGACCAAGCGGCATACGTTAAAGCTGCTTTCTTAGCTGCTGTAGCAAAAGGTGAAGCAACCTCTCCACTCGTTTCTAAAGAACGTGCAGTTTACTTACTAGGCACAATGCTTGGTGGTTATAACGTAGCACCTTTAGTAGAGCTTTTAGACAATGCTGAATTGGCTGGCTTAGCAGCTGAAGCATTGAAAAATACTTTGCTTGTATTTGATGCGTTCCATGACGTAGCAGACAAAGCAAAAGCAGGTAACGAAAACGCGAAAGCAGTTTTACAATCTTGGGCTGATGCTGAATGGTTCACTAGCCGTAAAGATGTACCTGAAGAAATCAAACTTACAGTGTTTAAAGTTACTGGCGAAACCAACACTGACGACTTGTCACCTGCACAAGACGCTTGGAGCCGTCCAGACATTCCATTGCACGCAAATGCAATGTTGAAAAACGTACGTGATGGCATCAACCCAGAAGTTCCTGGTGAAGTTGGTCCATTAAACCAAATCAAAGACCTTATCGCGAAAGGCAACCAAGTTGCTTACGTGGGTGACGTTGTTGGTACAGGTTCTTCTCGTAAGTCTGCAACTAACTCTGTACTTTGGTTCTTCGGTGACGAAATCGCGCATATTCCAAACAAAAAAGATGGCGGCTACTGCTTAGGCGGTAAAATTGCGCCAATCTTCTTTAACACAATGGAAGATGCGGGTGCTTTACCAGTAGAAATCGACGTTTCTAACATGAACATGGGTGATGAAATCACGCTTAAAATCGACCATGCTGCTGCTAAAGTAACAGCGTTCAAAGACGGCGCACAAATCGCTGAATCTGAACTTAAAACTCCAGTGCTTCTAGACGAAGTACGTGCAGGCGGTCGTATTAACTTGATCGTTGGTCGTGGTTTGACAGCTAAAGCGCGTGAAGCTTTAGGTCTTGCACCATCTACTTTGTTCCGTACTCCAGTACAACCTGAAAACACAGGCAAAGGCTTCACTCAAGCTCAAAAAATGGTAGGTCGCGCTTGTGGTCTTCCAGAAGGTCAAGGTGTTCGTCCAGGTACTTACTGCGAACCTAAGATGACTACTGTTGGTTCTCAAGATACAACAGGTCCAATGACACGTGACGAATTAAAAGATTTAGCTTGTTTAGGTTTCTCTGCAGACTTAGTAATGCAATCTTTCTGTCACACAGCTGCGTATCCAAAACCAGTTGACGTTCAAATGCAACACACGCTTCCTGACTTCATCATGAACCGTGGTGGTGTTTCTTTACGTCCAGGTGACGGTATTATCCACTCTTGGTTAAACCGTATGCTTCTTCCAGATACAGTAGGTACTGGTGGTGACTCGCATACTCGTTTCCCAATTGGTATTTCTTTCCCAGCGGGTTCTGGTCTTGTAGCGTTCGCTGCAGCAACTGGTGTTATGCCACTTGACATGCCTGAGTCTGTACTTGTGAAGTTCAAAGGTAAAATGCAGCCTGGTATCACTTTACGTGACCTTGTACATGCGATTCCTTACTACGCAATTAAAGAAGGTGACTTAACTGTAGAGAAGAAAGGTAAGAAAAACATCTTCTCTGGTCGTATCTTAGAAATCGACTTAACAGAAATGGAAACTGACTTAACAGTTGAACAAGCATTTGAATTGTCTGATGCTTCTGCTGAGCGTTCAGCTGCAGGTTGTTCTATCACACTTTCTGAAGAGAAAGTTGCTGAATACCTTCGTTCAAACATCACCATGCTTAAGTGGATGATTTCTGAAGGTTATGGCGATGCGCGTACTATGGCTCGTCGTGTTGAGAACATGGAAAAATGGTTAGCGAACCCATCACTTCTTAAAGCTGATGCTGACGCTGAATACACTAAAGTGTATGAAATTGACCTTGCAGACATCAAAGAACCAATCCTTTGCTGCCCGAACGATCCAGATGATGCAAAACTTCTTTCTGACGTTCAAGGTGACAAAATTGATGAAGTGTTCATCGGTTCTTGTATGACAAACATCGGCCACTTCCGTGCTGCTGGTAAGTTATTAGACAAAGTTCCTGGTGGTTCTTTATCTACTCGTCTATGGTTAGCGCCTCCAACTCGTATGGACGAGCGTCAACTTATGGAAGAAGGCTTCTACAACACTTATGGTAAAGCGGGTGCGCGTACAGAAATGCCAGGTTGTTCATTATGTATGGGTAACCAAGCACGTGTAGCACCGAACACAACTGTAGTATCTACTTCTACACGTAACTTCCCGAACCGTTTAGGTCAAGGTGCAAACGTTTACTTAGCTTCTGCTGAGCTTGCATCTGTTGCAGCGGTACTTGGTAAGTTACCAACACCAGAAGAATACCAACAGTACGCTTCTCAAATCGACAGCATGTCTGCTGACATCTACAAGTACTTGAACTTTGACCAGATGGAAAGCTACACAGACGCTGCTGCGAATGTAGACACCAAGAAAATTGCTGCTGCTCAGTTGACCTAAGTTAGGAAAAGCAAACGCAAGAGCAAATCTATGATTTGTTCGAGTGTTGAGCGATAAGCAAGATCAAATAAGGGCTGATTATTCAGCCCTTATTTTTATGTGTAAAATTTCAATCTAATAATGAATGACATTTAAAACAGCATAGATTGTGATATTTCAGCTTGCCTAGCTGATTTTAAAAATAGGGGCGTAAGCTATGAAATAAATTAGGATTTAACTTATTAAAACAATATAAATTTGCCTATCAATACCGTTCGTCATAAAATAATGTAAACTGCGTCACAAAATATAATGGATTAATGCTGGTATTCAATTTTAATTATAATTTTTGGTAAAAACTTTATTGAAATGAACTACTTAGTTTTAATTTTAATGAAATTGGATATTTTTTAATAACTTACTATAATGATTGTAAAATTATGTAATTAAAATGTGTCATATTATTAATGCATTGACCAATTAAAAAAATTTTGCGTCTCTCTTTAAATATGAAACTGGGTTGTTTTTATGAATTTAATAGAAACAGTTTTTGACTTTAAAGCGCTTTCAATGCAGCAGCAATCGTATTTTTTTGAAAAAATTTATCAATTCGATCAAAAAATCTTTCCAAATTCGAGTTTAGAAGAATTTAAAGCCTTTGTTTATGACCCCGATGCAATCGCAGTCACGGTTATTCAATATCATGATCGAGATCAAGTGGTTGGGCAAAATGTTATTCCTTTTATTTTGATTCATTATAATGAACAGCCTATGCATGTGGTCAATTCACGAGCGGGTTTTTTGTCTGAATATCAAAAACAAAATTTGACGATTCCAAGTGCAGTCAAAGCCATGTTGAATCGACGCTTAAAAAATCCATTTATTCCATTGTGGTTTGTGATTAGCATTAATCAACCGAAGATTTATTCTTTGTTTGCTTCGCGTTCTAAAAGTTTTTTCCCAAGAGTCGGGAAAACTATGCCTAAGGAATATCATGAAGTTTTGCAGCTTATGGCGGCACGGTATCCTGAAATTCAAAAGCGCGGTGAAGGCGTATATGTGCATGAAACTCATTCTCCAGCACGAAGTTTTGAGCAACTGATGCATTTGAGAATTCCGCAAGATGTACATTCCAATTTCTTTTTGCAGCACGCGCCTGATTATTTTGATGGTTGGGGCATTATGTGTATTTGTAAATTAGACGGTAAAACTTTATCTGAAACGGCACTCAATTTAGCACTAAACAGAAAAGTGGATTAGGTGCTTATCACATCGAAAAACTGTAATCCTCTGTACGTATCCTGTTGACTCTATACTGCAATAGATGATGAATTTGGGCAGTGATGGGGTGTAACCATCATCTTCACCAAAGTTTTATTGAGTGAAATAATGATCTTGATGTTTGCAGTTGCGACAAAATAAGGACACATAATTTTCTGCGTCATAATCGACAGTCAGTTCATCCGATCCGCAGTGCATACAGCGTTTAAGTGAATAAAATTTAAGTCGTGCTTCAATTTTTCGCCAAGAACGCCACACAGGTTGAAAGAAAATCCTTTCGTCATAACCCAAAAAGCGGAAGAATAAAATTTCGCTCATATAGCTGAAAGGCAAATTAGGCGGGCGTGGCAGGGTAGAGGTCTCCCATTTTTCAGCCACTGACCGTTCTCGGTATTGCTGCACAGTCTTTTTCAGTAAATTGGTATTAATAAAGTTTTCATTACGCGGTTTGAGTGCTTTTTGTTGGTATAAAAATTCCAAAGCAGTTTGCACCAAGTAATAAATTTGCCCAACCGCCAAGATATCTAAAAGTCGGTAGCAAAAGCTCTGAAAACTATGGTTGCCCGCAATTTGTATTCCCCAAGTCCGACAATAAAATTGCATAAACTGCACAATCTCTTGATACAGCAATAAATACAGCGCATCTTTGACTTCATCTGCTGTTTTGAACGGTGTGCCCATACTCAGATTTTCATAAAACCAATAACGTAATTGTTGTGCAATGCTGAATAAGCTTGGTTCAGAATAACCATCTAAACGGACATTGATATAATATTGCTGCGCATTTTCCGTAAAATCTTTGGCAATTAATATTTGCTCTTTTAGCAAATGTTTGATCATGCCGTGCTGGAAAAAATAGTTGGGGGTAATATTTAAATACTTGATTTTTTCCCAATCTATAAATTCTTCATGTGGAATATGTTCCTGTGCATGCTGATCTAAAATACTCAATAAAAATAATTTATCTATAAAACGCAGCTGATTTAATTCGCGTTCAGGTGCATCCTGTTTTTTGAATTTTTGTTGTTCTTGCAAGCGGGTTTCCGCCATGATTTTTTTGCGTTGTTGGGTACAGCTTGCGCAATGACAGTTTTGTTGTTGGCTATTTTGAAAGATGCGATGTTCACAATGACTACATTGGTGAAAATTTAATTCGTGCTCATATTGTTCTGCTTCTACCCAATACATAGATGCCTGACACAAAGGGCATAATGTGCTTTCATCTAATTGTTTTTGCAGAATTTGTAGCATTGTGAAATAGAAGCTCAAGTAAATCGTGATATGTCATTATACATGGCTTGTGTACTGAAAGGTGGAAGCTTCTGTGCTTTTGATCATCATCAAAATTAGCCTGTGTTGGTCGTATTTGAAGTGAAGTTGCATATCAAAATATTAAATTTACGCGTAATAGCAATACAGGTATTGATTTAAACAGTCTGCTTTTATGTTACTTGTACAGGATTAATCCAGATAGGATTGAAAAGCTTGGGTTGAGCGCCCATATAAATCAGCATTGTTGAACAAGACTGAAATAGATTGTGCGCAGACAGATGTTGAAAGTTGTCGTATGATCATTGCAACTTTACAAAAACAAGCGCATCGCCACAAAGAATGAGGACAAGATGAATATTGCAGCAAATCCTATGGTTGAAGCCAGCCAAACTATCTATTTAAAAGACTATCAAAAACCTTCATTCTTGGTAGATGCTGTAGAGCTAGATATTCAAGTCTATGCAGATTACACCCAAGTGGGTGCAACATTGAAAATGCAGCGTCAGACTGCAGGCGATTTGGTGTTATTGGGCCGTGATTTAGAATTGAAATCTATTATTTTGAATGGCACGGAATTATCGGAAAGTGACTATCAATTAGATAGTGAGCAGCTTCGCATTGCAAATGCACCTGATCAAGTCACGTTAGAAACCATCGTGATCATTCATCCTGAAAGCAATACGCAACTTGAAGGCTTATATCAGGCAAGTTCTGATTTATTTGTTACCCAAAACGAGCCTGAAGGTTTCCGTAAAATTACCTTCTATCCTGACCGCCCAGACGTATTGTCGGTATTTACCACACGTGTTGAAGCCGATAAAAAATATCCTGTGTTATTGGCAAACGGCAACTTGTTAGAAACAGGTGAAGCAGGCGAAGGTCGTCATTATGCGATTTGGCAAGACCCGACCAAAAAGCCAAGCTATTTATTTGCTTGTGTGATTGGCGATTTGGCAGTCATGAAAGACCATTATGTGACATCTGAAGGGCGTAATGTTGCACTGGAAATTTATGCAGAAGAAAAAGACATTCCAAAATGCAAAATTGCTATGCAAGCGTTAAAACATTCGATGCGTTGGGATGAAGAACACTATGGTCTGCCGTATGATTTAGATAATTATATGATTGTGGCGACCAGTGCCTTCAATATGGGCGCAATGGAAAATAAAGGTCTGAATATTTTCAATACGTCATGTGTATTGGCCGATGAAGAATACACCACAGATGCCGCAATTATGCGCGTACAGTCCGTTATTGCGCATGAATATTTTCATAACTGGACAGGTAACCGTATTACTTGCCGCGATTGGTTCCAGTTGTGTTTAAAAGAAGGTTTAACGGTGTTCCGTGACCAATCTTTCTCTGAAGATTTACAGTCTGCCGCAGTACAGCGTATTGATGATGTGGCGGTGCTCAAAGCACATCAATTCCCCGAAGATTCTGGCCCGTTATCGCACCCGCCACGTCCAGATCATTTTGTAGAAATTAATAACTTCTATACCGCAACAGTCTATGAAAAAGGTGCGGAAATTAACCGCATGATGTCGACTTTACTCGGTAAAGAAAAATTCCGTAAAGGTAGTGATGAATATTTCCGTCGTCATGATGGACAAGCAGTCACGGTTGAAGATTGGGTCAATGCTTTAAGCGCAGGTTCAGGTGTTGATTTATCTAATTTCCTGACTTGGTACAATCAACCAGGCACACCAAAGCTTGAAGTGCAGGGCGAATACGATGCGGCTGCGCAGGTTTATCGTTTAAATTTAAAACAAAGTCTGAAAAGCAATGCCAAATATCCAAACTTAAAAGCATTGCCTATTCCTGTTGCATTGGCATTGTTCAATGCAGAAACAGGCGAGCAATATATTTTGCAGTCTGAAGCTTTGGTTGAAAACTCAGTAAAAGATGGTGTGTATTTGTTTGATCAGGCACAAGCAAGTATTGAATTTAGCGGTATAACTGCGCATCCCGTTGTTTCTTTATTGCGTAATTTTTCTGCACCTGTGAATTTAGAATTTAACTATTCTAATGATGAATTGGCATTTTTAATGCAGCACGAAACCAATGGCTTTAACCAGTGGCAGGCGACTCAGACTCTATTGGAACGTATTTTATTGGAAGAACATGCAGCAGATACTTATTTGCAAGCCATGAAAAATACAGTACCTGCTTTAATTGAAAAAGATCCTTTGTTGGCATCACGTATTTTTGATGTACCTTCTGAAGGCTATTTGGGCAGCCGTATTGATCAAAATTATCAACCTGAAAAAATTCAGCAACAACGCAATGCGCTGTTAGATACATTGGCGCGCGAACTTGGTGCATTCTGCAAAGAAACCTATTTAAGCCTTGATCCAGACATGCAGCAAGATTTCTCTCAGGCAATGGGTGTACGTGCTTTAAAGAATATCATGTTGGCGTTAATGGCACGTCAGGGCGATGCCAAAGCGTTTGAGCTGGCACAGCAGCAATACCATACCACTCGAAATATGTCTGAGCGTTTAGGGGCATTGCGTGTCTTGGTGTGGAATGATGCACCGCAAGCCAAAGCTGCTTTGGAAGATTTTTATACACGTTTTAAAGATGAAGCTTTAGCACTTGATCAATGGTTTATGGTTCAAGCTTCACATCCAAAAGCGACAGCTGAAACCATTCAGGCTTTAACTGCACATCCTGATTATGATTTGGGTACACCTAACCGTATTCGTTCAGTCAGTGGTGGTTTAAATAGCAACCCTGTGAATACATGGAGTTTTGGTGTTCAGCATTTTATTGACTTAGCCAAGTATTTAGATGAGAAAAACCCAATTGTAGGTTCGCGTTTATTGCAGGTGTTGTCGCGTTGGTACACTTTGGCAGAGCCACAACGTAGCCAAGTGCAAGCAGCGTTGCTAAATTTGCAGTCTGTGGTGAAATCTAAAAACGTGGTTGAAACCCTAAATAGTATGTTAGAGGTTTAAGTTAAAAAACTAAAAGCCATTTCATCAATTCGTTGAAATGGCTTTTTTGTGGCTGGAATATATTAAAAATAATCTAG
>NZ_VPBU01000007.1:0-121500 GCF_013418565.1 Acinetobacter sp. YH12135
TGCCGTTCAGGCTCACCACGTGTTCGGCAGCCGTACCGTCGCCCAGGGTGTCGTTGCTGCGCACATTGCCGCTCACGCTCACCGCGTCTTCGTTGATGCTGTTCACATCCGCCACCGCAACTGGCAGATCATCCGTGCCGTTGATGGTGATATTCACGGTCGCTGTATTGGACACGACACCATTGCTGTCGGTCACGGTATAGGTGAAGCTGTCGCTGCTGGTTTCTGAACCATCATGTACATAGCTCACGGTGCCATTGGCATTCACCGTCACAGTACCGTTGGCTGGTGCGCCCACGATGGTCACCACACCTGCTGGCGTACCGTCTTCGGCATCGGTGTCGTTGCCCTTGACCGTTATCACCACGGTGTCACCTTCGTCCACCGTCGCTGTGTCGTCATTCGCCACTGGCGCATCATTGACTGGATTGACGGTGATATTCACGGTCGCTGTATTGGACACGACACCATTGCTGTCGATCACGGTATAGGTGAAGCTGTCGCTGCTGGTTTCTGAACCATCATGTACATAGCTCACGGTGCCATTGGCATTCACCGTCACGGTACCGTTGGCTGGTGCGCCCACGATGGTCACCACACCTGCTGGCGTACCGTCTTCGGCATCGGTGTCGTTGCCCTTGACCGTTATCACCACGGTGTCACCTTCGTCCACCGTCGCTGTGTCGTCATTCGCCACTGGCGCGTTGTCATTGATATCCTGCTCGTTCAGCGTCACGTTGATGTTGGTGCTGTTCGTGCCATCAGTTGCCGTCACCACCAGGTTGTGGATGTTCGCAAGTGCCTCGTAGTCATTCGCCGCAGCAGCTACGCCCGCTGCGGTCAGGCTGATCTCACCCGTGTTGGCATTGATCTCGAACCAGTTATTGCCGTTGCCACTGCTGATGCTGTACGTCACCGTGCTGCTGTCAACATCGGTCGCCTTAACCGTGCCGATCACATCGGCATCGCTGCTGTTCTCGTCATAGTTAAATGTATAAGACGCAACTGGCGTGCCTGGATTGCTTGGATCTACAAACACTGGCGCCTTGGGTGGCGTGTTTGGTGTAGGTGCAAATGGAGACAAAGGTGTCCAACTACCACCACCCAAACCATGCTCAAATGGTTTGATAACTGAAGATAATATTGGGTACTCAATTCCTAAAGGCGGAATATTATCTAACACTCGATTCAGCATTAACGGTTTTATACCGTCGGCGACAGATGTTTCACCTGCCCGTGTCAGTTGAACAAAACGATGCCCACCTTGGGTAACATCAGGATCGCCCTCGAAAGACTCCCCTGCAATTTCAACGTAGTCCTTACCTTCTTTTTTAAATACGCGACCATCATCCAAACGAACAACATCATTTTGTTGTTCAGTGTCATTCATTTGCTGAAATGATTTTGCAAAATTTACAATTTTATCGATATCTGAATTTGATTCGCCCAATAAAGAACTCAGGCTAAAATTACCGCCATTATTCGTTAAATCTTTACCGTGTATTTCAACCACACGGCCATTTGAAAGCTGCAACACAACATTGCTTTCTTCAGAAAGATGCAACACATCCTTGGTCTGAAGCTTTGCCCCCTTTTTTAGAATTATTTTTTTATTTGTCTTTGAAAAACGCCAAACATCACCATCAACAGAGATTATTTTTACCGATGTATTCATTTATAACTTTACCTCAATTTGAAAGTTTAGCCATATCAATTATTTATGCTTTACATGACCAAATTTATTTAGCGCAGACAAAAAACCATCCTAGATTAGTTAATTAATATACAATATTAATGTTACAGCACATATTCAATTGCGTGCTTTATTTCGCATTTCTTAATTAAAATTACTGGTGGTGTCTCAAAAAGTATGCTGGCGTTAAACAAATCCGTTATTAAGGTGGCTTTGTTGCACAAAGATTTGAAATGCAAAGCGCCCCTAATTTGAGCCAAATTTAAGGCGTAACTTGGGTAAGTGGTCGACCTAATTCCGTAAATCTGTTAAGGACTGCTACACGTGCATGGATCTCATTCACTTGGCTATCAAAACTCCTTGCACTGAGCTTATCTCCTAATAATTTGATGCAATGCATCTTATTTCAACCAAACTTCGCCGATGATAGCCTGACCATTTTTTCCAGAGTGTCCTGCCTAAACGTGTAACTGTTCGAAGTCATTCGTTTCGCTCTAGCGAGCTACTCTTTGTATCTTTCCATGGTTTCGCATTTTTTCTAGGTGGAATCACCGCATGCGCTTGCCGATCTGCAATGACCTGACGGCATTGCTTGGTGTCATAAGCTCCATCGGTATAAACAGAATCAATCCGCTCATCTTGTGGAATCTGATTAAGTAAATCACCAAGCACCTGTGAATCACTGACATTATTGGTTGTGAGCTGAATAGCGCGTATTTGTAGGGTTTTAGCATCTATACCAATATGTAGTTTACGCCATTGGCGACGATATTCAGGTCCATGTTTCTTTCGTTTCCATTCGCCCTCACCTAGAAACTTCATGCCTGTAGAGTCCATGAGTAGATGCAGCCCATCGCTACTTTTTTGGTAGCTGATTACAATATCAATATGCTTTTGTCTTCTACAAAGCGTGGTGTAAGAATATCACTGATATTCGGGGCTGCTCATCCGCAAAGTTTAATCAGACTTTGCACAAAGCCAGTAACCATACGTAAAGACAGACGGAATAAGGATTTAATCATTAAGCAGCATTGGATAGCTGCGTCGGAGTAGATTTGATTTCGCCCTTGTTTGCCTTTTGATGGCGCATACCATTGCGTAGCAGGATCAAACCAAATGGCAATATTTCCGCGACTCATGAGTGCTCGGTTATATGCGGGCCAATTGGTTGTGCGATAGATTTTGTGTGTAGGCTTCTTCATTTGAAAATTATATCGCTGAAAAAGCCTTTACAGATAGGTTTGTGCAACAAAGCCCTAAAAAGATTAAAAACACTATATATAGTGAAATTTACAATTTAATAACACAATATAGGGTGCACAACCCTTGACTCTCCTATAAAAAATACGTGAATATTATAGCTTATTTTTCAGCCACTTGGCATAAATATGGGGAGACATCAGCATATGTCTATAAAAAAAAAGCTATTGAAAGTCATCGTGTATCTTCAAAAAACTTAAAATTAATGTGTTATCCAAAATGTATGCATGCCTACCAAATCTGGATTGCTCTATTTTTTCAGCTTAATGAGAAACAGCAAAACTATCATTTGGATTTTACTTTTCAACAAAAAGTCGACATTCCTGTTCTGACAACAGACAAACCTGATCACTATTTTTTTAGTAGTCATTTCAGCTGGATCTATGCCTATTCTTACAACAAGAATAAAAATGAATTTAAGTTCAGAGCTTATGAAAAAAATAATTCCTACGAATTCACCATCCAGGCTTTAAACGAAGTAAAGGCCTTACTGTGTTCCGGATTACACCACTCCATTCATGGCTTAGACATCATTGCAAATTGGCTAAATGAAGAATACTTAGCTGCACATCTTCAGGAAATTTTCGGTCAGGAAGTTTTAACTATCAATTATCTACGAGAATTATCAGGACTGTCTAAATCCAAAAGTCCAGTGAGTTCTATTTCAAATTATGCCGACCCACTGTCATTAGAAAAAATTCTGGCGGGAATTTAATCATGAACGAATATCGTTATTTAGAAGATACTCAAGAATTAAAGCTTGAGCTATTTCGAGACTTCTATCAAGCACTGGCGGAAGCAAAACTGGAAAATGATCAGGACTTCTTTAAGCTCAATGATTTCATCCGACCAACTGAAGTCGTTAAACTAATTAAAATTATGAATCAGCATCCTACTGATCTATCGATTAGTAAGTATCCATTAGCTCATTATCTCCTGGCGCTGATCAACACTCCATCAGCATATCAATCAAATGCACTGAAATGGGCCATTTTCAATACTCAATGCATTGAATTACTTGATAGCAAAGAACATGCAGCTACTGTAGCTAATCTTTGTAGACGTTTTCGTTTAGCCAGTACAAAGCAGGAATACCATTGGCTTTACAATTTTTTACCGTCTCTTCCGATCGAATTAGACGATCTTGTTGAATTTCTAAAAGAAGCTGAAACTGAGAATAGAAAATTATTTGACAAATCCAAAGAGAGTTTAAAGAAAACCCAAATAGGCCAATTGGCAGAAATCCGCGTTATTTATACGTATACCTATACTCAATCAGAACGTCAAAAAAGACACCGTCAAAGTAATCCAGGCATCCAAGAACCTCCCCAAACAGATGTTTACAAGACCTCAAGAACTACTCTTGATGATGAGCAAACGTATCAGACCAAGTTTGAACAGGGTACAGCTAAACAATCACGCGAAGATAAAGTCATTGAAACAGTTGAAGATCATAACTTTGAATTTACTGGATTAGAGCAACATTCTGTCACTGCCCAAATCGTAAATCTGAAAAGTAAAATTCTGCATCAAAACAAGAATGAGCTAATGAACAAGCCAAATCCTCGGGTTTTCGATTTACCTACTGCACGGCACGTTATGCAAGTTTTATTTGAAGAAGCAGAAAGTTCTCCCATTCATGCTTTACTTCTATTTTCAGTACTCAGCCTTACTTATTATAAAGATCTGCCAGTTTTCCAAAAAAACTCACGAATCACTGCAAAAAATAAAAAAGTTTTACTGAAGCCTGACTCGTGTTTCTTCAAACAAAGCTTTGAAATCTCTAAATTCAAAGATTTTGTTTTGAAAGAACATATGCTGAATACCATAAACTCTTTTACAATTCCCTTGCCTCAAGTTTACTTTAAAAATATTTTTCAACTAAAAAAGTGGGATCATGCAAAAATTGATTCAAAGGTACAAGAGCATTTACGTAGCATCAATAAAGAGCTGACTTTCCAGCTAACTCAACAAAATCTCCCACGTTTACTCAGTGACATTACATTGAATGAGCTAGGTTATGAATTGGAAAGTAAGTTACTTAGCGGCGTAAGCGTTCAGCACTATATTCCTTGCCATTACTCTTCAACACAGATCATAGATATTCTCGATATTTATAGCCAAACACTTTATCTAGTTTGCCCGCAGCTCAACAGCAGTTATATCGAAGAATTTAAATCTCCTATTACTTTCGGTAGTCAGCAAACACCAGATCTGCCACTGGTTAAATCTTTATTTAAACAGCTTGATGAACAAGTTCGAGGTAATCCAAATCCTTTCAAAACACTGAAGTATTATTCAATCTGGCTTTGGCATATTTGCATGCTGATAACTTCAGCACGACCAAGTGAGTCCTTCCCGCCAAATCTAGATTATATTGACCTCGACAATCAATTGATGGCTGTTGCAGATAAAGAGCAGCGTTATTCGGGCACCATTGGACGATATCTACCGTTTAACGATTATCTTCGTGATGAAATACAGCATTACCTAAAATATTTAAAACACTTTCTCTACCTCACAAAAGCCTATCTGTCCAATGAACAAGTACAAACAATCCATGAGGTCTTCGAGGGTGAACGCCCCTTTCTATTATTTTACGATCCACAAGGAGATATCCAAAATTTAGAACTTTCTGATATTCAAAAATTCTGTACAGAAATAGCCCTTCAGCGCAATTGGACCCGCCACTTTTCTCGTTATTTTTTTGCACAATACTGCAATGAAGATATAGTTAAAGACATCTTTGGTCATGACGAAGCAATGCAGGGACTGTTTGATCGTTATTCGGGTTTTCAGGTAACTGATTACGATCATATTCGAGTAGCACAAGACAAGCTTGTCGAAATATTAGAACTTAAAAGTATGTCTACATTTAACGGGTTCCTGATTGAATGAGTAAACACCCACACTCCCTCAAAAGAATAAAAAAGCATAGAAAAAACAAAGCATTTCTTCTGAACTTGTTTAGTGAGAAATGTATAGAGCTGACGCCTGAGAACTATTCGGAAATTTGTCGTCAAGTTGATAATCAGCTTTTAGAACACTGTAAGTCAAACATCCGTAGCTATCAGATGGCACGTATAGAATTTGCTAAATATATCAAGCGCTTTAATCTTTCATCGAATCACTACTATCCAGTGCCTGCCGCTCCCGTAAGGTACGAAAGGTCTCTGCCACTACAAAATATTGAAACCTTAAAACATGGTAAAAAAGTTACTCAATTTGCCCAAAATATGATTGCTTACTGGACAAAACATAATGACTTCAGTCTAACTCAATCACTTGGCTTCTGTTTGATCAGTTCAATATTATTTAATGGCATTTATAATGAGAACGAACTACAAAAGTTTTTAAAAATCATTTTAAAAACAAAGAAATTTCAAAGTTTTTTAAACCTGAATCATATTGTTTCACTTGATATCCCGAACCGGAATTTCGGTAATCAGCGTATATATGACCCTGATTTTTCAGTCAGCTATACCAAAACGTTTGTGCTACACGACATTGTGAAATGCTGGATCTACAGACTAAAACATCAAAAATTTGATTTATTTTCGGATATTGAAGATGCAGAACATCTGATTAACGCTTGTATTATTGAATGCTTCCCTGAGGAAAAGGTGCGTTGTAAAGACCTGTTAAAATACGGTTTTTACTATACACAGTTCCTGAAAAACAGCGGGCTGGATCAAATGTCCATTTGTATCTTAAAAAATGAAATTTATAGTTCCAGTCCTCTTGAAAAACAATTAGCAGCTTATTTTAGTCAGCCTGAACCCACGCCTACCCATACGATTCAGAAAGTTTATGAGAACCCTCAGAACCAGTCTACAGTCACTATTGCATTAGATATAGCCGATATTTTAGTAGAAATACGTCAAGCTATTCGTGCAAAAAACTATAGCGATCAACTCATAGAATTATATGCTAAAGAACAATCTCCAGCCTTGGAACGTTTGCTGCTGTGGAGCATTCTACGCTCAAAATTAACGGAACCTCAACTGGACCTTCTAAATCATATTATTCAGCAGCAGCAACGATTTAAGCGCAAGCTTATACGTGCAGATTTTCAGCCGCTCAAGCAAAGTTCTCTGAAGACCATGTTTTCACAGTTTGCAGTCCATTGGCTGCAGGCAACCCAAGACAAAGATATTTCATCATTTTTAGATGCTGATTTTGAAGATTTGTATGGAGAAATGCTTCTATTAAAGAAAGAAACAACTAGAGCAACTCTACAAAAACGTCTACAGGAGTTTCATCACAAACAGACCTTATTTTTTAACGCACCCACTGTTGATCTGGATAATTTAATCCAGGTAAAAATCTGCAGAACCGCATTGATCTCGCCCCATATTTTTCACCACATGCTAGAGCAGCTCGAAAATACTCAAAATATTTCGATTCAGGATAAAAATATATTTAAACTGATTTTTATTCTGGGGTTCAGAGTCGGACTACGGATCAATGAAACATTGAATATCTTCGTACGTGATCTATTTATTAGTGAAGATGCTGTGATAATCACTATTCGCAACAATCGCAATAAAAATCAAAAAAGCTACTCAGCTTACCGCAAGATTCCCCTGCATCATCTACTTAAAGCCGACGAATTACATGCATTTAAAATATATAGTCAGAATAGAAAACGTCTGCTAAAAGAACAAGGAAAATCAGTTGCACAACCGCTGTTTTTAAAACAGTCCTTAGAAGAAACTCATGAAAATGAAGTGAATTCCCTATTGAAACAATTGATCCAGCCAGTTTTTGGAGAACACAATTTTACTTACCATAGTCTGCGCCATTCTGCATTTAATCATCTTTACCTGATTTTAAAAAACTCAACACTTTCAGATGCATTTACTGACTATAGCCCACATGAGCAATTACGTATCCGTTATGCATTGTTGCGAAACAGAAATACTCAGCAAACCTGGTATGCACTTTCTCATTTTGCCGGGCACCTAACCCCTGACACGACCTGTTCAAGCTATCTGCATTTAATGCATCTGGCAATTAGCTACCAGCTGAATCAAATGCACAGCCCACTTCCTAAAGAAGCCTATTTTAATATTCTGAAACATGATGATGCTATTAAATATCCTGTTCAGCAACGGGCGATCAAACAGTTTTTATTTGATCAACTCACTAAAGACCGTTACAGGCAACATGATCATCAATATAAACCAGAACAACAGAAATCGCCTGATTCACTGATGCTAGGAGCTCATGACTCAGAGATGACTTTTGAATTATTGCATCACATTCTTGCAGTAGAAAAAGAGCAAGATCTTCTGTTACCTGAAGCCATTCCTTTGCAAATCGCGCAAAAATTACGTGCCAGAGCCCTACATTTGAAAACCTCCTGTGTAAACCAAAAAAAATCATCGAGGTTATTTACCACAGATTTTTTAAGGAAAACTCCGAATGCATTGGTCACCATGTTGCCAACCAATCAGGAGGAAAAAAAAGTCATTCAACATGTTCAGGAGCGTTATGCAAATGTACAAAGTAAATACAAAAAACAGCTTCATACGATCTACTCAATTTATCTTGAAAAAGTTCAGCCCAATTCAGCCCAGTTAATTTTTGAACTGAATGAAAAACGGCAACTGAAGAAACTTCTTTCTTTTATTCATAGTTTATTTCCGAAAAAATATCTTCATTTAGAACTCTCTCAACAGAGCAAGACAGAGCTCAAAAAGACATTACAGGATTTAACATTACGGGCAGAAAACTTCAGCTTGAATGAAAATGAAAGGCGAATTAAATTCTGCTTCAAAAGTAAAGATGCAAAAGCACTTGGGGTATTCAAGTTACTGATGTATCTCATGATAGTTTCTCATCTTTAAGCTGCTTGTAATAAAAATTTGGGTGGTGTTTCAAAAAGTATGCTGACTATATTTTAACCATAATTTAAATCTCATAAAGCATTAAAAATAGTGAATTTAATTTACTTCTTTTCAATTTTTCTATTGAACCGTACTGGGTTTGTGGGAGACTTTTATTTAACTGATGTTACGTAGTAAGTGCATTTTGAGCATCTTCGCTACTACATGTTGTAGTCGATTTATAAATTATTAATAATCATTATATTAAACAATATAATGTTATTATTAATATGAAAATCAGGACCAAAACATAGGTGACTTTTATAAACTAAAACGTCTAAAATAAAGTGACCAAAATAACATTAAATGATCTAAATTCATCAAAAATTCACCCTACCAAAAAACCACATACCACCAATTAAATCATATATTTACAATTAATATAATTTAATGGAATAAATATCGGTGACCTTGCCAAGGTTGGGGTCGCGAGTTCGAGTCTCGTTTCCCGCTCCAAATTCAAAAAAACCCTCATCGAAAGATGGGGGCTTTTTTATTGATTTTATATTATGTTATCCCCAATCATACTTTCTTTATTATCTTTTATTTCACAGTTTCGGGCCCCAAATACGACATATTCGTAGGTAGTTGCAAAAAATAAATGCATTAAAATCATTAGATTTCTTTAATCCAATAGAATCTCATCAGCCAATCAAGCATCTCATTATCGACCAACTGGCATAATTTCATAAATCCATTTTTTTGTGTTTTAATGGTGATATCACAATGTAAAACACAATACTATGGATTTAATATTCAAAAAACCTGAAGAAGTTGTTGCTTTATTATGTGAGAGGCTTCGTAAAGAACGTCTTTATCTGGAAATGACTCAGGCAGATGTTGCTGCGCGTGCGGGTAATCTAACTTCTTTGTGTACAGTGACAGTAACCTTAACCTACCTCTCCCCATACACCGTTGCAATCAAATGCTCCACCACTTGCGGCTCAGCCAAAGTCGAAGTATCTCCTAAACTATCCAATTCATTCGCTGCAATTTTCCGCAAAATACGGCGCATGATTTTACCTGAGCGGGTTTTAGGTAAAGCAGGTGCCCAATGCAGCGCATCAGGCGTTGCCACAGGCCCCAAAATTTTGCGAACCCAATTGACTAATTCTTCACGCAATTCCTCTGACTCGGGTGTACCAACTTGCAAAGTTACAAAGGTGCAAATCCCCTGTCCTTTAATCTCATGGGGCATACCCACCACTGCCGCTTCAGCCACAGCTTCATGCGCTACTAGGGCACTTTCAATTTCCGCAGTACCTAAACGGTGCCCCGAAATATTCAAGACATCATCCACACGCCCTGTAATCCAGTAATAGCCATCTTCATCACGGCGTGCACCATCTCCTGTAAAATACGCACCCGGATAGGTCGAAAAATACGCTTCAATAAAACGTGCAGGGTCGCCCCAAATACCGCGCATTTGCCCTGGCCATGAATCTTTCATAATTAAATTGCCTTCGGTCGCGCCTTCCAGTTCATTACCTTCGGCATCGACAATAGCAGGTTGCACGCCAAATAATGGGCGGGTTGCCGAACCGGGTTTCAGTGGCGTTGCACCAGGCAATGCTGAAATTAATATGCCCCCTGTTTCGGTTTGCCACCATGTATCTACAATTGGGCAACGTCCTTCGCCTACCACGTTGTAATACCAGTTCCACGCTTCGGGATTAATCGGCTCACCGACTGAACCGAGTAAACGCAAGCTGCTGCGGTCACTTTCACGTACAAAACGATCTCCCTCCCGCATCATGGCGCGAATGGCAGTCGGTGCAGTATATAAAATGGTGATGTTGTGTTTATCGACAATATGCCCTGTGCGCGCCCAACTTGGATAGTTCGGTACACCTTCAAACATCACGGTAGATGTACCATTCGACAATGGCCCGTATAAGACATAAGAATGCCCTGTAATCCAGCCTACATCTGCGGTACACCAAAACACATCATCCTGTTTCAGGTCAAAGACTTCTCGGAACGTGCTATTCACATAGGTCAAATAACCGCCTGTGGTATGCAAAACACCTTTGGGTTTTCCAGTCGAACCCGAAGTATATAAAATGAATAATGGGTCTTCGGCATTCATCGGCTCGGGTGGGCAGATGTCATTGACCGACATAATTTCCATGTGATACCACACGTCGCGTTCAGGTAACATCTCAATAGGATTTCCTGTACGGTGCACCACAATCACATTTTGCACACAGTCGGTACCTGCTACTTTTAGAGCAGCATCAACATTGGCTTTTAAATAAATTGGCTTGCCACCACGCATGGCCGAGTCTGCAGTGACAATTAACTTGGCCTGACAGTCTTCAATTCGGCTAGCCAAAGCATCGGGAGAAAAACCACCAAAAACCACACAATGCACTGCACCAATCCGCGCGCAGGCTAGCATGGCAATCGCAGCTTCGGAAACCATTGGCATGTACAGCACCACCCGATCACCTTTTTGCACCCCGTTCTTTTTCAGCACGTTGGCAAAACGACAGGTTTCATCATGCAAAGAAGCAAAAGAAACCACTTTATGCCGAGATGGATGATCTCCTTCCCAAATAATTGCAGGTTTATGCGGATGTTCTTTTAAATGACGGTCTAAGCAATTGGCACTGACATTCAGTTGCCCATCGGCAAACCATTCAATTTTAAAATGCTCGGGGTCAAAGTTGGTATTTTTGACTTGGGTAAAAGGTTTAATCCAATCTAAGCGTTGGGCCTGCTCTGCCCAATAAGTATCAGGGTCATCTATAGATTGTTGATAGCGTTGAAAATATTCTGCCTCAGTGGTGCGGGCAGTCTTTTTAAATTCATCTGGAACAGGATATACGTCTTTCATCTGCTACTTCCTTGATGTTCTTGCATCTCATCACGAGATGTATGCCACGTTATTGATTATTATTTCTGCATATTCACAGTATGAACTTTCTTTTTTATGGCTCACCATTCGGCTTTAGTCGCATAAATTTTATACAAACAATAGCATGCCAAAGCGTTGATCGAATGCCATATTCTTGCATTCATACTTTCAGGTTTACATTCCACTGTACTGCGCATTGCATTATTTTTAAAGAAAATATCGTCTAATAACCGTGAGTATTAACATTTTTTTACGCAGCCAATCATTCATACCTGCGACCCTGTCTTACAGATAAAACCACATACAACTCGCAGTTTAAATGCTACAAAATAGTACGCTCATCACTTCTATCCAAGTTGTCTAAAATACTGGCAAGTAAGCATTGCTCATTAACCAAATTGAGTTTTTCAGGCAAAATAGTCGCTTCATTTTGAATTCGGAATTATCGTGGCAGAATCCAAACCCTCACTCAGTGAAGTTTCTGAAAACACCAGTCAGCTGTTGCAGGAAGCCACTGAAAAAACCACGCAAACCGTGATCAATCATACGGCCAAGTACAATGACGCCTACTCCACCATCGACAAAATTATGGAAGGATTTTGGGAACGTGTGCCGTATTTGATGATTGCAGCCGTGGTGCTGATTCTGTTTTGGCTGCTTGCCCGACTGTTTAAATGGTTTATTCGCAAGACCCTGAACAATCGTTCCTATACCCGACAAAATTTGGTTTTGGTGCTGAATCGGGTCGGTAGCTCTGCAATTATTTTCTTTGGTTTTCTAATTGCGATGGTGATTGCAATTCCAGGTTTTACCCCAAGCCAACTGATGAGTGCTTTAGGTCTAGGCTCCGTGGCAATTGGTTTTGCTTTTAAAGATATTTTCCAGAATTTATTATCGGGTGTGCTCATTTTGATTGGAGAACCATTTAAAATTGGTGATGACATCATCGTGAATAATATGGAAGGTACGGTAGAAGATATTCAGATTCGTGCCACCTTCCTGCGCTCTCCCGATGGGCGTCGAATCGTGATTCCAAATGCTACGGTGTATACCAGTGCCGTAACGGTCAATACGGCTTATACCCGTCGTCGTTGCGAGTTTGTGGTCGGTATTGGTTATGAAGATGACGTACAAAAAGCCAAAGATATTATTTTGGCCATTTTAGACCGTGACATAAAAATCTTGAGCCAACCTGCATTTAGCGTCAATGTCACTGCCTTGGCCGATTTTTCGATTAATTTAAATGTGCGTTGGTGGGTAAATACGACGGAAACCACCACTTCAGCATCCATCAGTGAAGTGCAAGAACGGGTAATTGCCGCTTTTGCCGAACATCACATTTCGATTCCTTATCCTGTGCAGGAAGTGAAAGTTTATCGTGGTGATGCAGCAGTCAATGAAGATGATTCAGCCCGCACTAAACAAACGCCCTAAAACATAAGCAATCACAGTTTCAGTACGAATAATACGGTTGCCCAAGTGCCGCGCTTGGCAGCCGTTTTTTTCGAGCAAATCAATTTCGTAGGGAATAAATCCACCTTCTGGGCCAATCACAATACTGCATGGATGTTGGATGGCATGTGGCATAGCTTGATCGGTATAAGGATGCGCCACATAAGCAGGACAATCGGCAGAAATCAAACTGGGTAAGACATCTTCCACAAAGGGTTTAAAGCGTTTATAAAGCTGAATCTCAGATGCAATGGTATCGCCTGCTTGTTCCAAACCCAAAGTTACATATTGATCGAGCTGCTGCAAAAATGGCGTTTGCCAATAGCTTTTATCAACCCGATAGCTGTGCAGTAAAATAATTTTTTCCACACCTAACGTCACGCTATCCATAATTAAACGACGCAATACTTTGGGGCGCGGCAAAGCCACAATCAGGGTCACAGGCAGTTTTTTTGGGACAGCTTCTTCATGCAGGGCTTTGACTTGAATTCGCTGCTCGCTGACTTCCACCACTTCGGTCAAATAACGCTTGCCACCATGAATCCCGACTTTCAAGGTGTCACCGACTTGCACACCAACATGCGTATGCAAATGCTGCACTTGCCGCTGGGTGCTAATAGACCACACTTCATTTGTGGTCTGTCGCGGGTCAAGCAAAACGATATTCATATTTAAAGATACTGATTAATCACGTGAATATGCTCAGTTAAAGAGCCACGATTTTTATACATAATCACTTGAGCATTTTGATTCAGCTGAGCACGCAACGCAGGTTCAAACAACAATTGCGTTAACGTATTTACAGCTTGTTCAGCATCTTCGACCACATACACGGCTTCTGCTGCAACAAACTCATCCACAATACTTTGAAAGTTAAAATAATTTTTGCCCAATACCGTGGCGACATTTAAGGCCAAAGGCTCTAAAATATTATGCCCACCGCCAGGTTCATTCAGCGAACCACCGACATAACAGGCCTGACTTAAGGCGTACCACAACCACATTTCACCCATGCTATCGGCTAAATACACTTGTGTTTCGGGTTGAATCGCTTCAGCCAAACTACGGCGCTGCATATTGAGTTGCAGTTTTTTCACCTGCACAGCCACTTCATCAAAACGCTCTGGATGGCGCGGCACAACAATACATAACAGTTCAGGATGCTGTGCGAAATAAGGTTTCAAAGCAGTCAATAATTGCTGTTCTTCAGGCGCATGGGTACTGGCAAGGGTGATAATTTTGCGATGTGCCAATTGCCATGTCTGTTGCAACTGCGCGGCTTGCTCTACAAAATCTTCTGGCGCAGTAATATCAAATTTAATATTACCCACCACGTTTGTACGCTCGGCAGGCATCCCCAATGCGATAAAACGCTGCTGTGTGGCAGAGTCTTGCGCCAAAAGTTGCTGCAAATTTTGCAACATGCCACGAGTCAATCCTTTAACTTTGGCATAGCCTTTGGCCGATTTTTCCGAAAGCCGCGCATTAATCAACAAACACGGGACTTGAAAATGCTGCGCCTGATCAATCAAGTTTGGCCATAACTCTGTTTCGACCAGTGCCAATAATTTAGGCTGATATTTCTGATAAAACTCACGAATTAAATGCACCTGATCGGCAGGTAAATACACGGCTTGAAATAAATCTAAATACGGTGCTTTTAAAAATAATGATTTGGCGCGTGCCTGCCCCGTTTTGGTGGTATTGGTGACTAAAACGGGATGTCCCACTTTTAAATAATGTTCAATTAAAGGTTGTGCGGCATTAGTTTCCCCCACCGACACCACATGAAACCAAATGGCATGTAAATTTTTAGCAGGCTGAAATGGGCCAAAACGCTCAAGCAGTTCTTGTTGTAATTGCTCAGGATGTTCGGCACGTTTACGAATACGTGACTGATAAATCGGTTTTAACAGCGCCAAGGCTGCGTTATACCAAAATGGAGTAGCCAAAAGATGCGCCCCAAAGAAAGATTATCGGCAAAATATAACAGAGCCACACGCGCATGTTAATTGCATGTGGCGCTATACTGGCTTTTATTCTACAGCGTGTTGTGTTTCCGCCAAAGTTGGATAATCGATATAGCCTTCTGCAACGGCTGTACCAATCATGTTTTCCAGCTTGAGTTCGTTTAAAGGTACATCTGCCAATAAACGCTCATACAAGTCTGGATTGGCAATATACGCCTTACCAAATGACACCGCATCGGCCTTGCCCGAAGCCAATAATTCCACGGCATCAGCACGACTTAAACGCATGTTCGCGATATATGGCACACCGCCTGAACGTACTTTCATTTCTTGGGAAATGCTGTCTTCGGCTAAATATTCGCGGGTAAAGAAAAAGGCGATTTTACGCTGCCCCAATTGCTGCATGACATAGCCAAAGGTTTCACGTGGATCATCATCTCCCATGTCGTGCTCATCGCCACGTGGTGCTAAATGCACACCGACTCGACCTGCGCCCCAGACTTCAATTAAGGCGTCCATCACTTCTAACAAGAAACGCGCACGATTTTCAACCGAACCACCGTATTCATCGTCACGTTGGTTGGTTTTGCTTTGCAGGAATTGATCAATCAAATAACCATTGGCTGCATGCAACTCTACCCCATCAAATCCTGCTTCTTTGGCACGGATGGCGGCTTGTTTATATTGCTCGGTAATGGTGTGGATTTCTGCAATTTCTAAGGCACGTGGCAACACATATTCACGTTTAGGACGCAACAAACTGACATAACCTGCTTGTTGTACCGCACTTGCCGATACTGGTGTTGCACCATTGAGTAAATCTGGATGTGAAACACGACCTACATGCCACAGTTGCGCCACAATCAAACCACCTTTGGCATGCACGGCATCGGTAACGAGTTTCCAACCCTGCACTTGAGCATCGGTAAACAATCCTGGGGTATTTAAATAACCATTGGCTTCTTCAGAAATTACCGTTGCTTCTGAAAGAATCAAACCTGCACTGGCACGCTGTGCATAATATTCTGCCATCATTGGCGTTGGAACACGGTCATCGCTGGCGCGGCTACGGGTTAAAGGTGCCATCACCACACGGTTTTTTAGATGCAGATCACCCAAAACTAAAGGAGAGTCTAATTCAGCCATTTTTGCCTCTAATCTCACAGTTAAAGTGAGTGTTTTAAATATTCGACATATTGCTGAATGAGTGCTTCATTACGAGAAAAATACGACCATTGTCCATATTTTTCTGCACGAATAAGACCTGCCTGTTGCAGTACCGATAAATGATTTGACATGGTCGATTGCGACACTTTGCCCAAACGCTCAATGTGTCCTGCACATACGCCACGCTTAAAGTCGCCACACTCATCTACCGACAAAAATTGTTCTGGTGCTTTTAACCATTCTAAAATTTGCCGACGGGTAGGATTGGCTAAGGCTTTAAAGATTAAATCGACATCCATCATTCAGACACATATTCGTAAATATAAGCCCAATTCAGCAGCTGCTTTTAATATATCGTATTTTTTCGATATTAATATCGTTTTTTTACGATTTATATAAATTTTTAAGCAACTTCACTGAATTGGGCAGGCTCATTAGGATCTTACAGACCGTAACTTATAGACCCTGCTTTAAACTGGCTTCAATAAACTTGTCTAAATCACCATCTAAAACCGCACCTGTATTTGAAGTTTCCACGCCTGTACGCAAGTCTTTAATACGTGAATCATCCAATACATAAGAGCGAATTTGGCTTCCCCAACCAATATCAGACTTCGAGTCTTCCAGTGCTTGAGCCGCCTCATTACGTTTACTCATTTCCAGTTCATACAACTTGGCACGTAACTGTTTCCACGCATGGTCACGGTTGGCGTGTTGCGAACGTTGGTTCTGACAAGCAACCACAATACCTGTAGGTGCGTGGGTTAAACGTACCGCAGAGTCGGTTTTATTAATGTGCTGACCACCCGCACCCGATGCACGATACGTATCGGTACGAACATCGGCAGGGTTAATATCAATTTCAATATTGTCATCCACTTCTGGTGAAACAAACACTGCAGAAAATGACGTATGACGACGGTTACCTGAGTCAAATGGCGATTTACGCACTAAACGATGCACACCCGATTCAGTGCGCAACCAACCATAGGCATATTCGCCTTCTACGCGAATGGTCGCAGATTTAATCCCTGCCACATCACCATCCGATTCTTCCATCAATTCTGCTTTAAAGCCGTGACGTTCAATCCAGCGCATATACATACGCAACAGCATCGATGCCCAGTCTTGCGCTTCTGTACCACCCGAACCTGCCTGAATTTCAACATAGCATGGGTTTGGATCCATTGGATTACTGAACATACGACGGAATTCTAATTTCGCCAGTTCTTCTTCTGCAGAAGTCAATTCAGACTGTACATCCACCAATAAATCTTCATCATCGGCTTCAACGGCTAAGTCTAGCATGGCTTGGGCATCTTCTAACTGGGTCGCCAAACCTTCTAGGACATGAATCACGTTTTCAAGCTCGCCCTTTTCTTTGGCCATGGCTTGCGCACGACTTTGATCATTCCAGATTGCAGGATCTTCTAACTCGCGGAGAACCTCTTCTAAACGCTCTTTTTTCAGATCGTAGTCAAAGATACCCCCGTAGTGTTTGACCACGTTCGTTCAAGTCTTTTAATTGGTTTAGATAAGGATTAATTTCCACGTAAATTCTCTCAATTAACAATGAAGCTCAATAGCCGATAATTGTAGCACAGACCTGTTCTGGCATTTCTACCCTGCTGCAAATTCCAGCATAACTTTTCAGCTTTTATCGGTTGAATGCTAAATGTGGTTAAAAATAAAGATCACTTTAAACTTTTAAAATGAGAGCCTGATGATATCCAACCTAAAAAATAGCATGCTCGATTAACACTGATGTTGTCTAAATGGCTGATCTACCGCCCTGATTTTTTCCTGACACATTCAGCTGAATCCAAGCTTAAAAACTGTGTATCGTAATTGCTTCAACCCGCCAAAATAAAGCAAGGATGAAACAAATTTGATGATTTAATGATCAATTTTATTAAAATTCACAAAATCTACATAGTTTTAATAAAACAAAACATTTGATTATTTCGCTTTTATTTCAATCACTTAAACTAAAAAAATTACACAAATTTACGCTTGTAACAAAGTGGTAACTTTCCTTTGATTGACGCTGATTTTTTTTCGCCTAGACTGAAAGTTGTAACAAAAAGTTTAACTGTTAACCAGATTTCAGAGGGGTACTTTCCATGAAAAAATTAGCAATCGCATCAGCCCTACTTTCAGCTTTGGCTATCACTGGTACTGCGAACGCATACCAAGCTGAAATTGGTGCATCAGCAGGACTGATTGATCCAGACAATGGCAGCTCAAGCGGTTCATTCGGTGTAGATGGTACTTATTACTTTAACCCTGTACAAACCCGTAATGCACCTTTGGCAGAAGCAGCGTTCCTTGATCGTGCTAGCAACGTAAATGCCAAATACCAATATGACGAAGTTGGCGATAATGAAGCGCATACTTATGGTGTAGGGGCAGAGTATTTTGTACCGAACTCAGATTTTTACTTAAGTGGTAATGTGAGTGGTCATGACTTGAAAAACAATAATGACCTAAACAATGATTTAACTACTTATGGCGCAGAGGTTGGTTATTTACCAGCACCAGGCTTGTTAATTGCAGCAGGTCTTAAAGGTTGGGATACCGACCATGATGATGGTGTAGATCCAACTTTACGTGCCAAATATGTAACTACACTTTCGAATGGTAAAGACATCAACCTTGAAGCAGGCGCTGCTTTTGGTGATCTCGATGAATACAATCTTGCTGCAGACTACTTCATTGATAAAACGCTAAGTGTAGGTGTCGATTATTACAGCAACGACATCAACGATAATGATGAGTTTGGTGTGAGTGCACGTAAATTCTTTACACCACAAGTCAGCTTGGAAGGTCGTGTAGGCTTTGGTGAAGTGGGTAATGCTGACTACAACAGCTTTGGTGTCGCAGCTAAATATCGCTTCTAAGCTTCGCTTAATTACATACTCAAACAGCACTCTTCTTCGGAAGGGTGCTTTTTTTATGCCCTAAAATAAAGCAGTTAGGTAGAAATTGTGCATTGACGTACTGCGTATTTTCCGTACAATCAGCAACAACTGTAACAAAACAGTCATATTTCAATAACAGAGGGAATCTCAATTTTTATGTGAATGGTGCAATTAATCAAACCAAATTTGATGGTGATGATAATACTGGCTATGCTCTTGAAGTTGGTTACTTACCAGTCAATGGCTTATTATTAGCAGTTGGTGTAGCAGATGAGAGCTTAGATCCAGTTCAAGTTGCAAACTATGGCTTTACCACAAATCTTCTAAATCAATTAACAGTAGGTGAAGATACTACTGTATCTTTACGCGCTAAGTATGTCACTCAAATTGGCAACCATCTTGCTAACTTTGAAGGCTTGTCTTATTTTGGTGATGAAACAACTTATCGCTTAGGTGCTGATCTTTATATCGACCCAACTTTAAGTGTAGGCGTTTCTATTGCAGACTCAACTGCTGATGATTCTGAAACTGTTTTTGGCGTTCGTGCACAAAAATTCTTTACCCCAACAGTTGCAGTTGGTGTGAATTACACAACAGTTGATGAAATCGATTCATTCGGTATCAATGGTACATTCCGCTTCTAATCCCTTACATTAAAAGCAAAAAAATCCGCTCAAATTTGAGCGGATTTTTTTATTTGGATTACTGCTCCAAATGCACAATCTGCAACTGCAAACTCACATTGCCATTAAACACATTGCGCTCTAACTCATAAACCAAACGCACATCATCCCGCATCGGGTTAAATTCAAATTTATCTTTAGCACCAAACGCAATCGCATCAACCACTTGTCCATTGTCCAATGCCAAACGCAATTTTAAATGAGCGTCCTTCAACCATCTAAAATCAACCACTTTAAACCGTCCCTCAAACACAGGCTGCGGAAACTTTTGTCCCCACGGCGCCAAATGCTGTAATAAATCTACCGTGTGTAAATCAAAAGCTTCTTGCGGCAATTCACCATCTGTCCATAGCACAGCATGAAATAAATCCGCATCCATTTGCGCAATGATCTGTTCAAAGACCTGTTTAAATTCTGCAAAGTGCACCTTTTTTATGGTCAAACCTGCCGCAGCCGCATGTCCACCAAAATGACTGACCAAATATGGATATTGCTCTGCGACCAATTCAATGGTGTCACGTATGTGAACCCCTTCAATTGAACGGGCAGAGCCTTTAATATGCTCACCATCTTCATCGGCAGCAAATACAATCGCAGGGCGATGAAACTGTTCTTTTAAGCGTCCTGCAACAATTCCAATTACACCTTGGTGCCAATGTTCTTCAAACAGGATCAAGGCATGCGGTAAATCACTTTGATCTAACTGCAGCTTTTCCAATTCTGCCAGTGCATCCTGTTTAATTTGCCCTTCAACCTGACGACGTTCCTGATTCAAAGCATTTAACTGACGCGCCAAAGCATAGGCACTTTGCATATCCGCTGCCAGTAAACACTCGATTCCAATGTCCATGGTTTCCATGCGCCCTGCGGCATTAATACGTGGTCCCAAGACAAAGCCCAAATCTTGTGCTTTAAGCTGTGCGGGTTCACGTCCTGCCAAATCCAGCAATGCACTAATCCCCAGACGGCATAAATTCTGCTGTATCCGTTTTAAGCCTGCATCCACCAAAATACGGTTGTTATAATCTAGACTAGCGACATCGGCATAGGTGCCCAAAGCCACCAAATCTAAATATTGAGTCAAATTTGCAGCAGATTTGCCCTGTTTTTTTCGTTGACTGGATAAGTTCGCCAACACATAAAATGCCACGCCCACACCTGCCAAGGCTTTACTTGGGAAATCACAACCCAATTGATTCGGATTCACCACAGCCTCTGCATTTGGGGTGGCTTTTGTGGTGAGGTGGTGATCGGTGATGATGACCTGCATCCCCAAAGCTTGCGCACGTTCCACGCCTGCATGACTGGAAATGCCGTTATCTACCGTAATTAATACATCAGGCGTATAACGCTCAAAAGCCAAATCGGCAATGGCGGGGGTTAAGCCATAACCATATTTAAAACGGTCAGGTACTAAATACTGCACGTGTGCGCCCATTTCGCGCAGTGCCAGAATCATGAGTGTGGTACTGGTCGCGCCATCGGCATCGTAATCGCCCACAATTACAATTTTTTTCTGCTGATCAATCGCCTGATCCATCAGCTGAATTGCTTCTGGTAGACCTTTCATGCTTGGAGCAAGCAAGTGCTTCAGTTTAAGTTCCAGCTCCTGCTCAGACGCAACGCCACGGCGCGCTAAAATTTGGGCAACAAATGTAGAGACGCCCTGAAAGTTTTCAGGGCGTGTAAGTAAAGGTCTTTGTTTTATTAAAATTTTTGACATAATTTCCAGTCATTTAAGGCATCAAGCGTTGTAGTTTCCAGTCACCTTCAATTTTTTCATAAGCTAAGCGGTCATGCAAACGGTTCGGACGGCCTTGCCAAAATTCGTAATAATCAGGCTGCAAGCGGTAGCCACCCCAAAATACGGGTTTTTGCAATTCAGATTGATCACCCACTTGGGCATGCAAGTCTTGGAAACGCGCCTGTAGTTCTTCACGGCTGGCAATCACACCACTTTGCGGAGTGCTAATATGCGCAGCGATTTGGTTGTCACGTGGGCGTTTGTGATAATACGCTGTCGATTCTTGCTCATCAATTTTTTCGACATAACCGCTGACACGAATCTGACGTTCCAGTTCAGGCCAGTAAAATAACAATTCAGCATAAGGATTGGCCGCTAAATCCAACCCTTTTTGACTGTCATAATTGGTATAAAAGTCATAGCCTGCTTCGGTGGCTCCACGCAGCAACACAGTACGCACATGCGGACGACCTTGCGCATTGGCAGTCGCCAATGACATCGCATACGGTTCATGCAGCTTGGCTTCTAAGGCATGGTTAAACCAATTCAAAAACTGAATATGCGGATTGGCACTGACCTGTGCTTCTAGCAATTCACCTTTTTGGTAACTTAAACGCAGCTCACTTAAATCTTTAATTAAATCACTCACGATTTACCCCCCTTTTAGACGGCATGACGACGTACAGCATCTGCTAAATCTTTCGCCATTGCCTTCACTTCAGCCAAATCATCACCTTCCACCATGACACGAATCACAGGTTCAGTGCCCGATTTACGAATCAATAAGCGTCCACGACCTTTCAGCTGTTCCGTAGCACGGTCAAACTCTTCCACCAAGGCAGGAACGGTATACGGATCAAACATATTTGCTAAGCGCACGTTTTCCAGCACATTTGGCAACAGTTTAAAATCTGCCACCAATTCATGTAGGGCTTTATTTTGTTCGACCATCACCGTTAACACTTGCAAGGCAGCAATAATTGCATCACCTGTGGTGCTCTTGTCCAAAGTCAAAATATGCCCCGATGGCTCACCACCAATAACCCAGCCATTTTCTTCCAGACCTTGTAGCACGTAACGGTCACCGACATTGGCACGGAGTAATGGTACTTGGGCTTTTTCTAACGCCAATTCCAGCGCCATATTGCTCATTAACGTCCCAACAATACCTGCAGGTTTTTTCGAGCCTTGTGTGGCAAGAATATATAAAATGTGGTCACCATCAATTTGCTTGCCTTGACTATCCACCAAAATCACACGGTCTGCATCACCATCAAATGCAACCCCCAAGTCCGCCTGATGCTCAAGCACTGCTTTTTGCAAACTTTCAGGATGGGTTGAGCCGCAATTTTCGTTGATGTTTAAACCATTCGGTTCATTGTGAATGGCAATCACTTTCGCGCCTAATTCACGAAATACCGCAGGGCCAACATTGTAGGCAGCACCATTGGCGCAATCGACCACAATAGTGAGGTCATTTAAATCTAAATGATATGGAAAGGTCGATTTACAAAACTCGATGTAACGCCCATTGGCATCTTTGACACGAACACTTTTACCCAAGTTGGCCGTATCTTCAATTTTTAATTCTTGCTGCAATTCTTGGTTAATTTCTTCTTGCAAGGCATCTGGCAGCTTTTTCCCTTCGCCCGAGAAAAATTTAATCCCGTTATCAAAATACGGATTATGCGATGCTGAAATCACAATGCCTAAACTGGCATGCAAAGCGCGGGTTAAGTGCGCAATAGCGGGCGTCGGCAATGGGCCGAGCAAATGCACATAGACACCTGCGGCATTTAAACCCGCTTGTAATGCTGCTTCTAAAATATAGCCTGAAAGACGTGTATCTTTACCTAATACCACAATAGGTTTATTTTTTTTGGTGTGCTTTTTTAAAACTTTACCTGCTGCAAAACCTAGTTTTAATGCAAATTCAGGTGTAATTGGTAACTCTCCAAACTTCCCTCGAATGCCGTCTGTACCAAAATAACTCATATTGTTCTCACTTCTTAGGGGTGATCTTTATCATCACTTTTTTACTGCGAGTTACTTTACACCAAAAATGAAAAAGCCGTCACATTGATGACGGCTTTTATTTGAAAATGCTACTAAATATCAACCAACGCGATAGTTCATATTAACCAACGCGATAGTTCGGCGCTTCTTTAGTAATCGTCACATCATGCACGTGAGATTCCTGCATACCTGCTGCAGTAATTTTCACGAATTTAGCATTTTGGCGTAGATCTTCAATGGTTGAAGAACCTGTATAACCCATAGATGAACGTAAACCACCCATCATCTGATGCACGATGTTGCCCATTGGGCCTTTGTACGGTACACGACCTTCAATACCTTCTGGTACAAGTTTTTCTGCACCTGCTTTCGAGTCTTGGAAATAACGGTCTGCAGAACCTGTTGCACCCGCCATTGCACCCAATGAACCCATACCACGGTATGCTTTGTAGTAACGACCTTGGAAGAATTCAACTTCGCCCGGTGCTTCTTCAGTACCAGCAAGCAATGAACCCACCATAATGGTACTTGCACCTGCACCAATTGCTTTGGCCATATCACCAGAGAAGCGAATACCACCATCGGCAATTAATGGAATCTGTTCTTTCAATGCATTGGCAACAGCGTCAATTGCAGAGATTTGCGGCATACCAATACCTGCCACAATACGTGTGGTACAGATTGAACCTGGGCCAATCCCCACTTTCACTGCGTCTGCGCCTGCATCTAACAATGCCAAAGCAGCATCGCCAGTTGCAATGTTACCGCCAATTACTTGAACTTGTGGATAGTTAGCTTTTACCCAACGTACACGCTCAATTACGCCTGCAGAGTGACCGTGTGCAGTATCAACCACAATCGCATCGACACCTGCTTCAACCAATGCTTCTACACGGCTTGGTGTTTCTGCGCCTGTACCCACTGCAGCACCCACACGTAAACGACCTAAGTCATCTTTACAGCTGTTTGGATACAATTCTGCTTTACGGAAATCAGTGACCGTAATTAAGCCTTTTAATTCCTGCTGGTCATTCACCACCAAGACCTTTTCAATACGATGCTGTTGCAATAAAGCTTGAATGTTTTCTTTAGATTCGTCTTCGCGTACTGTCACTAAACGATCTTGACCTGTCATGATGTTGCTGACAGGTTGCTCAAGGTTGGTTTCAAAACGTGTATCACGTCCTGTCACAATACCGACAACTTTGCCATCTTTTACCACAGGTACACCGCTAATATTGTTGGCTTGAGTCAGCGCAATCAATTCACGTACTGTAGTTTCAGGCGTTACGGTAATTGGGTCTTTCACCATACCCGCTTCAAATTTTTTCACACGGCGCACTTCGGCTGCTTGCGCAACGATGTCCATGTTTTTATGCAAAATACCAATACCACCGTTTTGCGCCATCGCAATTGCCATACGAGATTCAGTCACCGTATCCATTGCTGCTGAAACCAAAGGAATATTCAGGTCAATGCCGCGCGTAAAACGTGTCTTTAAGGAGACATCTTTTGGGAGAACAGTAGAATAGGCAGGGAGTAATAAGACATCATCGAAGGTTAACGCTTCTTGAACGATGGTCAGCATAACAGTCTCACTGGTAATTTCCGTGAGCCATTATAAACAAATCTGGGCACAAATTTCATTTGTTCTCTAAGAAATATTTTTTATTCTGCCCTTCTGGGGGATGCAGCATGAAAAAATCGGTAATTTTCATCTAAAAATTGAGGTTTTCACTCCTAGTTTGCTTTTTAGCCACGCAAGTTTAAAACTTGCGAGGTTTCATTTTTCAGGCAGATAAAGCCGCTTCAATCTGAATCATGATTTGGCTATCTACCCAAAATTGAGCCACAAAAAAAGCAAAGCCGCAGCTTTGCTTTTCCAATCTGGATTGCGATCAACAACTTAAAGCACCATTAAACCACTTGATCGAAGTCATCATCATTCACAGAAATGGCTGGATCGACTTGCACAAATGGAATCATGTTATGCGCACGACGTGCTTTATTGCATTGATCATCGGCAATTTGCACTTCTTTACAAGAGCTGCTGCGTAATTCATAAATCCCGCAGCTCACTTGCTGTCCAACTTCACCTTCTAAAGCGACACAACGCGGCTGACTCTGATTGGTACCACACATGCATGAATAGACTGCTGTTACTGGTTCCGTGTAGTGCTCAGGCATATTCATGCCTTCAGCCCAATAAAATGAAACACGGAAATAAGCGCAACACGCGCCGCAGCTTAAGCAGGCATCTGCTGTAGGTACTTGAGACAACATTCGTTAAGTTCTCGTCATCAAAAAAATCGTTTTTGGGCGAAAATCTTAAAAAAAGTTGTTTTTGCACTCAAGTTTTTTTTACAGTTTTTTCAGCTTTTTTTGTCGCTTATTCAGGGCAGCTAAAAACGTGTTCGTCCATCAAATCGACGCCACATTCCAGTGTTTCAATCCAGTCTAAGAATTGATTCACCTGTTCTTTGCCCACAAATGGTGTACCGTGTTGCGGCACAATCATTTCAACGTCCATGGTGCGTACCATATTCACCCAGAGGCGAATCACTTTATTGGAACACATATAGCGCTGATGGAAGCCTTTCATCGCAGGAATATGCGCAGCAAAATCAGTCAATGGAATTGAAGCATCTTCCACCATTGACGCACCCATATCACCAGAAAATAAAATTTTGGCGATAGGATCATAAAACTGGAAATTACCAACAGAGTGTAAGAAATGCGCAGGCACAGCAATAATTTTAGACTCGCCCAAAGGAATTGCCTGACCTTCATCTGGCAGTTCCACCAAACGATCTAACCAGTTGCCTTTCATACGGTCGCTCATAAAAGATGAGCTTAAGTGCGGCAAGAAACGCGCCCACAATTTTGATGCTACGATTTTTGCTTCGGTATAGACCAACCAACGCGGCATTGAAGTGATGATGTCTGGGTCTTGGTGCGATGCCATGACATAGTCAAGATTGGTCAAACGGGTATATTTGTTTAATTCCATGGTCAGTGGTACATAGGTCAGGTCGCCACCTGGGTCTAGCACTGCGGCACGGTTATTATCAATGATCAGAAATTGGTTGGCCTGAACACCTTCACCTTTGACCAAACTGGTAAAACTAATACATTTATGTGTCCCATTATCAAATAAGACCTGCGATGTTGTACGGTCAAATGCCATAACCAATCCCCAATTTTTTCATTTTAAAAATAGATTTTCTATCACTGAATAACATATAGCTATTTATGGAAAGTTACAATAAATAAAATGGCTCAGATTATCTGAAATATCAGTGAATTGCAGTACCATTCACATAAATAAATCCTGAGCAGTTTGCTCAGGATTTATGCATTTTAATGAATAATTTAGAATAAATAATGTTGCGCCAAAGTCGACACACCAATAATTAGGAAAATCAGTGCACCAATTTTATGAATTAAAGCAATTGGCAATCGGGTCGCTAATTTATTGCCAATAAATACCGCAGGTGCATTGGCCAGCATCATCCCCAAAGTGGTTCCAAGCATGACCCAAAACACGCTGTCATAACGTGCGGCTAAAGCCACTGTGGCAATTTGAGTTTTATCGCCAATTTCTGCCAAAAAGAACAATACAAAGGTCGCGCCAAATACACCGTATTTTTGCCACTTGTTGATGCTTTCAGTTTCATCATCTAGCTGGTCTGGAATAAGCATCCAAATCGCCATGCCAATAAAACCTAAAGACAAAATCCACAATAAAATTTCTGGGCTAAGTACCGTGGTAATCCACTGCCCCAAAACTGCAGAAAGTCCGTGGTTAATGAGTGTTGCCAGTAAAATAGCAACCAAGATTGGAGCAGGTTTACGAAAACGTGCCGCGAGTAATAAAGCCAGTAATTGGGTTTTATCACCCATTTCGGCTAAGGCGACAATGGCAGTCGAGATGAGGAATTCATACATGATGTTTTTCTCTGGCTAGCACACATACCAATGACCTATCCCTCCTGCTAGCCAAAATCTGCAGAGTGATAAATCAAAGGTCTTGCCAACAAAAGAAAGCTTGAAAAAGCAGACTTGGTTCTTTGCTATGATGACCATGTTCTGTGGAACAAATATGTTGACCATCACCTTTTTACTGCATTCAGTTGAAACAGAAATTAGTAAAAAGCGGCTACTCCCCAATGAAGTACAGCTATTCTAAACGGAATACTGCGGTTAAGCAAATTTAGCCGAGTAACGGCACTGACAAAAAAACCCTGCCGTAGCAGGGTTTTATAAAGCTTTTCTGAATTTAGAGCAGCAAGCTACGAATATCTGCCAACAACTGGGTCAGTTTATGGGTAAAACGTGCTGCATCTGCACCATTAATCACCCGATGGTCATACGACAATGACAACGGCAACATCAAGCGCGGATCAAAGCCTTCACCATTCCAGACAGGCTGCATGGTCGCTGGTGAAATACCCAAAATCGCAACCTGCGGCCAGTTCACCAACGGCGTAAATGCCGTACCGCCAATCGAACCTAAACTGGTGATGGTAAAGTTTGCACCTTGTAAATCTTTAGGCGACAACTTTTTATCACGCGCTTTTTGACTCAACTCACCCAGTTCAATCGCAATTTGTTTAATCGATTTCTGATCTGGATTACGTAGTACAGGCACGGTTAAACCATCGGGGGTTGCCACCGCAATGCCCATGTGGATTTCTTTACGCAGCAGCACAGACTTTTGATCATCTGCCAGATGCGCAGCGAAATATGGCTCATCTTTCAGCAAATGCGCTACTGCTTTGGCAATGAACGCCAAAATGGTCAAGCTAACACCTTCTTTTTTAAAGTTAGCTTTCAATTCACTGCGCCACGCTTCTAGCTCAGTAATATCGGCCAAATCAAATTGCGTGACTTGTGGAATGTAATTGTTCAGGGACAATTGCGGAATTGACACTTGTTGTAAGCGCGTCAAACCTTTTTCTTCCACGCCACCAAATGCACTAAAATCAGGCAACTTTGGCAAACCTGTAACTTGCTGTGTTGTAGCAGCGACAGGAGCCGTCTGCGGCGCAGTAAGACGCGCTTTAACATAAGCCTTCAAGTCTTCTTTGAGTACACGCGCATGCGGGCCAGTGGCGTTTACATCGGCTAAAACAACACCTAACTCACGCGCCAGTTTACGCACAGCAGGGCCTGCATACACTTTTGCATTGGCTTCATTTTGCGCCTTGCTCAATTTGTCTACATTCGTATGTGCACTTGCTGCAACCGTTGTGGTTTGTGCTGTAGATGCAGCACTGACTGCTGGCGATGCACTTGGTGCAGAGGCAACTTGCGCTGCCGCAACTGCTGCTGGTGCAGCTGCGCCTGCAGTTACTATCGTCACTAAGGCATTGCCCTGCGCAACACTTTGTCCTAATTCCACGTGGATGGCTTGAATCACACCTGCGGTAGTACTTGGCACCTCAACCGTGGCTTTGTCTGATTCCACCACAATCAAACTTTGGTCAGCGGCGACTGTATCGCCTACTTGTACCAAAATTTCTGCCACTGTGGCTTTATCGACCCCTAAATCAGGCACTGCGACTTCAACCTGAGCTGATGCTGCAGTTTGTGGTGCAGATGCAGTTGCTGCGTTCACTGGTACAGCAGCCGCTTCTACTGGTGTCGCTTGAGGTGTTTCCACCTGTGCAACTGCGGCAGCAGCGGCAGTTTTCACTTTCAGAATCACCACACCTTCTTTTACCGTATCACCCGTAGTGATTTGGATCGCGGTAACTGTACCCGATACCGTACTCGGCACTTCTACCGTGGCTTTGTCTGACTCCACCACAATAATACTTTGATCAACATCAATCGCATCGCCCACTTGTACTAAAATTTCCCCAACAACGGCTTTTTCCACGCCAATATCAGGTACTTGTACATCTACTTCTTGCGCAGTGTTTGATGTCGCTGAGCTTGGTGCTGCAGCGACCACTGGTTCAGCATCTTGCTTCGGTGCCGCGTCCACTTCGGCTTGCGGTGCAGCAACTTCTGTAGCAACTGCGGTTTGAGCTTCTGTTTCTAGCTCAATCAGCACCGCACCTTCAGTCACTTCATCGCCTTGTTGTACCAAAATACTTTTCACTACCCCTGCAGCGGTGCTGGGTACTTCAACAGAAGCTTTGTCTGATTCCAACAGGACAATGCTGTCATCAACTGCAATCGTGTCGCCAACTTTGACAAGAATATCTGCAACAGTGGCTTTATCGACACCAATATCAGGCGTTTGAATTTGCATGATCAGTGCTCCTCTTTGTAGTCAGCAACCGCTTGTACTTCAGGAACCGCTTGCGGTGCCCACGCGACAGGACGATCTGTATCTAACTCAAATGTCGAGATTGCATCTTTGACCAAACGCGCATCGACTTCGCCTTCATCAGCCAGTTTTTTCAAGGTGGCTACCACAATATGTGCTGCATCGACCCCAAAGTAGCTACGCAAGTTACCGCGGGTATCGGAACGACCATAACCATCGGTACCTAAGGCAACAAATGGACGATTGTCTGGCAAGTAACCGCGAATTTGCTCGCTATAGGCGCGCATGTGATCGGTAGCAGACACGACAATGCCATCCTTGCCACGTAACTGTTGTGAGATCCACGGCTCTTTGCTTTCTTCAGCCAATGGATGCAAACGGTTGTATTCTTCACACGCCATACCATCACGCGCCAATTCATTAAAACTGGTCACACTGTAGACATTCGAGTGAATTTGATACTCTTCACGCAAGATTTTCGCCGCTTTGATGACTTCACGCAAAATCACGCCTGAACCCAGCAATTGAACCGTGGCTTTTTCATCTTCCTGCAGCAAATACATACCGCGCTTAATGCCTTCTTCCACACCTTGTGGCATTTCAGGATGCTCGTAGTTTTCATTCATTACAGTGAGGTAATAGAACACGCGCTCCTGATTGACATACATGCGCTGCAAACCATCATGCACAATCACGGCAAGCTCATAACCAAAACATGGGTCATAAGACACACAGTTTGGAATGGTATTGGCTAAAATATGCGAGTGACCATCTTGGTGTTGCAAGCCTTCACCATTGAGTGTGGTACGTCCTGCAGTGGCACCCAACAAGAAACCTTGCGCCTGTGCATCACCTGCCGCCCATGCAATATCCCCAATACGTTGGAAACCAAACATGGAGTAATACATATACATTGGGATCATTGGTAAGTTATTGGTCGAATAACTGGTACCCAAAGCTGCCCAAGCACTCATTGCACCTGCTTCGTTAATGCCTTCTTGCAGCATGTGACCGTCTTTGGCTTCACGATAATGCATCAATTGTTCTTGGTCTTCAGGGGTGTATTTTTGCCCATGTGCGGCATAAATACCCAGTTGACGGAACATGCCTTCTAAACCGAAAGTACGTGCTTCATCGGGTACAATGGGTACCACACGGTCTTTAATGGCTTTTTCTTTGAGCAAGGCAGAAATCAAACGTACCATCACCATCGTGGTCGATTGTTCTTTGCCACCTGAGCCTGCCAAGACCGAATCGAAAACTGATAATTCAGGAATCTGTAAAGCTTCGCTGTCTTTACGACGCGCAGGCAAATAACCACCCAACGCTTCGCGACGCGCTTTCATATATTTCAATTCAGGCGAATTTTCACTTGGACGATAGAACGGCACTTCTTCAAGTTGCTCATCGCTAAATGGCAAGTTGAAGCGGTCACGCACATATTTTAAAGAGTCCAACTGCATTTTTTTGATTTGGTGGGTTTTGTTCACCGCTTCAATTTCATCAGACAAACCATAACCTTTGACGGTTTTGGCTAAAATGACCGTTGGCTGACCTTTAGCTTTGGTCGCTTCTGCATAAGCCGCAAATACTTTGTACGGGTCGTGACCACCACGGTTCAGATTATCAATATCTTCATCGCTTAAATCTTTGACTAATTCTTTGGCTTCAGGATATTTACCAAAGAATTTCTCACGGGCGTATGCACCGCCTTTCACTTGCAAGCGCTGATAATCGCCATCCACCGCTTCTTCCATGATGGCTCTTAATGCACCTGTGTCGTCTTTGTCCAATAAAGCATCCCAATGACGCCCCCAGACCACTTTAATCACGCGCCAACCTGCGCCACGGAATAACGACTCAAGTTCTTGAATGATTTTACCGTTACCGCGTACAGGGCCATCTAAACGCTGTAAGTTACAGTTCACCACCCAAATCAGGTTATCTAGCTTTTCACGACCTGCCAGTGAAATTGCGCCCAGACTTTCTGGCTCATCCATTTCACCATCGCCTAGATATGCCCAGACTTTACGGTCTTCTTCTTTAATTAAACCGCGGTTCATTAAATATTTTTGAATATGTGCCTGATAAATTGACATGATTGGACCCAGACCCATCGATACCGTTGGGAACTGCCAATAGTCAGGCATTAAATAAGGATGTGGATAGCTAGGTAAACCGTTACCGCCCACTTCACGGCGGAAATTATTCAATTGATCTTCGGTTAAACGCCCTTCTAAAAATGAACGAGCATAAATACCAGGTGCACAGTGACCTTGGTAGTAAATCATGTCACCGCCAAAATGATCACTATTGGCGCGGAAGAAATGGTTAAAACCAACATCATATAATGTGGCTGAAGATGCGAAACTTGCAAGGTGACCACCTAAATCATCACCTGTTTTATTGGCACGCAATACCATCGCCAACGCATTCCAGCGAATTAGGGCGCGAATACGACGCTCCATATCCTGATCGCCCGGCATGGCAGGTTGTTCTTCCACTGAAATGGTATTGAGGTAGGGAGTATTTAATCGCTGAATGGGTACATGCTTTGCAATTGCACGTTGGTACAGTTTTTCGAGTAAAAATGCTGCCCGTTCAGTACCCATATGTTGTAACACAGCATCAAAGGCGTCTTGCCATTCTTGGGTTTCTTGTGAGTCCGTATCACCGTAAAACGCCATAATTCACTATTCCTAAGCCTAATCGTATGCTTTATATGTATCATAATTTAGACTTTAGTAGATATGGCTAATCTTAAATGCATATCCTGCATACTATTTAGAAAATAAATAGTGATTGACACATTCTTACAGCAAATAACAAAAAACCGCCAATTTAGGCGGTTTTTTATACAATAAAGCAGATACTGCGTGTTATTATTTTTTTAGGTGATAAGTTGATGTCTGAAATGTCTCACTAGATTTTGCTAAAAGCTAAAACGTGAGTATAAAGAAAAGCGACCTTTGCCACTTTAATTTCATGTTTTAATTTGTAGTTCGCGTGTAGTTTACAGTGAGTGTGGCTAGAGCATGAATTTCTAGCCAAAACATTACGGCAACATTGCTAAATAGGTAGAAGGGTTCTTACGTTGACCATCTTTCACTACTTCATAATGTAAGTGAGGACCTGTACAACGACCTGTACAACCCACGTTGGCAATATGTTCGCCTGCATCTACACGGTCACCCACACGTGCAATTAAACGTGAAGCGTGTGCGTAGCGCGTGATATAACCATTACCGTGGTTAATTTCTACATATTGACCATAACCTGTGCCCCAGCCTGACTTGGTCACAATACCTGGGCCAGTCGCATAAATTGGAGTACCGCTTGGTGCAGCAAGGTCTAAGCCTGAATGGTTTTCAGCACGACCACTCATGACACGACCGCCATAGTTCGAGCTAATACGTGCATTTGGTAATGGATGTGACACTAACCAAGCATAAGGATTTGAAGAAGCAAAACGGGTGCTGGTATTGGTACCGTATTTTTTTGCTAAAGACGCATTGTTTAATTCTGTAGTCTTTTCACGAAGCTTAACGGTCATCTGCGTTTGAGCAGGAACATCAATGTCTTGTGTTTCTGTATAAGAACCTTGTGACAAGGTGCGGGTTAATTGCTCAATACGATCAGTCGATGAATTTTGAGAATCTAACTCAACTAAATCAGCAAATGCGACAGATGCTGCCGAAGCTGCCAGTGAAAACGCTAATAAAATACGGCGCGAATGCATAAAAAAACCTCTTAACTGTTCTTACTTGAAGTTCCTTGTGATCTCTTCCTTGATATCTACTGAAAGGAGCGCATAAGATTAGGGCATAAACATGAAGGAATGATGTATGTCCGAACCTGTGAATCTCTTTCAACAAACAAGAAAACACATAAAAACAGGAAACCTAACGTTTCTCTCAACCCAAGTTGCTGCATGGCAGAAACTTGGCAAACTTATTCAACCTTTACTGCCGCAACCAGAGCAATGGCAGGTGGTTTGTTATCAACAAGGTGTCTTAACCATTACTGGAACGAATCAAGCGATGGTCAGTCAACTTGCTTATTTGCAAAAGCAATACATTACTCAACTGTCACAACTGCATGAACTGAAAGACATACAAAAAATTCAAGTTCGTTTAAGAGTTGAATCTCAAACGCCCCCAAAAAGCGAAAAGCCTTTAAGAACACTTAGTCCAGAAACTCAAGATATGTTACGAGGTGCTGCTGACTTTGTGAGCGACCCTAAGCTTAGCCAAGCTTTGTTACGTTTGGCAAGCAATAAAAAATAATTGTTTGCAGAAAACACCAAAAACTCGTGCTCAAATTTGTGATGAAATTCACATATTATTGTTGTTACATTATAACGTAGTAAGAAAAGACAATGACTTATGTCACATGCACAAAAGTGATCGGGCAAGAATTTATGTCATCAAATGTTACAATTTCATAACTGCTTGGATCGCTCTGAACATTGCGTAATAACTGATTATTTAAGGCATGTCCTGATTTATAACCATCAAACTTGGCAATAATTTGATGTCCAAGCAAGTACAAATCCCCCACAGCATCTAAAATTTTATGCCGTACAAACTCGTCCGAGAAGCGCAAACCTTCTTCATTGACCACGCCTGTATCATCTACCCCAATGGCATTATCTAAACTCGCACCCAAAGCCAAATTATTGGCTTTTAAATAGTCCAAATCTTTCATAAAGCCAAAAGTACGTGCGCCACTGACTTCATATACAAAGGTTTCTGTAGAAAAATCGATGGTGGCAGACTGATATTCTTTTTTAAAGGCAGGATGATCAAAGTCGATGGTGAAATTGAGCTGAAAACCTTCATGCGGACTGAACACCGCACGTTTATCGTCAATTAAAGCTTCTACAGGTTTTAAAATTTTGATGAACTTTTTCGCAGCATCCTGTTCTTTTAAACCACCCTGCATCAACAAATAAATAAAAGGCCCTGCACTGCCGTCCATAATGGGCACTTCAGAGGCAGACACTTCAATAATCAAGTTATCAATGCCCAACCCTGCAATTGCACTCATAACATGCTCAATAGTGCCAACTTTGGCATTATCCTGAACCAAATTCGAGCACATAAATGCTTCTTGAATCAGCATGGCATCGGCTGGAATATCGACAGGCGGATTTAAATCGATACGACGAAACACAATTCCCCCATCGGCATGATGCGGCACAAAGTTGATCAATACTTTTTGACCACTGTGCAGACCAATACCGCTCGCCTTGACGACACGTTGTAGGGTACGTTGTTTCAGCATGTTCTCAATTCATCTAAATTTTAAAACCGCTATACGTTAGCATATTTAGCCATTGATAAAAAACAAAAAAGGCAGTTTAAAACTGCCTTTTCCCGATCACACAATGAAATTGAGGATCTTGGCTTATTTACGCTGCTGATTTTTCAAATAGTCTTGAATACTCATTGGCGTTGGACGCGCAGAGCCTGATGTTGTTGTCGCACTAATTGCAGGCGCAGTTTCTGCTTGCTGACGCTGAATTGCAGGCACATCATCTTCTTCTACTGCCGCTGTTGGTGCTGCAGAAGTGGTTTGTGTCACGGTGCGTTTTGCAGGCTCTGGTGTATCGCCTGTGTTACGCGCTAAACCAGTAGCAATAACAGTCACGCTAATTTCGTCACGCGCTTCAGGATCAAATACCGTACCGTAGAATACTTGGGTTTGTTCGGTATCTGAAAGTTGATGAATCACGTCCATGATCTCTTCGATTTCACCGAAGGTCACATCATCACCACCCGTTACGTTAATCAACAAGCCTTTGGCATTGGCAATGGTTACGCTATCGAGCAATGGGCTACGAATCGCTTGTTCAGCCGCTTGACGCGCACGGTTTTCACCACGACCTGAACCAACACCCATCATCGCATAACCGCGCGTACTCATCGCAGTTTTCAAGTCAGCAAAGTCTAGGTTGATGTGACCTGGACGTACCACCAAATCAAAAATACTGCGTACACCGTTCAACAAAACGTCATCGGCTTTTTTATACGCATCTTTCATTGAAATGTCGCGGTAAACTTTCATTAAACGCTGGTTTGGAATAATGATTAAAGAGTCTACATGCTGTTCTAATGCCGCAATCCCTTTTTCCGCAGAAAGTAAGCGACGCTTACCCTCAAAGTTAAATGGCGTAGTCACCACACCAACAGTCAAAATGCCCATTTCTTTGGCAATTTCAGCCACAACTGGCGCAGCACCTGTACCTGTACCACCGCCCATCCCTGCAGTCACAAACACCATGTCTGTGCCTTCAAGTTGCTGACAGATCAGCTCGCGGCTTTCTTCCGCTGCAGTTTGACCCACTTGAGGATCACCGCCCGCGCCTAAACCACGTGTGCTTTGCTCACCTAGCTGGATTTTGAATTGCGAATTCATGCGATCCAATGCTTGTTTGTCCGTATTGGCACAAACAAATTTTACACCCTGAATATCCGACTCAAGCATGTGCTGCACAGCGTTACCACCTGCACCACCCACACCAAACACAGTGAAACGGGCTTGACCGTTGCTATCGGTTTGATCATCTATAAATTCAAATGAGGCCATGACCTTTAGATTTCCTAATACGTTATTGGCAGTCACTTAAGCCCGTATACTGCCTTGATCTTCATAAAAATTATTTTTAAGAATGCTGTTCAACTTCTGGCTTGTCAAGTACCAGTGATGATCCGTACAACTTCCTAACAATATTCCCAAAAAACTCAACTAAAAAATAGATTTTAACTTTTCGTTTAAGCCTGACCATGCCCGTCCGACACGCCCCCAAACCGATAAGGTTTCAGGGTCTTCATGTTCTACAATCGTGTCTTGAGTATAGTTTTGACTATAAAGCAATAAGCCTGAAGCTGTTGCATATTGTGAACGGCGTAAGGCGGCCTGATGCGGTTCATCGGCATAAACTTGTGAAGGATGATTCCCCAAGTGTGCCGAAACACCCAACATACGACGTACCAAGCTGATCATGCCTTCAATTTGTGAAGCATCGCCCGCCAAAACCACACCATGATATAAACCATGAATAGCACCACTCTTTTCGAGTTCCTGACGAATTTGTGCAAAAATTTCTTCATAACGCGCAATAATAATTTCCGCCAGTTCAATACGGCTAATGGTTTGCGGCCCATCAATGCCCTGAATCTGAATCATGTGATCAGGTTTGACCACTTTCATATCTACACAGCCATACAATAGCTTAATCCGTTCAGCTTCTTCAGTTGTGGTTTGTAACACCGCTGCAATATCGCGGGTGACATGCTCACCACCACGCTGCAAAGTGTGTGCCAAGGCCAAACGTCCATCTAAATAAACTGCAATACTGGTCGTACCTGCGCCAATATCTACCAGACACACACCGTATTCTTTTTCATCTTTAAGCAGACTGGCTTCTGCAGTGGCTAAATTTGACACCACCATTTTTTCGACACCAATATTGGCACCTTTTAAAGCACGGTCTAAATTCTGCATGGTGCTAATAGGCAACATCATCAATTGATAATGCCCCGTCATGCTATGTGCTGACATACGAATTGGGTTTTGTACCCATTCACCCGAATCATCTAAATCGAAACCGAGTGGTACTGCGCTCACCAAATAATGGTCTGAGGTGAGGTGACTGGCTTTGGCCAAGTCCAAGGCGCGTACCACTTCACTGGTGGTAATGGTGTGATCACTACTTTCAATAGGTGTGCGACCTGAAGCATAAAAGCTTTTTAGCTCTGCACTAGGAATAGAAATCCATGCCGAATGCACACGGCATTCCGCCATATCTTCCGCTTCTTGCACGGCATTTTTAATTGCAGTAATCACTTTATCGAGACTGACAATTTTTCCCTTACTCATGCCTCGATTACGTGCGGTGGCCATACCAATGACTTGGATATTGTCTGGCGCATGGACCTTAGCAATCAAAACTGAAACTTTGTGCGTCCCAATGTCAATCGCAACAACCGAGGGAACAGCTTCACTCATTTATTCACTACCATTACCAGTATGTTTAATTTATGGCTTAATGCCTCTATTTTTTTAAAGCCCAATATTATGGCTTTGCTCTTATTCCCTCTGCAATGCTTGTGTCATCAATCGTTACAACAAAGTGACCATTTGCAATTTTTGGCGGAATTGAGTTTTTCCATTGAATGGCTAAACCATTGCGATAACGCAAATCGATGGCGGATATTTTAGACCATACAGGTTTCAAATCACTTTGTGCAAGATGCCCCAAGCGCTGCAGCTTACTCATGGTTTGATCTTTATCTACAATAACACGTAGACCTGAATCAAACTGCATAAACCACGTCATACGTTCTGTTAAATATAGTTCTTTTAAACGATCGTTGACGGGTAAGAATAATTGGTTAATTTCATTATAACGACGCATCATCATTTTAGATTGATGCGTTGGCCCGTGTAATAACGGTAAATGTTGATTATTTTGTGGCGTGACCTCGGTAAAGACTTCACCGCTGTCACTGAGCAAACGACCTGTCCCCCAACGTGCAATTGGATGACGCGGCATAACCCGCACACGAATAGCATTCGGCCACGCACGTGAAACCACCACTCGATCTACCCAAGACAACTCCAAAGCGGTATCGCGGATTTGCTCTAGGTCAGAGGTGAAATAGTTCTTGGTCATTACAGGGTTCACATGCGTCATCACTTGGCGGTGTTCCGCATCTGAACGTGTACCCACTACATCTAGCTTGGCAATTTGTGCATCGGTCATGACTTTGTATAGCCCGTACGCACCCACTGCCAACACGAGCACCGCAACGCACAGCATTACCCAACCGCCAAAATGAATCAGCTTTTCTTTGGCTGTTGGCGGTTTGTCATGAATCGAGGTAATCGCTGCCCGTTTACGGCGCAAGGATGCAGGAAGTTGAGCCATATTTAGTGTGCTTCACCTGTAAGGGTTTGTGCCAAAATTGCCACACACAGCTCATCAAAACTATAGCCGACTGCATTTGCCGCTTTCGGAACTAAAGAGTGGCTGGTCATTCCCGGCACGGTATTCACTTCCAATAGCCAGAAATTGCCGTTCTCATCTTGCATGGCATCAATACGACCCCAGCCACTTGCACCCACGGCTTGGAAGGCACGTAATGCCAAAGCTTGTAACTGTTGCTCTTCGGCAGTGCTTAAACCACACGGAATACCGTATTGCACATCATTACGTTGATATTTGGCTTCATAATCATAGAACGCCACATCTTTCGGTGGTTCTAAACGAATAATCGGTAAAGCCTGACCATTTAACAGCACGATGGTAAATTCACGTCCTGTAATCCATTTTTCAGCCATAACAATAGCGTCATGTGCAGTTGCTTTCGCTACAGCATCGGCAAAGTCTTCTACTTTTTCGACTTTGCTCATGCCAATACTTGAACCTTCATGTACAGGCTTGATGATGAGTGGTAAACCCAATTCGGCAACCACGTCTTCAATATTGGAATCTTTGCTAACAATACGATATGGCGCAGTTGGCAAGTCAGAACCTTGCCAAATTTGCTTGGTCTTCACTTTGTCCATGCCAATGGCTGAACCTTGCACGCCCGTACCCGTGTATGGAATATTCAACCATTCCAAAACACCTTGAATTTGACCATCTTCACCACCGCGCCCGTGTAACACAATAAAGGCACGATCATAATTGACCAATTCGGTCACGCTACGTGTTTGTGGATCAAATGCTTCTGCATTGACCCCAGAACGTAGCAGTGCTTCGAGTACTGCTTGACCGCTGTCTAGAGAAACCTCACGCTCAGCAGATTTTCCACCCAATAACACGGCAACTTTGCCGAACTTTGAAGCATTTGACACGTTTATATCCTTAAACTTTAAACTGGTCGATCAAATTCAAACATCACAGGTTGTGATTATTTTAAATATAAATGGTTTTGTGCAAGCTCGATTGAAATCGCCCCCACATTACCTGCACCTTGGGTCAATAACAAGTCATTGGCCTGTAACACTTGTTTCACAATATTCGGTAGGTTGCCGTCATTTGGATCGACCAAAATTGGCTCAACCTGACCACGCAAACGAATACTGCGTGCCAAAGTACGGCTATCTGCGCCAACAATTGGTTTTTCACCCGCAGGATAAACATCGACCAATAACAATTGATCGACTTGTGACAACACTTCCACAAAGTCATCAAAACAGTCACGGGTGCGACTAAAACGGTGTGGCTGGAACAACATCACCAAACGGCGATCAGGATGACTTTGACGCGCAGCTTTAATGGTGGCTTCCACTTCTTTCGGGTGATGTCCGTAGTCATCTACCAATTTCACATTGCCGTCTGCTACCGCAAACTCACCTTGTACTTGGAAACGACGACCGACACCGCTAAAGCCTTCTAAAGCACGGCAAATTGCACCATCAGAAACGCCTTCATCGGTGGCAATTCCAATTGCAGCCAAGGCATTCAATACGTTATGCAGCCCCGGTTGATTCACCGTCACGCGTAACGGTTCGCGGTCTTTACGCAGTACAGTAAAGTGTGTGCGCATACCGTCTTGATCAACATCAACGGCACGAATATCGTTGTCTTCATTAAAACCATAGGTCAATACAGGGCGCCCGATACGCGGCATGATTTCACGAATATTGGCATCATCACCACACACCACAGCCAAACCGTAGAATGGCAGTTTGTGCAAAAATTGAATAAAGGTATCTTTTAAGGTATCGAAACTACCACCATAGGTGTCCATGTGGTCGGCATCAATATTGGTCACCACAGCCGCCATTGGCTCTAGGAATAAGAACGATGCATCAGATTCATCGGCTTCTGCCACGATATAACGGCTAGCACCCAATGCTGCATTGACCCCAGTACGGTTTAGCAAACCACCAATCACGTAAGTTGGATCCATGTTTTCTTCGGCCAACATACAGGTGATTAAACTGGTAGTGGTGGTTTTACCATGTGTACCCGCGACTGCAATACCATGACGGTAACGCATCAACTCGCCCAGCATTTCAGCACGACGCACCACAGGAATACGGGTGTCAATTGCTGTTTTAATTTCTGGGTTTTCTGGGTCAATTGCAGTAGACACCACCAACACATTGGCGCCTTTAATATTCTCTGCCGCATGCCCAATATAAACCTTGATGCCGTTTTCTTCTAATTGCGCTGTGGTTTTTGAAGCTTTGATGTCTGAACCCGACACTTTATAGCCTTGGTTTTTCAAGACTTCGGCAATACCACACATCCCCGCGCCACCAATACCCACAAAATGAATGTGTTTGATACGGCGCATTTCAGGCACTTTGATTAATTTTTTCGCTTGATCAGCGGGTGTAGAAGGAGACATATTTTACTCGAACAATGCTTGAATAAGACGAACCACGTGTTGAGTTGCATCAGGCTGCGCCTGCTGACGGGCTTTGACCGCCATTTCAGACAACAATTGACGATTCATTAACGGGGTTAATAATGTTGTTAAACTTTCAGGTGTCATGCTGGCTTGCGGACAGATTTTTGCTGCACCAAGATCGGCTAAAAACTTGGCATTGGCAGTTTGGTGATCATCCACCGCACTAGGCAATGGTACAAATACTGCTGCAACACCTGCAGTCGCGACCTCGGTTACCGTGAGTGCGCCCGCACGACAAATAATTAAATCGGCATCACTATAGGCTTTGGCCATATCTTCAATAAAAGGCTGTACCTCAACCTGTAAATGGTCAGGCTTGTGTGCATAACGTGCCTGCGTCGCTTCGGCATGGTTTTGCCCACATTGATGATAAACATCTAAAGCGACATTTAGTTGCTTTAACGCTTCAGGTACACATTCATTTAAGGCTTGTGCACCTAGTGAACCACCCACAATTAAAATACGAATTGGCAAGCCTGCTTTTTCACGTTCCTGATAGCGCCATGCAGGGCTTAAGGTCGCAGTGATTTCTTCACGAACAGGGTTGCCTGTGGTGACAATTTTGTTACTGTTTGGAAAGGTATTTGGGAAAGCCTGACACACGGTTTTTGCCACACGTGACAATTGAGTGTTGGTAAAACCCGCAACTGCATTTTGTTCGTGAATCAGCACAGGAATACCCAAAGCACGTGCTGCCAAGCCACCTGGCCCTGCCACATAACCACCAAAACCTGCAACAGCATCAACTTTTAATTGCTTCATGTAACGCACAGCACTGAGCGTTGCGCCTAAAATTTTAAATGGTGCAGCCAGTTTACGGATCAAACCGTTGCCACGTACACCTTGAATATTAATTTGGTAAATTGGGATATTATGATTTTTAAGCAGACGATTTTCCATGCCCGTTGGGGTCGCCAACCATGACACTTGAATCCCTTGTTGCTGTAATTGTTTTGCGACGGCCAAAGCGGGAAAAACATGTCCACCTGTACCTGCGGCCATCATCATGACATGTTTAGGCTGTTGTTGCTGTGCGTCAGTCACGGTTTAATTCTTCAACTCAAAATAAGGCAAATAAAAATCTTGTATAAGCTATCAATTGTAATCACAAACGCATGGGCTTGAAAGGTTATTTACTTTTTTTCACCAAGTGCTTGATTGTTTTTTTCTACAGATTTTCAAGTTTAAACTAGTTTTATTATTAATCTACGGAAAATGTTAAGTTTTATTCAATTTTACCTGCTTTGATTGATCTATTTTGCAAAGTGTTTAAGTTGTTTTTTGTATCCACGTCTCTAAAAACAAGGCCGCTTTCAAATAGAAAACGGCTTTTGTATTGATACAGTGAGCATAAAGCCCAAACTTAGTTGGGACGACCTGCTTCAAGTACGGTAAATAAATCATCGGCAATGGATGTACCAAACTGTGCATCAATTTCACGAATACACGTTGGACTGGTCACGTTGATTTCAGTGACATAGTTGCCAATCACATCTAATCCGACAAAAACCAAGCCTTTTTCACGTAAAAATGGCCCGACTTTGGCGGCAATGGCTTTGTCATTTTCAGTCAATGGACGTGCTTCGCCTAAACCACCTGCAGCTAAGTTGCCACGCACTTCGCCATTTTGTGGAATTCGTGCCAAACAATAAGGCACAGGCTCACCATTAACCATGAGGATGCGTTTATCACCATCTACAATTTCTGGAATATAGCGCTGCGCCATGATTGGCTGAGTGCCGTTGTTGGTCAGAATTTCAATGGTTGAGCCAATATTGACCCCATCTTGGTACAAACGGAAAATTCCCATGCCGCCCATGCCATCGAGCGGTTTAACGATCACATCACCATGTTGCTGAATAAATTCACGAATCAGGCTTTGTTGTGAAGTGACCAATGTCGGAACTTGTAGTTCTGGGAATTGAGTCGCAAACAGCTTTTCATTACAGTCACGCAGGCTTTGCGGCTTGTTGATGATCCATGCGCCTTCGCGTTCAGCTTGCTCTAAAATATATGTGGTATAAACGAAATTCATGTCAAAAGGCGGGTCTTTACGCATGAGAATGACATCATAATCAGCTAAGGATTCTTTGCGTTTTTCGCCCAATTCGTAATAATGGTTATAATCTTCAAAGACTTTGAGCGATGCAATCAGACCAAATGCCTTGCCCTGATCAATATATAAGTCTTGCTGTAATGCATAGCCCAAGGTATGCCCACGACGGCTTGCCGCCCATAACATCGCCATGGTTGAGTCTTTTTTCAAATTGACACTTTCGATGGGATCCATCACAACAAGTACGCGCATATTTCGGTGCTCTTTTGAAGAATTGAATAAGCAAAAGTATAGCGGAGTTTGGCTTTGGTTTTGCTGCAATTTTCGTAACGCTTTATCCACGATCATCATGCACTTAGGAGTATGCGATGCAACAAGCGATTATTGGTTTTCATTTAGATGAAGAAAATGATTGGGTCGCAGATTTGGCCTGCGGTCATGGGCAGCATGTGCGGCATAATCCACCGTGGCAAAACCGCCCGTGGGTAATCACAGAGCAAGGGCGCAAGGAAAAGTTGGGGGTGATGCTGGAGTGTAAGAAGTGTGAGGAGGAATTGGAGTGGGTTTTGGATAAGAGATTTTAGGTTAAAAAGATAATCAAACGACCCATGAAGCGGGGCTTTCGTATAACGACCACGATTATGTTAAATCGAAAATTTAAGTATATTTTCTTAGATGATAATTGTGCTGACACCGTCAAATTAAAGATAGTATGGGCGCCCCAAACTCATCTACAAGTTCAATATCAGCAGCTTTTAAACGATCTAATGGATCCCCTGTTTTTAAACACCATCCATCAGGCATTTTGTTTTTTAAGCCACATGTCTTGGAATCTAATTTTTTTTGCTCGTCATGAGTAATATAAGCTATGCCTAAATTTCGTTTGAGAATCGTTGATAATTCTTGATTTGATAATTGATCGGTTTTTATTAAACCCCATAAACCATTGAAAAGATAAGACATAGGTACGATGTGTTCTTTTCTTGCAGGAATAGAGCCCACAGGTAAATTTTGAAAAACAGGATTAGAGTATCCCTTAAAAATTAATTCATCTTCTGGATGAACTAATCTCTCTATAAATCTGGAGTGATATCCCCAAGACTTTTGAATATTAGCTTGAAATACCATTATATTTTTAAGGTGTTGAATGACAAGATCACAAGTATTATCTAAATACTGATTAATATATTCTTTATTTTTCATTGAAAGACATCGCTCATAATATTTTTAAGAATAAGCTATTCTAAAATCGACATCATACACCTTTAACACATCACGAAAATTATTCCACATAATTCAGTCCACTGCATACAAAAAAAGCCCAAACCTACAGATCTGGGCTTTTTATAAACTTGTTACGTTCCGCGCTAAATTATTAATCAACGCTCAATATTATCATTAAAGAGAATTGATAAGACTTAAATCCCATACTTCACACGGTACGCTTCCATTTTCGCCAAGGCATCTTTTTCACCTTTAGCATCCAAATAATTCATTAAATCTTTCATGGTAATTAAAGCATGCACAGGAATTTCCAACTCTTTTTGCACTTCCTGAATAGCAGACAAATCGCCCTGACCTTTTTCTTGACGGTCTAAAGCCACCAATACGCCCGCAATTTGTGCGCCTGCATTTTTCAAAATAGTCACCACTTCACGAATAGCCGTACCCGCAGTAATCACATCATCAATAATCCAAACTTTTTTGCCCTCAACCGCAGCACCCACCAACACACCGCCTTCGCCATGATCTTTGGCTTCTTTACGGTTAAACCCCCACGGCACACTTACGCCATGATTTTGTGATAAAGCCACTGCTGTAGCTGCCACAAATGGAATACCTTTATAGGCAGGCCCGAAAATAACATCTACATTTTTGCATTGCATGAGTTGATCTGCATAGCCCGAAGCCAATAGCGATAAAGCTTCGCCATCATTCAACAAACCTGCGTTAAAAAAATAAGGACTCACACGACCCGATTTTAAAGTAAACTCACCAAATTTAAGCACACCACGTGATAAGGCGAGTTCGATAAAAGCTTGCGGGTTAAATTGAGCTGGCGATGTCATGAGGTGCTCCAAATTAATACATTGAGGTAAGACCTGAGCATGATACCAAAGAGTAGCTATCCGAGTGATCAAAAAATTCTTCGAGTGGTTTCAATTAACGTCAATGGGTTGCGTTCATCGGTAAGCAAAGGCTTACTCGAATGGTTGGAAAAGTCTGAAGCAGACGTGATTTGCATGCAGGAAAGCCGCATCACACACGCCCAATGGACCGATAAATTTAAGCCAGAAGGCTGGCACACGCATCTTTTCCCTGCAGAACGCGCAGGCTACGCAGGGACAGCTATTTATAGCCGTTTGCCGTTTGTTTCTGTGCAAAATGGTTTAGGCTTTGAATTGGCCGATTCTCAGGGTCGCTTTATCAGTGCTGAATTTGATGTAGGACTGGATCACCCAATTTACATCTGTTCACTGTATTTGCCTTCTGGCTCTTCAGGTGAAGAAGCCCAAATGCGGAAAGATCACTTTTTAGAAGAGTATCAAAAAATTCTAAAACAGTGGCGTGAAGACAATAAATCGATCATTGTCTGTGGCGATTACAACATTGTGCATAAGCGCATTGATATTAAAAACTGGTCGGGCAACCAAAAGTCTTCAGGTTGTTTGCCGCATGAACGTGCATGGTTAGATCATATTTACAATGATTTGGGCTATGTTGATACCTTCCGTGAAGTGCGCCATGAAGCGGAGCTGTATTCTTGGTGGTCAAATCGCGGGCAAGCCCGTGCCAAGAACGTTGGTTGGCGGATTGATTATCATGCTTGCTCACCCGACTGGAAAGCACGCACTGTCAATGCTTGGGTGTATAAAGACGAATGGTTTAGTGACCATGCCCCTGTGATTATTGATTATAAGATTTAGGGTCTATTGACATTTCATAAATGGTTTGCGCTGTAGGCTAAAACTGAGCAGATCAGGCATGAAACGCAGGGAATAGTGGGTCTATTGCCAAGTTTCATAACGCAATCTGAGAAAGTTTTAGCCACAGCCTGAGCAAAAACAAGCACTGCTTTGTTTGCAGCGCAAGGCGCAGCGAAGGACGAATTGTCAATAGTCCCTTATTCACACAAATTTCACAGCCTACACGAGTGAACAGTTGTTCACTCAACTGAGGTTCAATTCGCACATAATCTGTCGACTTTGTGTATTTATCTTCAAGTCGATTCAGCGCATTATTGCATAACGGCAAAGGGACAGTCAGGATGACACAAAAGGATTGGAAGCCGAAGGATGGAAAATAAACTAACTGGTTTTGGTTAGTTTCAAGGATGTAACAATGGACGTTAAAATGAGACCCGCATAATCAGGATGATTAAATGCGGGTTTTCTCTTTTTATCATCTTATTTTCTGTTTTGCGCTGTTACTGTTGTTCTTCACTGTATTTTTTATTTTCACTAGAGTCTGTTCTTATCAAGTTTTTCATTTTTTTCTGTTTATGCGTCCCATTTTAGAGCGATCAAGTGTCAATTTGGTGACATCGGTATGACGTATTGATGACACATACCATTTAAACAGCCAATCATTGTTCACTGCAAGTTTCTAGCACTTAGCGCTGTTTTGGGCTAGGCTATAGCCAGTTTGATGATATTAACGTGAAAAAAATATGTTAAAAATTTATGGGATTAAGAACTGCAATTCAATGAAAAAAGCCTTCGATTTACTCAATGAATTGGGGCTAAGTTATGAGTTTCACGATTATAAAAAACAAGGGATCGATGCCGACACTGTCAAAAGTTGGTTAGATGCGCTTGGGCAAGATGTAGTACTGAATAAAAAAGGCACCACTTGGCGCAAACTCAGCGAAGCAGAACAGCAAGCTGCTTTGGCCAGTGAAGCCAACTTAATTGAAGCACTTTGCACTCACACCAGTTTAATTAAACGTCCTGTCTTAAAAACTGAATCAGGCTTTATTGCGGGTTTTGATGAAGCGGCTTATCGTGCTTTAGGTTAAGTTTAAAAAAATACCAATAAAAAAACCTGCTCACATGGAGCAGGTTTTTTTATATCCTGTGCAATATGATTTCAACTGCACAGGTGGAATACATGCTTAGTTCGCACGAATCCATGTTTGGTTACGACCCAATGCCGCTACACCAATGAAACCACGCAATTCCAGTTTCTTACCACCATCGGCAAGTTTACCTTTTAGCTTGTAGGTTTTACCTGTTTGCGGGTCAAGAATTGAACCACCATCGTAGCTCGTGCCGCCTGTATTTTTCAGACCGCGAACAATGGTCAAACCTTTGAGTGATTTGTTGTGATACGGACCTTCACATTTTGTACAGGCATTTTCTTCACCAGGCGTTAAAATTGACTGAATGCTTGCGGTTAAAGTTCCATTTTTTTGCTCAGTAAATCTTACCGTGGCTTTGGGTTGTTTGGTTTTGTCGTCAATTGTTTTCCAAACTGTGCCGTTAAGCGGATCTGCAGCATTGGCCAAAGCGCTTAAACCTAACAGCCCGAATGCAAGTGCAATTTTTTTCATTGTTTTGTTTCCCTGGTCTACTATCAGACAACTTTATTATTAAAAAGTCACAACAAATTTGCAATTTTTGAATGTGACCGTTTAGTGTACCCTTGTAAATTATGTTGGTAAATACACAAATATCCGATCAAATAAAGAACAAGATGGAAAAATCATGAAGATTAACCCCATGTGGAAACAAATTATTACAGAGCAGTTTTTAAAAACCACCATTCGCAAACCAAGCCAATTTAATTTACCCCCCAATTCTGTACGTTTTGCACTAGAACAAATGTGCCGTTTATTTCCCATGCAAAAGTCGGTGCAGGTACGCGCGCTGCGTTTAGCAGGTCTGCATGCCGAAGAATTAAAACCACAGAATGCTGCAACACAGCTCATTTTTCATATTCATGGCGGGGCTTTTTTTCTGGGTTCGTTAAATACCCATCGAGCATTTTTGAGTCAAGTTGCGGCACGCACCCAACTGACTGAGCTGTTGCAATAAAGTACGCTCGGTAAATGCACCTGTTAAACGTAAACTGCGAATTTCTTGTTGTTGTGCATCTAAAAACAAGAATGTCGGTGGCCCTAAAATTTCCCATTGATTAAGCAAGGCCTGATGACTTTCATCATAATCACTTAAATCGAGTTTAATCAGATAATACGCTGCCAATGCCTGTTTAACCTCAGCAGCCTTCAATACTTGCTGCTCAATCGGACGACACGCTACACACCAGTCGGCATAAACATCGATCATCACTTGCTGATTTTTAGGGGCTTGAGCCAGTAACTGTTGTAATTCGGCAGCAGTTTTGGCCTGATGCCATTGTAATCCTACTACACTTTTTTGCTGCCAAAAGCGCTGACTGTGTTGATACTGGCTATAAATCAGATAAGGCACAACCAACAATAACGCACTCACATAAAAGGCTCGCAAGCCACCATGATAGCGGCTTAAACGATGCAGCACATAGCCAATAAAACTGAGTCCAAGTGCCAAGCTAAGCCATTGCAGCCATGCTTCACCGATTAAAGGACGGACAAAATATAGTGCTAAAGCCAGCATAATAAAGGCAAACAGCACTTTAATTTGATGCATCCACAAGCCTGCTCGCGGCAATACTTTTGCCCCAAGCACACTGGCCAACAATAACGGCGTACCCATGCCAAAACCGAGTGTAAATAGTAGTAACGCACCCTGTATCTGACTTTGGGTTTGGGAAATAAACAATAATGCCCCTGCTAACGGCGCAGTCATACACGGCCCAACCAACAAGGCAGATAACATGCCCATTAGCGCAGCACCAGCTAAATTACCGCCCTTTTGCATAGATTGCGCCTGATCGAGTCGATTGACCCAAGCACGTGGTAACTTGATTTCAAACAAACCAAATAGGTTTAAAGCAAACAGCACAAATAACAGGCTAAAGGCAATTAAGGTTGCAGGCTGCTGCAACCAACGCTGAAAATTCAAACCTGCCGATGAGGCAATTAAACCCAACAGCGCATAGACCATGGCGATACTGCAGACAAAGACCAATGCAATCATCCATGCTTTGAGGCCTTTGTGTTCACGTACCAATAGAGAGGTCAAAATGGGCAACATCGGCAAAGAACACGGGGTAAAAGCCAGCAGCAGCCCTAATCCAAAAAATAATAACAAGCCATAGGCCAACGAGCTTTGTGCCAGTTTTTCAGACCACTGCTGATCTTGTGCCGTTATAGGTTGTGCAGCTTCAGGGCTTGTCTGCAAATCAGTTGGAGAATTGGCAGGTGCAGTTGAAAATCCTTCACGAGTGAAACTACTTTGCCCAGCCCAAATACTTTTTTGTGATGCACTTTGATTTTCTAAAATGACCAAACCTGTGTTATCGGTCTGGAATTCTATACGCTGCGGTGGATAACAAATCCGATCTTGGGCGCACCCTTGCCAAGTCACTTGATAGTGCTGCGCAGCTTGGGTGGGAATTTTAAAACTCACCTGCCGATAATAAACTTGAGTGTGTCCATAATTTTCATCATAAACATCTTCAGCGGGAGGCAACTCCAAAGCCAGCACTTGCTGCCCATGCTCGACCTTAAATTGATGTCGATACAAATAATACTGTTCAGGCATGTTCCAGCGCAGTTCTGCCTGATGCGAATCTACAGATTCAACACTAAACTGAAAGGCTTTTTCGGGCGGAAGTAATGGCGTTTCTGCTTGCACATTCAAACTGAACAGCAACAGCCAACCCAGCAATAAAATGCGCACAGCTTCATGCAAATAGTGACTCAGATGATAAGCCACGCCTCGAATCACTGCATTAAACTGTGCTGTACTCGGCTGAAAAAATGGCGGTGTCATCTTGTTTTAGCTGCCTCCGCATACACTTTGTTGTTATTTAATAAATGCAGCGCGTGAAATCACTGTTTACACGCGCTGCATTTTGAGTTGCTGTTTTAAGTGCTGTTCACTTAGAACAGGAACGACATCCCTAAACCTGCACGGTAACTTTTATCTGCACCGTCTAAATCTACACCAACACTGGCATCGAGTTGGGTCCGCTCATTCAGTGTATAAATCAGCCCTGAACCCAAACCATATTCATAGTCCTGACTTTCTGCTTTGCGATACACCAACTCAGAAAAACCCGACCATTGATCATTTAAACGATATTGAATATTTGGAATCGCAGTTGCCGCCCAATCACTATTTTGCACCGCATAACGCATAGTGATGCCCGTTTTTAATAGGTCGCTATATTGATAGCTCACCGCTGTGCTTAAACTGTAAATATCGTCATGTTCAGTAAAACCGTCATTGCCTGTGGCAATTAACGCTTCTAACAATACCGCCATCGACAATTTATCGTCATTTAAATCAATCGCTTGTTTTAGGCCAATGCTGACATCGCCCAAACCATCATCTTCAACCGATTGCCCTGCAGTTTTGCTTTGGCTCCACGCAGGACCCTGCCAACCTAGTTGCAACTCTAAGTCCTGCATTAAGCCTGTACGCAACAACATGTCAGCATTTAAGCGTGTGGTTTTCACTGTTTCGCCCAAAGCGTTGTTACTTTCCTGATAACTTGCACTTGGCAAAGCCTGTTCCCAAGCCAATTTTCCTACAGGGGTGATACCTGTGCTCATTCCTGCACCAAGACGATCAAATTCAAACTCGGTTGCTCCAACCTGCATGCTGATCGCTGCTGCCACCAGAATTCCAACTGTTTTTAATGCTGACATATTTTTATCTCTGCGGTTAGGCCAATTCTTTACTCATTTTTGCGCCATGGCGACGCAACAATTCTAAAGTCTGCTGTTCTTCTAGCAAAGCATCCGACCACTGAATTTCATCAAAATCACAATCAAACAATAAATCACTAATTGAAGATAAAATCGTTAAACCATCTTCATCTTTGCTGTTCGGATCGACTTTTTCATCTAATAAACGCTGTACCGCAGGAACACATGCTGCAGAAGCCGCATCCCAAAGTGGGCCGTAGACTTCTTCGGCATCCCATAAATGCAAATTCACTTTGGCTTGAATCAAGGCTTCTAAAATATCTAAATGGACTTGTAAATCTTGTTGTTTTTGCTGATCACTTAATGGCTGACCCGCCTCATAAGCTTCACAAATTTTTTCCCACCATTGAAATAAACCGTCAGACCAGACCGAAATGACAGGCCCCTTTTCGGCATCCATAAAATTAGGATCCAAACCCTCTGCCAAAAGGCGTTGCACTTGGGCAAGGTCTAATTCTTCTATTGCTTGCACCAAAACTTGTTGTTGCGCAGTTAACATGCAGAAAGCTCTCTTCAATCAATATTCAATTTAAGACTATTATGCCCAATAAAGCGGCATTTGTATGAGATAAATGTCAGCAAATCGTGAATTTACATCTGCACAGTTCTATCAGGCATAAAAAAGCCCCGCAATATTTGCGAGGCCAGAAGCCTGCAGTACTTAAACTGCATGTTTCTTATTCGTCAGCATCGACATCTGTATCTACAAATTCAGGGCGGGCACCACGAGGGTTCTCATTTTTTTCAAACGCATGTTCTAGGCTGCGTTTTAAACGGTCAATCGCACCATGAATTGCAGTATCAATGTTGTGACCACGATGATTTACAACCACTGGTTTTAAACCTGCTGGACGGGCTTCAATCATGCAACGGATGTCGTCATCACCGCCTTTTTCCCCATTTTCATCACTAAAATGTACTGAAAAATGGGTAATACGCTCACTGTGGCGTTGGAATTCATTATTCAGTTCTTCACGAACGTAACTAATTAATCGATCACTGTTTTGAATGTTTTTATCGGTACGGATTTCAATATTCATGATTTCATCCTCTTGCGTTCGTTATTTCTGAATCTTGTTGTGCCAAAATCTTACATATAATTTTATACATATACGTTTTAGCGTGTTTATAATGTGCTGTTTTTACAGCATAAAGTACATCTTCAACTTAGTTTGGAATAACTTCCTCCCATTTGAATGATGAACACTTTTAAGTCTGCAGAACCGTGTCCCTATACCTTGAATATCGGGCCTATCTAAAAAATATGCAAGCGATATTTATAGAAAAGCAGCAAAAGAATAACCCTTTTAGGACAAGTTTTCGCTCAGATGTTCAATAAGCAACCAATTTGACTGTTCAAGCCAATGTGATTGGTTTTTCAACACAGAAACTTGATGCTTTTAAGGGGCTTAGCATGGCATGCAAAAAGCTAGACATTATTTTTACCATTGGTTTTAAATCCTGCAAAAAATGCAGCGCTTTTAGAATTGGCAAAAAATACCAAGAAATGACCTGTCAATAATCGAATTTTGCTTTATTTTTGCTTAAGAATCTGTATCCTTGAAACGCTTTTCTTGGGGTCTTATTTTATGAAATTTACACATATTGCTGCGCTATGCGCTCTCTCCACTGCTGCAACATTCACGCAAGCTGCGCCAGTTTGGCAAGATTTCAGCATTACAGGTTTATATGGTGAGAATTACAAATCACCTTACGCTACTGAAGATCAAAAACTGGAACAAAGTACAGTTACCTTCGAATATGCTGCTGGATTGAAATACGGTGATTTTTTTGCCTTTGCTGACCGCTCTAACAATGATGCTGACGGCAATGAAACTTACTTTGAAGTATCACCGCGTTTAAGCTTGGGTGCTGTTTCAGGTCAAAAACTGGCAGTCGGCCCAATTAAAGACGTTTTAATTGCAACGACTTGGGAAGGTGGTGAAGGCTTTAACAACTACCTGTACGGTATTGGTTTTGATCTTGAAATTCCATATTTTAAATATGCACAGCTAAACTTCTACAAAGCAGACAATGATAAAGATGTGTCTGAAGATGATTATCAATTGACGTTTGCTTACGGCCTTCCGTTTAAAGTCGGTGCTGAAGACTTTTTAGTTGATGGTTTCCTTGATTGGTCTACTGCAGAAGATGACCACGCCAGCGAACTCAACTGGACTACACAATACAAGTGGAATGCAGGTAAACATATCTCTCCAAATACACGTTTATACGTGGGTATTGAACATTCTGTCTGGAACAACAAGTTTGGTATTAAAGGCGTAGATCAAAACGATGTTAGCGCATTAGTCAAATACCACTTCTAAGCCAGCCTCATCGCTATTCAAAAAGCAAGACTTCAGTCTTGCTTTTTTATTGGTCGTTAAAATAATTTTCAATCGTTATACATTGCTCACCACCACGCAACCCGTTTGTACTTGCTACAAAATTCCGCTACATTGAGTTAAATTTCAAATAAAAAGCACTGTGAACCCCACATGCAAAAAACCGATTTCATTATTCTGCTATTTTGTGCCATTGCCGCAATTTTACATGGCATGAGTGGTTTTGGCTTTCCCATGCTTAGCACCGCTGCAGTGGCGATGCTGTATCCGCTGAGTACCGCAGTCGCCTTGGTTCTCATTCCCTGTTTACTGTTAAATCTATACATGTTGCGGGGTGACACCAAGCAATCTTTATTGAGCAGTTTATATGGCTACTGCAAAAAATATTGGGGCTTAATTCTCAGTGCGTTAATTGGCAGCTATTTAGGCGTCAGTTTGCTGCTGATTCTAAATGAAGGCTATTTAAAATTTGCGATGGGGACACTGATTCTGCTTTACGTGGCCGATCAGTTTAGAACCCACCCCTTACAAATTTCAGCCTCACTGAAAAATATGCTGATTTTTGGTTTTCTAGCAGGTGTGATTGGTGGAGCCACCAATGCTATGGCACCGTTTTTAATGATGTATTTGCTCAGCACCCAACACAGTAAAACCGATATTGTGGTGATTAGTAATCTTAATTTTATTGTCTCTAAACTCATTCAACTGGCAGTGTTATATCCAGTAATTCAACAATTTAGCAGCACACAATTTAAGGTTTTGGCGCTAATTTGCCTAATTTCTGTAGCAATGGTTTATGTGGGCAGTCTGATTCGTAAAAATATTTCTCAGGCTGTATTTAAGCACATTGTTTTTACTTTACTTAGTTTCATGGCTATTTACGCAATTGCTCAAGGATTAGCCATCATCACAAAACAGCCTGCATTGTTGATATAAATCAATAAAATGAACATAACAAATGGAAAATTATTTAGATTTTTTTTGGCTTAAATAATTTTTTACACCTATAATTAAGACTAGCTTAAAAAACAGTCTGTTAAGACTGCTTCGGTCGTTTGCACCGACCAATCTTCCAACTTTTCCTTTTATTCCATTTTTACGGAGCGAACTTCTATGGAAAATAACCATATAGAAGTGCCAGCCAGTATTAAGCGAAAAGAACTGATCAAGACTTGGGCCATTGTTATTCTTGCGACCCTGCTCTCTTTCGGTTTGTATAACGTCTTACCCTATGATGAAAACGCCAATAAGGGTCTAAGTCTGTTGCTTTTTATTGGTATTTTATGGCTCACCGAAGCGGTACACATTACCATTACAGCACTGTTAGTACCTGTGCTTGCTGTAGCTTTAGGTATGCCACTTGAAAATGCCAGCAAAGAACTTGTACCAATTTCAACCAAGCAAGCATTAGCCACTTTTGCTGACCCTGTCATTTTCTTATTCTTTGGTGGTTTTGCCTTAGCAACTGCGCTGCATATCCAAAAACTGGATCGTAAAATTGCAATGTGGATTATTTCCATGTCGGGCGGTCACTTGGGGATTTCGGTTTTATCTATTTTTGCGGTCACTGCTGCGCTGTCGATGTGGATTTCCAACACCGCGACTGCAGCAATGATGTTACCGCTGGCACTAGGTTTGTTGTCACACCTCGATGCCACCAAAGAGCGTAAAACCTTCGTTTTCATTTTATTGGGGATTGCCTACTCTGCCAGTTTAGGTGGTTTGGGGACTTTGGTCGGCTCTCCGCCAAACGCCATTGCAGCCAAAGCTTTAGACTATGACTTTGCTGACTGGATGAAAATTGGTTTACCAATGATGCTGATTTTACTGCCAGCCATGTTGGTCAGCTTGTATTTGGTATTGCGTCCAAATTTAAACCAGAAAATTCATTTTGAAACTGAAGTGATTCCTTGGACCAAAACCCGTATTGCAACCATGCTTTTATTCGTATGTACTGCAGTCGCGTGGATTTTTGGTAAGAAGCTTAGCGAAACCTTTGGTATTAGCCAACCCGATACATGGACTGCATTAGCTGCTGCATGTTTGGTGGTCATGCTAGGTACTGCATCATGGCGGCAAGTGGCTGAAAATACCGATTGGGGCGTGTTATTACTGTTTGGTGGTGGTTTAACCCTCAGTGCAATCTTAAAAGATTCAGGTGCATCTTTGGTATTGGGTCAAACCCTTGCCAATACCTTTGGGGATACCTCTCCATTGGTGGTGATTTTTGCGGTGACCATCTTCATTATTTTCTTAACTGAATTTACAAGTAATACGGCGTCTGCTGCATTATTGGTCCCTGTATTTGCTGCAATTGCAGACCAAATGGGTATTCCAAAAGAAATTTTAGTGGTGATTATTGGTATTGGGGCATCGTGTGCCTTTATGCTTCCTGTGGCAACGCCACCAAATGCGATTGTATTTGGTACTGGTCAAATTAAACAAAGTGAAATGATGAGTGTGGGCATGGTCTTGAACGTCATGTGCGTATTTATTATTTCATTATTCGTATATTGGTTCTTTAGTTAAGGATCAATAAAAAAATGGAGCACAAGATGCTCCATTTTTTTCACCTTAATTTTAGAATATTTTAATCATCAAATAATTACCTAAATAAATTCGCTATACTCAGGACTTAATAATTTAGATACGATGAGGAGGGTTAAATGGCTAAGTTTTTGAATACGAGCGCGACCAATTTTTTCTTAGAAGAACTTATAAAAAATGCCAAAGAAAGGTTAATTTTAATTAGCCCATATTTACGTTTAAATGATCGTATTAAAGAATTACTTGAAGATAAAGATCGACTCAAAATTGATATTCGGATCGTTTATGGAAAAAGCGATTTACATCCTGATGAAATAAAATGGATGCAAAAACTTGATTTTGTTCGACTCAGTTTTTGTAAAAACTTACATGCTAAATGCTATCTCAATGAGTCTGAATGTATTATTTCTAGTCTAAATCTTTATGAGTTTAGCCAAATTAATAATAACGAAATGGGCATTTTGATTCGTAAATATGAAGATCAAGATGTCTTTAAAGATGCTTATGAAGAAGCACAGCGTATTATCCGTATTAGTGATGAAGTTAGAATTAGTTTAGATGAAGTTAAAGCCGAACCAATCAATGAATCTGTTGAAGAAACCAATGACAATAATGTTGGTAAATTAACATCATCTAAACTTGCAGCAAAACATAAAATGAAAACCAATGAATTATTGGCTCATTTTACCGAAAAAGGCTTTTTAAATATCAATGATGCTGGAAAGCACATACTCACTCAACAAGGCAAAGACGTAGGTGCAGAATTTAAAACCAGTCAATATGGTGGATATTTTTTATGGCCTGAAAATATTGAATTATAAACACCAATCAAAATTACAATAAAAAGCATCCATTACTTTTTTGAAATAATGGATGCTTTTTCTAAATTAAATCAGCTTAAACCGCCAAATCGGCTAAATTACCTTTTTGCTCTAACCACACTTTACGGTCTGCAGAGCGTTTTTTAGCCAGCAATTTATCCAATAAACCTGCGGTAAAATGACTATCATCCAAATCGAGTTGCACCAAACGGCGTGTATTTGGATCCATCGTGGTTTCACGTAACTGACTGGCATTCATTTCACCCAAACCTTTAAATCGGGTAATTTGCGGATTTTTGGTCTTGGCTTTTTTCAGGGTGTTTTCCAGCTCATCGTCATCTAACGCATAATGCACATCTTTACCGTCATCAATACGGAATAATGGCGGCATGGCGACGTATAAATGCCCATCTTCCACCAAGCTTGGGAAATGTTTCACGAATAAAGCACACAGCAAGGTAGCAATGTGTAAACCATCCGAGTCGGCATCGGCCAAAATACAAATCTTCCCGTAACGTAATTCAGACAAGTCATCACTGCCTGGGTCAACCCCAATCGCAATTGCAATATCGTGTACTTCCTGTGAAGCCAAAACCTCGTCCGAAGATACTTCCCACGTATTTAAAATTTTTCCGCGAATTGGCATGATCGCCTGAAAGTTTTTATCGCGCGCTTGTTTGGCAGACCCCCCTGCAGAATCACCTTCTACAATAAACAGTTCCGATTCTTCACGGGTTTGCCCCACGCAGTCGGCCAGTTTACCTGGCAAGGCTGGGCCTGAAACAATTTTTTTACGTTCTACTTTTTTCGCCGCTTTTAAACGACGACCTGCTTTGGAAATAGCCATTTCTGCCAGTTGCATGGCAATGTCAGAGTTTTGGTTCAACCACAAGGCAAAGGCATCTTTGGCGATATTCTGCATAATACTTGCTGCTTCACGGCTCGATAAACGCTCTTTGGTTTGCCCTGAAAACTGCGGTTCTTGGAACTTTAACGATAAAATGTAGTTGACCCCATCCCAAACATCTTCGGCAGACAGTTTTAAATTGCGCGGCAATAAATTGCGTAACTCACAGAATTCACGTAACGCATCGGTCACACCAGAACGCAGACCATTGACATGCGTACCGCCTTGAGCAGTTGGAATCAAGTTGACATAACTTTCCTGAATTTGCTCGCCGCCTTCTACATTCCAGCAAATTGCAAATTCGGCACTGGCACGTTCTGCCTCACCTGTCGCCACAAAAGCAGGGGCTGGTAAAATCTCACGATCTTCTAGCTCATCCATCAAATAGTCGACTAGACCATTTTCAAACTGCCAAACAATTTTTTCATCGTTAATTTCATCAATGTAATGAATCTCTAAACCTGCAGCCAGTACCGCTTTGGCTTTTAAATTATGTTTTAAGGCTTTTAGTGCAAATTTAGGCGAATCAAAATATTTAGCTTCAGGCCAAAAATGCACCAACGTACCCGAAGCACGTTTTGGTGCTTTGCCTTCCAATACTTCTAAAGGCGCAGCAGCTTCACCCTGATCAAATGCCATTTTATACAGGTTACCCTGACGCTGTACGGTCACTTCTACACGGCTAGATAAGGCATTGACCACGGAAATACCAACGCCGTGCAAACCACCAGAGAACTGATAGTTATCGGTACTGAATTTACCGCCTGCATGCAGTTTGGTCAGAATAATTTCAATCCCGCTTTGTCCGTATTCAGGGTGAATATCGACAGGCATGCCACGGCCATTGTCTTCTACTGACAATGAGCCATCTTTATAGACTTTTACCGTAATTTTATTGGCATGTCCCGCAAGCGCTTCGTCCACCGCATTATCAATGACTTCTTGCGCCAAATGGTTTGGACGTGTGGTGTCGGTATACATGCCCGGACGACGACGTACTGGATCTAAACCAGATAAAACTTCAAGAGATTGAGCGGTATATTGAGACACGTTGTACTGTTTCCTTAGGCTAGGGAATCCGATAAAAATTGCAGTAACATCGGAATTTTGTCTGCAAAATCATCCATGGCATGGTTGCCGTGCGCTTCGGTCATCATCATGGCCGAAGGCGAAGCAGCACTATAATAACGCTGCGCTTCACGATAATCCAAAACTTCATCACCTTGTTGCAATAACACCAATATTTTGTCTGCATCTTGCGCAACTGGCAACGCAATGTCTGCTAAGTCATCCAATTGCTGTGCAGTTAAATGCCAGTTTGGGTGTACGGTGTAAGGCAATACATCGCCAAACAAGTCTTGAAACAACTGCCATGGTCGCATAGCAGGATTGATCACAACAGCAGGCACATGATGCTGTGCGACCAATTGTGTCGCATAAAAACCACCCAAGCTGCTACCCACCAATGCCACATTGGGCAAGCTTCGAATCAATGCCGACAGTTGTGCCAAAACCTCTAAAGGCGGTGCATTTAAATCGGGCAAATGCATCTGAATATCTGGGCGATGCTGCTGCACATAGGCATACAATAACTGCCCTTTCATGGACAAAGGGCTACTTTGAAAACCATGTAAATAAATCAAATTCATTGTTGCTATGCCCTTATTTTTTCTCTCGATCTCGTGAAATTTAGCCACTTTTTATGTGTTTTTAATTTATTTTTCATGGAAAAATGCAATTGTTAGACAAAAAGACGCGTGCATCTTGGCAGTCATCGGTATTTTAAAAGTAGATCGAAATAAACACGATAAAATGAAAGCGTACAAGTTTATACCGCGAACTCAAGTAAAAATAAAGCGTTCGGTATATGGGAACACAAGGGGCAACACAGTATGCCAAGTTTAACACCACTGCATGAAACCTATTGTAGATGGGATCGTACACCTCCAAGTCAGGCCGATATTTTAGAAGGCTTGGCACAATTGGTCAGCACACGTCTGAATGCTGTCATGACCGATGTCATTCAAACCATTCAGCGTGAAGTCCTGCTTAGCGTGTTTGGCATGAGCGAACAACGCTCCAAAAAATTCCAGAAAACAGCCACATTTCAAAAGCTGTATAAATTCGCCTTTAATAGTTTGCAACAATACGGCTACCACTTTGTTGCACCTGGCTTACGCCATATTAATGCACAATTCCCAAATTTACATGACAAAGCCCTAACCCCCAGCCTGCACTTTTTAGTCGGTGTACTCAATGGGGTGTTGGGAGATTATTTACTCGAGCAGCAAAATCCGCTCGCGTTGCCTATGGTGCTATACGATCATTATGGTGCAGTTCAACAAGGCGATTTGTCTGGGCGTATTGTGATTTTTGCGCATGGTTTGTGTCGTAACCATTTAGATTGGACATCACATCAAATGGGTGGTTTTGGTGAAAAACTACTGGCGCAACGTGATCACAACACCATGCTGTATCTGAACTACAATACAGGACGCAGAATTTCAGCCAATGGGCGTAGTCTCGCCAATACACTGGAAGACTTAATTCAGCGTCATCCTCAAATTACCAGTATTGATTTAATTGGCCACAGCATGGGCGGCTTGGTGTCACGCAGTGCGCTGTTTTACGGCAAACAAAATATGCATGGCTGGATTCATTTGGTGGAAAATCTGGTATGTCTAGGTTCACCGCACCATGGGGCAGTACTGGAGCGTTTTGGGTTCCATTTGCAAGATAAATTAGGCCGCTTCCCGATTGTGAAAATTGTCGGGCATTTGGTCAATATCCGCAGTAACGGTATTTTAGATTTGCGGCATGGCAGTGTGCGTGATGATGACTGGGAACATAATCAGGCACGGATTGGACAGGTCGATGACAATCGTAAACCTGCGCCCTTACCGACCCATATCAACACCTACTTTGTTGCAGGCAGTATTGAGCGTGAGAAAAAACAAAAGCTGAACCGCAAAGTGATTGGCGATTATCTGGTTAGCGTGAAAAGTGCTTTGGGCGAACATCCCAACCCACGTTTTGAATTGAAATTGCCCGAATCACATAAAGCGGTGTTTTATGGTTTAAACCATTTTCAGTTGCCTTATCACCCAAGTGTGGCCGAGCAATTGGTGAAGTGGTTTTATCCACCACAAGAAGATGTACCTGAACAGCAAATCCATGAATTTATTGGTGATTGGTCAAGTTTAGAAGGCATTGCCCTGACTTAAAATTTAAGACTTACCCAACTAAAAATATAAAAAAGCGCCATCTCAGTTTTGTAGATGGCGCTTTTTTAAATCCAATACCAGATAGACCAAACTTATTTTTTCTTGATTTTGCCAAATGAAGCAGGCGCAACAAAAGGATAGTTACGCAGTAATTGCCATAAACTGACCAAGGCCAACACACTAAAAAACAGCAATGACCATACTGGTAAAGACTGCCCCAAGAACGTCCAATCAATCACAGCACATTCACCTGAACCCGACAGCACTTGTTGCAACACAGCTTTCATGGGTAAAGCATCTACCAAATAATCCAGTCCTGGGCCGCAGCTTGGCACTTGATCAGGCGGTAAGTTTTGCAGCCAAACATGACGTGCTCCCACACCCACCGACCATAAAATTCCAATACTGCCGAACAGCGCATAAATACGCTTAACCACGTTAGATTTAGGGTTATGCACAAAGGCAATCAGTGAAACCAAGCCCAATACAATTAGGCCCACCCGCTGAAAAACGCACAGTGGACACGGCGCTAAACCTTGCACATGCTCCAAATACAATGCAAATGTCATCCCAATGACACTGGCTAAAAATAAAACACCACTTAGCAGACGATAACTCAATTGCATGTTTAAATCCCTGAACTGTTATCTATATTGTGCGACATAGTCTGCAAAACTCAGACCTTGTGCTTGTTCAAGTTGTTGTTGTTGCTGAATAGATTGCACTGCAATTTCATCAAAATATGTTTGTGTTTCAGGACGCAGCGCATGTTGCTCATACGCATGTGCATGTTGCTGCGCCATATAACTGCCAAAGCCCCACGTACCGCCATGACGAATAGTATCGGCAATCATGTGTGCCGACAGAGTTTCATCGACTTCATGTAAACGCGCCATCATGCGTTCTAAAGCTTGAGAATACAGCTGCGTCGCATAACTTTGATCGAGTAAAACAGCCAAAGGTTGCATGGCGGTGACATACTGCTGTCCCCACGCTTCAATTGGGGTTTTAACATCGCTCTCTTGAATGTGCGCATTTGGCGCACGCCCACGATTGACCACTTCGGCCTGATTTTTTTCGATGATGCTTTGTTCCGCATCTAACAAGGCTGGGCTGTCTTGCAACAAACAATACAATGCTAAGACTTCCAAAAAGCCTGCGGTATGTTCATCTATCCCAATTGGGCTATACGGATTAACATCTACCGCACGTAATTCGACATAACCAATACCACGATTGGCAAGTGCTTGAGATGGGGTTTCACCTTCTTGTGGTACTTGTTTTGGGCGCACCAAACTGTAGTACTCATTTTCGATTTGCAGCACATGGTCATTAATTTGAATTGGCTCACCCGTAGCATCATCTAAACCTAAGCGGCTAAATGGCAAGTACGGGGTTTTCACGGCTTTTTGCAAACCATCCAAATAACCCGTTAAATCATTGTAATGAATACCAAGTTTTTTCTGCGCCGAGTTTTGATAGCCAAAGTTACCCATACGCAATGCAGTCGCATACGGTAAATACAACGTGCCTCTTAACAACGGCAGCAAATGATGTTCACGCCCCGTCATAAAACACTGACAAACCGATGGACTTGCACCGACTAAAAACATCACCAATGGTGTTAAACGAATAAAGTTACGAATTAAACCTAAATAACGATGACTACGATAATCTTGCAAACTCAGTGCTTTGAGCTGCTCATCACTTTCATGTTGTTGCAAGGCGGCAAATAAATGTTCAGGGAAGGATAAATTATAATGCACCCCTGAAATGGTCTGCATACGGCGACCATAGCGCACACCTAAACCACGGCGATACAAAGTTTTAAAGCGCCCAATATTGGAGCTGCCATATTGCGCCAGTGGAATACCGTCATCGGTTTCATCAAGCATACATGGCATCGACAGCGGCCAAAGTTTTTCACCTTCGCCTAAGTGTTGATGCACCACGCTATGAATATCTCGCAAATAATCAAGCGCGTGTTGAATGCTGCTTTGCGGTGGAGTAATGAACTCCATCAACGCTTCGGAATAGTCCGTAGTAATATGCGGATGTGTGAGTGCCGAACCCAAGGCTTGAGGATGTGCTTGCTGCGACAAGAAGCCATCGCTTTGCATACGCAGACTTTCGCGTTCAATCCCGCGCAACATCCCTTGAAGCAACGCAGCGTCTACCCATGTTGGTAGAACATCTTGCGCATTTGGTTCGGGTTGACTCATTACACTCTCGCTTAATCCAATACACTACAAATACGACATAAACCACAGGCTGATTTTGGGTCGGTGGCAATTTTCTCTATCATGCAGATGATCTGAGATGAAATTGCTACCGTTCAAGTATAACTTGATTTGGCATCAGCACATGCGCTTGGGCTGTTTTTTCTAACAAAATGATGATTTTGGGGCATGCTGACATTTTATAAAGTGGTCAACGTCAATAAATTTTAATTTGGCAATTTTTTATCACAAAGTTGCACTATAAGACATGCTAAATTTGTGATTTTATAATCAAAAGAACAGAGGTAAATAATAAAGCGTATGAATTATCAAGATTTTTTAGATTTTTGGTTTTCTCCTGCTGCAGAACCGAACTGGTTTGTCAAAAGCGCAGAATTTGATGCCCTGCTCGCAGAAAAATTTACCGATGTACTGCAACAAGCGGCACAAGGAGAATTATGGACATGGCGCGAAACACCTGCAGGTCGTTTGGCTGAAATCATTGTTTTAGATCAATTATCACGTAATTTATACCGTAATGACCCGCGTGCCTTTGCCCAAGATGGAATGGCCTTGGTGTTGGCACAGGAAATGATTCACTTAAAATTGGATCAGGACTTAAACCCAACCGAACGCCGTTTTTTATATATGCCGTTTATGCACAGTGAATCCAAACGTATTCACGAAGTCGCATTGACGCTGTTTGAAAGTTTGAATGACCCCACCGTGTTGGGCTATGAACTGAAACATAAAGTGATTATTGACCGTTTTGGGCGTTATCCGCATCGGAATCAGGTGTTGGGACGTCCTTCGAGTGCAGAAGAACTTGAGTTTTTAACCCAACCCAATAGCAGTTTCTAACTGGCGAGCTTGTCTTGGCTGGTTGATGTGTACAGGAGCTTTCACATGAAATATTCCCTACTCGGTCTTGCCCTTGCCAGCAGTTTGCTGTTTACAGGCTGTGCCACGACATCCTCTAAACCGCTCAGCTTTGAGCAGTTGGGGCAATACAGCACCACACCACTGAATGCGCAAACCTATCGGATTAGTTTTTTAGCGGGTCATAACATGAGTTTTGGCACTGCAGAAGAAATTACTTTGGTGAAAGCAGCACAAACCACGCTGCAACACGGTTTTCGCTTTTTTAAAGTTTTAGATGATCCGAGTAACCGTAGCCAGAAACCACCTAGACAAGCCGTGGTTTACCCTGCACCAAGTTACTATCCGTATAGCTATTCGCCGTATGGATATTATCATCGTCGCGCACCATTCTGGCCTGACCCATTCTATGATATGCCGCAAGTGGTGACCCTCGATCCGACTCAAGTGTCTTACACCATTCAGTGTTTTAAAGATCAAAAATCTGCACCTGAAGATGCCTTTGATGCGAGCCTAATTTTACAATCACTGGGGGCAAAATATGGTTTAAGTCCCACAGGACAACCATTACCCCCACCAACCTCTGCCCCTGCCGCGCCCTAATGAGATAAGGATGCCTGCATGAATACAGCGTCTGACCACACTTTAGCGAGCAGCTCGCAGCATAGCTCTCCGAGCCTGCAACGCAGTAAACGCTTTGCCACCATTGCTTTAGTGATTGCCGTGGTGGCATGGCTGGCATTAATGCTAACCGCAAAATTACTGCCTGAATATACGTGGTTGATTCACATACTAATGCTGTCTGCCGAAGCAGGCGTGGTCGGTGGTCTGGCAGACTGGTATGCGATTACGGTGCTGTTTCGCAATCCTTTTGGCAAAATGCCAATTCCTAAATTCTTACGTGATCACACCGAAATTATTCCACGCAACAAAGACCGTATTGCCGAGTCGATGGGGCGTTTCGTACAGGAAAACTTTTTATCGCCCCAAGTGGTACAAAAAAGCCTGCACAGCACTGACTTATCTTTATCCGTGGGCAAATGGTTGGCGAATCCACAAAATAATGCGCAAGTGACCCAAGTCATTCAGCAGACTGTACCGAAAATTTTTGAATTTGTCGGGCAAGAACAAATTGGGCGCTTTATTCAAGGCAACAGTGTGCAATGGGTTCGCAACACGCAGGTCAACCACTTGGCCAGTGAAATGCTGCGTGCGGTTTTGGAAAATGACTTTCATCAGGATGTGCTGCAACGCGGTTTAGACCTTGCCCATGACTGGATGCTGAAACATCCTGAAAAAAGCCGTGAATTGACCCGTCAATTGTTTAAAGAGCTTGGCGTGTGGAAACTGGCCAAAGGTGCGAGCTGGATTGGAATTGATGTGCAGCAACGCACCATAGATTCTTTACTGCAACGGGTCGAATCTATGTTGGCAGACCCTGAACACCCTTGGCGACAAAAAATTGAAGAGGCTGGGCAACAACTGATGTTACAACTGGCAGATAACAACAGCAGTGCCAGTCTACGTCTAAATGACACTAAAAATGCCCTATTAGACAGTCCACAAGTCTTGAATTTTATCAGTGGTGCAGTGGTGATTCTCTGCAATGCGATTAAGGAAGATTTACAAAAACCTGATTCGGGAATTGCACAAAACCTGCGTGTTGCTATTCAGCAAGTCGGTGAAAATATCATTGCCAATACCGCAGTACGTCAATTACTGAATGAAAAAATGAGTACGATTGCGGTGAACTTGTCAGATCAATATAGTGAAAAAGTAATTCGCTTTATTAGTGAGCGCATTCATGAATGGGACTCGCGCGAAATGATTGGCAAAATTGAAAACGAAGTCGGTGGTGATTTACACATGATTCGGGTCAATGGTGTAGTGGTAGGTGCATTTATTGGTCTGGGATTGGGGATTATTCGGGCATTGGTGGAGTTGATTTGAGATGAAATTTTTTTGATAAGTCGATCTTGAGGTGTTCAATCAAAAATAACGCCTCGAACGATCTATTCAAGCCACATCATCACCCTTTACCCCATTTGCATTCCCCCCTGAAAACGCTACGATGTAAAACAAGCTGCTGCCACAACCAGAACCCCACTATGCTCGATATTCACGCGAAACTGCCTGCTCAAGGTCTGAGTATTTTTAGTACCATGTCTAACTTGGCACAACAACTGAATGCCTTAAATTTATCGCAGGGTTTTCCCGACTTTCCCCCACCTGCAGCATTACTGGATGCTTTAAGCCAAGCCACACACGCAGGCTTCAATCAATATCCTTCGGGCGATGGTTACTTGCCACTACGCGAACAACTGGCACAGCAATTTTTACAGCGTGATCAGCTAATGCTTGACCCGATCAGTGAAATTACCATCACCCCAGGGGCAACACTGGCTATTTTTAGCATCATGCAAACCGTGCTGCAGGCAGGCGATGAAGTCATTATTTTTGATCCAAGTTATGACAGTTATGCACCCTGTGTAAAATTATTGGGTGCAAAAGCCGTTCATATTCCGCTGCAGGCTCCACATTTTCAGGTGGACTGGAATATGGTCAAAGATGCGATTCATGCCAAAACCCGCATGATCATCATCAACACACCACATAACCCCACAGGCACAGTATGGTCAGCGCAAGATTGGCAGCATTTAATTGATGTTATTCAGGAACATAATATTGTGGTGCTGTCCGATGAAGTCTATGAACATTTGGTCTTTGATGCGCATCAACACCGCTCTGCACTGTCTTTTCCTGAGCTTAGGGAACGCAGTTTTGTCGTGGGTTCCTTTGGTAAAACTTTTCATGTCACAGGCTGGAAAACAGGCTACTGTGCGGCTGCACCTGCCTTAATGCAGCTCTTTCGCCAAGCCTATCAATTTATTAATTTCTGCGGAGTTAGCGCTGTGCAAGTGGCTTTGGCAAATTATATGCAGCAGCACCCTGAACATATTGCAGAACTGGCAAAGTTTTATCAGGACAAACGTGATTTGTTTAATCAAGGCATTGCCAATTCACGCTTTCAATTCAGCCCTGCACAAGGCACTTATTTTCAAAATTTAGATTACAGCAATATCCGTCCCGGCTTAAATGCTGTCGATATGTGCCATTTTCTAGCCGAGGAGCACGGCATTGTCGGTATTCCTGTGTCTGCATTTTATCAAACCCCACCCGATGATTTACGTTTAATCCGTTTCTGCTTTGCTAAAAAAACCGAAACCCTGTTGCGTGCAGGTGAAATTTTATCGGCAATTTAAGCGGCAACAAATGCCACTGAGTTACTGAAAAGCTAAGGCTTTTTATGACCAAATCATGCTAGGGTGAAATTTCAAACAACCGCATATTGAAGCGCAGGATTTGGCATGGCAAGACCTCAGGCACTGGTCGATCACCCTCAGCTTTGGAAAACCTTTTTGGTGTTTCTATTGCCACTGATTGCCACCAATATTTTGCAAAATCTTTCGGGCACCATTAACACGATTTTTGTCGGGCAAATGCTCGGTGTGGAAGCCATTGCTGCGGTGTCGGTATTTTTTCCCATTATTTTTTGCCTGATGGCCTTTGTGATTGGGCTTTCGGCAGGATCGACCGTGTTGGTCGGGCAAGCGTGGGGCGCACAAAATGTCGAAAAAGTGCGTTGTATTGTCGGTTCGACTTTATTTATGACCCTAATTGGCGGCAGTTTCATTGCCTGTTTGGGGGTGATTTTTGCCGAACAAATTTTAATATTATTAGGCACAGACCCTAAAGTGATGCATCTATCCCTGCCGTATGTGCAATGGATGTTGGCAGGCAGCCCACTGCTGTTTGTTTATATTATTTATACCTCTATTTTACGTGGAGTGGGCGATAGCCTTACGCCACTCATTGCCCTGAGTTTGACTAGTTTAATGGGATTGGTGATTACCCCCATCCTGATTGCAGGTTATTTTGGCTTTCCTCGCTTGGGCATTATTGCCCCTGCAATTGCCACCATTCTGGGCTATCTGGCTGTTTTAATTTTTTTGGTGATTTACCTGAATAAAAAGAATCATCCCTTAAAAATGGATGTGCATCTACTACGTCAAATTCGGCATCAACCCAATTTAAGCAAGGTGATTTTACGCTTAGGGATTCCCACAGGCTTACAAATGGTCACTACCTCTATGGCAGGTTTGGTGATTGTCGGTTTGGTCAATCGGCATGGTGCTGAGGCCACTGCCGCCTATGGCGCAGTTAATCAGGTGTTGAACTATATTCAATTTCCTGCGCTATCTATTGCAATTGCCGCTTCAATTTTTGCTGCACAAGCCATTGGTGCAGGCAAAGCCGAATTACTGGCTAAAGTGACCCGTACAGCCTTAGGCATGAATTTGCTGATTACAGGTATTTTAGTCACCTTGGGTTATTTATTTTCTAAATATCTGATGGCGTTGTTTATTACCGATCCTGCGGTGGTGGTACTGGGTCAGCAGCTCTTATTTATTGTGTTATGGGCCATTTTATTTTTTGGTGCCAGTGCAATTTTTGCCTCCATTATGCGCGCCAGTGGCACGGTCAATGTTCCAATGATCATCAATATTTTAGCGATTGTTTTAATTGAAGTACCGTGTGCTTATTTCTTCAGTCAGTGGTGGGGTTTGCAAGGAATTTGGTATGCCTATGCCTTGGCATTTGTGAGTCTGTGCATCGGTCAAGGTGCGTATTATCAATTTGTCTGGAAGAAAAAAACCATTCAGGTTTTGGTCTGAATGGTCTGTTATATTTGTAAGTTAGATTAACCGCGTTTCTTGCCCAACTTAGTCGCCCATGCGGTAACTTTCTGATAACCCGTTGGAACAATACGCTGGATTAAATCCAAAGTTTTGGCATCATTACCAATCAATAAACGGCGCTTGTCTTTTTGTACCGCTTCTAAAATTTGGCGCGCCGCTTCTTCAGGCGGGCAACGCAATAATTTATTAAAAGCACGTGCCGATTTTTCAGGATTCATGCCCAAAGTGCGCATGCTGTCGTTCATTTTAGCATTGTTGGCAATATTGGTACGAATCCCGCCTGGATGCACGCTCAACGCACTCACACCACAATTTTCCAAATCCAATTCCTGACGCAAAGACTCGGTAAAACCGCGCACCGCAAATTTGGTTGCGTTATAAGCCGACTGCGTTGGCTGTGCAGTTAAACCAAATAAACTGGAAATGTTAATGATATGACCATCTCCCGTTTGTTTGATTAAAGGCAAAAATTCTTTGGTGCCATAGACCACACCCCAGAAATTAATACCAACAATCCACTCCAACTCTTCGTAACTTGCACCTTCTACGGTAGAACCCAACGCCACGCCTGCATTATTAAAAATCATATTGACCGAGCCGTGGTCTCGCACAGTTTCAGCTGCCCATTCGCGCATTTGTTCTAATTTAGAAACATCCACCTTTTTAATGGTCACGCGCACATTACTGTCTTTGAGCAAATCCACTGTTTGCGCCAAACCTTGTTCATTCACATCACTGAGCGATAAATGACAGCCTTGCTTCGCCAATAGAACAGCCAATTGCTGCCCAATACCCGAGCCTGCGCCTGTAATTGCGGCAACTTTATTTTTAAAATTTTTCATGTGATTTCCTTGAGTATGTGGCGTGCACAGTTCAGACCTGCTTGTTGTTTTGTAGGGCTGTGCGATGCGCTGTGGTTTAAATATAATTTTGACAATAAGTATTGTCAATATAAGCCAGTACGAATATCGCAAATGAATCTGAAAACATAGGTTTAACAGATAATTATTGCTAGTATAAAGCCTAATTACGGTTCTTATTTGGCTTAACTGAACATGACAGAACAACTGCCCGTGACTGCAGAAACAGAAAAAACCACCAAGAAACAACAAAAAGAACGTCAGTTTAAAGGCTTGTCTTTAACTGAGCGCAAACAGGCGCGTCGTGAAAAACTGATTGAGGCAGGTATTCAAGCCTATGGCACGCATGGTTTTTTTGCCGTGACCGTAAAAGATATTTGTACCGAAGCCAAACTAACCGAGCGCTATTTCTACGAATCCTTTAAAAAAAGCGAAGAACTGTTTCAGACCATTTTTTTAAAATTGATTGATGAATTACAGCAAAATGTCATGCAAGCCATTATGCAAGCCTCGGCTGATCCTAAAAAAATGATTGATGCAGGACTGACTGCTTTACTGACCACGCTAAAAAATAACCCGCAAATGGCACGTATTATTTATATTGATGCCATGCTGGTGCAAGAACTACATAACCAAGCCACCATTCACGAAACTATGTCGCGTTTTGACCGCATGATTCAGGCCTTTGTCATGCTGATGATGCCGCATTTAGACCGCCCCAACCGAGAAATTTCACTGGTAGCGACAGGCTTAAATGGTTATGTCACCCAAATTGCGATTCGCTGGGTGATGAGCGATTTCAAACAATCCATGGAAGATGTCTTGTCTTCTTGCCGTATTGTATTTTTATCGTTATTACAGACCTTTTCGGAAAAAGAGCAAGCTTTTGTGAAAGATTCTTCGACATTGTCATAAAATCGAAAAATATTCATAATATTTTTCAAATTCAGAGGGGTCTGCTGACATTTCATAAATGGCTTGCGCTGTAGGCTAAAACTGAGCAGATCAGGCAGGGAATAGTGGGTCTATTGCCAAGTTTCATAACGCAATCTGAGAAAGTTTTAGCTACAGTCCTTCGGAACGAGCATATTTTTTTGCCGCTATTGCGTTATGAGTCAGTCACTTAGAATAACTAAATTTCCTGCCTCATGCCTTATATCAGCTAAAAATATGCGTCATCGCAAACATAGACGAAGTGTCAGCAGACCCTATTTACTTTGACTGAATCTGTTCAGTTTTTTCATCAAATCGACACTATTTTGTCACAAATTATTGCAAAAATAGCCCATTCAACCCTTTCTGCAATGATACTGTCATAATTAATCTTTGTAATAAGCCTGTCATAAATAAAACGGTCCACCGTTAACATCTATAGGATATTGCGTTGTGAAAGATGACTACATTTTAATCGTCGATGACGAACTTCCAATTCGGGAGATGATCCATACCTCTTTAGATATGGCAGGCTTTCAGTGCTTACAAGCAGAAGATGCAAAACAAGCTCATCAGATGATTGTCGATCAACGTCCAGCGCTTATCTTGCTTGATTGGATGATGCCAGGCGGTGTCAGCGGTGTAGACTTGTGCCGTCGCCTAAAACGCGATGACAACCTTGCTGAAATTCCTGTGATTATGCTCACTGCACGTGGCGAAGAAGATCACAAAGTTCAAGGTTTAGATGCTGGCGCGGACGACTACATGACTAAGCCGTTCTCGACCCGTGAACTGGTGTCACGTATTAAAGCGGTCTTACGTCGTGCCAATGCCTTAAGCGGTGAAAAAACTATTGATGCCAACGGTTTAATTTTGGACCCAGTCAGCCAGCGTGTCAGTTTTGGTGACAATATTTTAGAAATGGGCCCAACCGAATATCGTCTATTGGCGTTCTTTATGACGCACCCAGAGCGCGCTTACACCCGAGCGCAATTGCTTGACCAAGTCTGGGGCGGCAATGTATATATTGAAGACCGAACTATTGATGTGCATATTCGTCGTTTACGTAAAGTTTTAGAACCGTATGGCGTAGACCGTTTTGTACAAACGGTACGTGGTACAGGCTATCGCTTCTCGACACGTGCGGATGTTGCTTTAGGCTAAAATTATTTTATGTACGAACCTTACCCAGTCCCTGAACTCGCCCGTGACCTCAAACAAGTTCGTTACAGCAGTTTATGGACTTTTGCCAAACAAGATTTTCGTTTATTGGCCTTTTTCCTAATTATTGCAAGCTTGATTGGTTTTGGGATTGGGTATTTTTGGATTTGTATTAGCCTCGCCTTTTTGCTGTTTTTTCTTCAGCAAATGCGCTCCCTCTATTTAGTTAATGATTGGATTTCCAATCGTCCTTATGATGTGCCGCCAAATCTGCATGGTATTTGGGGTGCATTACTGTTCAATGTTTATCGCTCACAACGTCAGGAACGTATCGTTCAGGCCGAAATGGTCGGGTTGATTGATCGCGCCCAGTCTTCATTGGTGGCGTTGGATGAAGCCGTGATGCTGATTGATGAAAATCATCAAATTGAATGGTGGAACCCTGCTGCTGAAAAGCTATTGGGTATTCAGCCTTTAGACCGTGGACGCAACATCCTCACTATTTTGCGCCAACCTAGTTTTATTGAATATTTTAATCATATTGATCAAGCACCTGACGGTTTAAAAATGAAATCTAGCGTGCATGAAGGGCAATATGTGCAAGTCAAAATGACTCAGTTTGGTGGCGATAGCCGTTTGTTATTTGCTTACGACATGACGCGTATGCATAACCTAGAACAAATGCGTAAAGACTTTGTCGATAATATTTCACACGAATTACGCACTCCGCTAACGGTGCTGAGTGGTTATATCGAAACCTTTACCGATCAGGAAGATATTAACCCGCGTTGGAAACGTGCTTTTGAGCAAATGCAGTCACAAACCAGACGCATGAACGCTTTGGTAAATGACCTGCTGCTGCTGTCGCGTCTGGAAAATGAAAAAAACATCGCCAAAAATCAAATTATTGAAATGCCAAGTTTAATGAATCAATTATTTGACGATGCACATGCCTATAACGTCGATTATGGACATACGCTCAACTTAAATATTGACAGTCATTATGATCTGATTGGTTCAGATGTAGAATTGGCCAGTGCCTTTAGCAACCTGATCACCAATGCGATTAAATATACCCCGAAAGGTGGGACGATTACCATTGGCTGGCATGATGATGGCAATCAAGGTTATTTTACTGTGGAAGATACAGGCATCGGGATTGATCCGAAACACTTACCACGCTTAACCGAACGCTTTTATCGTGTAGACAGCGCACGTAGCCGACAAACAGGCGGTACTGGTTTAGGTTTAGCAATTGTGAAGCACGTTTTGATGCAGCATAATGCACACTTAGAAGTCGAATCTAAAGAAAATCAAGGCTCTATATTCAAAGCTGTGTTCCCGAAAGAGCGTTTGTATTACGAAACTTAAGCGCTGGTTGAGCTAAAATAGACAATAAATTACAGATTTAAAAAACAAAAAAACGCCAAATTACTTTGGCGTTTTTTATTTCTTTATTCACATATTTTATTCAGCAGAAACGATATGTCCCAGGGCTTTCCCCATTTCCACTACAGAATTGGCTTTGAATTCAGCATCCCACTGCATTTTATTTTCTTCAAACAAAACAATCGCGGTTGAACCCAAATAAAAACGTCCTAATTCTGCACCTTTTTCAAGGAATAATTGGTGCTGATTCAGCTCCAAACGCCCTGATGGTTTCACTTTGCCTGTCGCCACGGTTTCAATGCCCGCCACAATCATGGCACCCACCAAAACAACCGCCATACGACCCAATTCGGTATCAAACAAACACACCATGCGCTCATTGCGGGCAAATAAACCCGGAATATTTTCGGCTGTGGTTTGATTGACAGAAAACAACTCACCTGGCACATATAAAGTTTCGGTGAGTGTGCCTGCAAAAGGCATGTGTACACGGTGATAATCGCGCGGAGATAAATACACGGTTGCAAATTGACCATTTTTAAATGGTTCAGCCAATTGCGGGTCGGCAATTAAGTTTTCAACAGTAAATTGCTGACCTTTGGCCTGAAAAATTGCCCCATCTTCAATTTTACCCAACTGTGAAATCGCCCCATCTGCAGGCGATACAATGCTGTTCGGATTGCTGTCAATTTCCCGCACACCCTGCTTTAAAGAACGGGTAAAAAATTCATTAAAAGATTTATATTTCAAGGCATTGCTTTGTTCTGCCAAAGACATATCAATGCCGTATTGCGCCTTGAATGCAGTGATCACCGCATTTTTGAGCACAGGATGCTCACTGGCTGCAAGTTTACCCACAACACGTGATAATTGATGTTGTGGCACAACGCGTTGTGCCTGAATGAAAATTTGTTTTTTTAAACGTGATGTGAGGCTCAAGACGGCAACTCTCCAGTAATAACAGGACTGTCAGGGCGGTTGCCCCATTCACTCCACGCACCATCATAGGCCTGAATTTTCCAACCCAATAAACGCCCTAAAATGTAGGCCAAACCTGAACGGTGATGTGACTGACAATACACCACTACAGGTTCGTTTAAATTGAATCCGAGTTGTTCCAGACGCTGTCGTGTGCGTTCTAAGGGATGCAATTTTAAATGATTTTCACGATTAAGGGCAGTACTCCATTCAAAATGCAATGCCCCAGGAATGTGACCGCCGCGTCGTGCAGCCAAACGCAGCCCTGTATATTCATCTATGGTGCGGCAATCCCAAAGTTGCACCGACTGGTTTTGGCACTTTTCTAATAGCTCATCATATTGAATTCTATACTGATTTTGCTCGGCAACAGGAACAAGCATGCTGACGGGTGTTAGCGGTTCAACCTCAGAAGTAGTTGGAAAACCTGCTGCCAACCATGCGTGAATCCCACCATTTAGTAAACTGGTATTTTCAAAGCCTAAACAGTGTAAATTCCAAATCAGACGCCCTGCCCATGCGCCACCTTCATCGTCATAGGCGACCACATGATGCTCAGGGGAAATACTCAAATACTGAATCAAGTCTTGTAAAGCCTCGGGTTCAGGCAATAAACCCGATGTATCTTCATCCTGACGTAGCAACATGCTCGGTTTGACCTGTAAAGCATGCGGAAGATGCAATTGCTCGTACACCGAATTGCGGCTCAAATCGACAATGCGCAATTTTTCATGCCCTAAAGAGGGAACTAAATCTTCTGCTTCAATCAGCAGTCCAAAATTGAATGGAGAAGTGCTCATTTTTATGCGGTTCAGTCTGTTTGGCAATCAACTTTAACTTAGTATAGGTCATTTTTGATAGCATGCTGTTTTTTTCATAACTTTCGCAGAATTTTAACAATCACATGCTTTAATCTAGAAAAAAACCGAAGATTTTCTTCGGTTTTTTCAATGTGCTCAGGTTTTAAACAGGCGTTTGTATTTCAAAAACTTGGCGTAAATATGCCAAGAAGGTGTCATTATCGGTCATGGTTTTACCCGGACTATCGGACAATTTCGCCACCGACTGACCATTACATTCCACCAATTTCAACACAATATTTAGCGCAGTTTGCCCCATATCATTGGTTAAGTTGGTACCAATCCCAAAACTAACCTGAAAACGGTCTTTAAAATACTGATGCAAGGCCCATGCTTTTTCGACATTTAAGCCATCACTGAAGGTCAGCATTTTAGTTTTACTGTCAATTTTTAGCTTTTTATAATGTGCATAAGCTTTATCGCCCCACACATACGGGTCACCACTGTCATGTCGCAAGCCATCAAATAACTTGGCAAAATACAAATCAAAGTCACGCAGGAAAGCATCCATTCCGACCACATCAGTCAAGGCAATGCCTAAATCACCCCGATATTCTTGCACCCAAGTTTCTAGTGCGGCTTTTTGGAAGTCACGTAAACGTACATCTAGCGCCTGAAATGCCTGTAAAAACTCATGTGCCATTGTCCCAATTGGGGTAATGCCTAATTCTTTAGCCAACAGTACATTACTAGTACCACGAAACACTTCAGGTACAGCTTGATGAAAAGCCGCAATCACGTGCTTTTGCCATGCAAAACTATAACGGCGGCGCGTACCAAAATCTGAAACCAAAAATGGTGGATCTTCAGGCAGTTGCTGCTGTTGGTAACTTTGAATCAGGGCAATTTTTTGCTGTAAACGGCGCTCACCTTCTGCCCAAACCTCATCATTACGGATGCGCTGAAAATACAGTTCATTGACAATTGCCAGGACAAAAATCTCGAACATCATGGCCTGTACCATCGGGCCTTCTACCCGAATATCCAAACGACCTTGCGCATCAATACTGGCGTGAATAAAACGACGCTTGAGCTGAAATAATTCTAAATAATCGACAAAGTCACTTTTAATAAAGCGTAAATTACGCAAATACTGCAATTCATCTTCTTTAAATTTCAACTGACACAAATGATCAAGCTGCGCATTCAACTCAGCTAAAATATCGCTCAGTGGATACGCGGTATCTTCAAGATTACGGCAGCGGAATTGATACACACTGTGCGTTTGCGGAAATTTATGCAGCACCACCTGTAACATGGTGAATTTATATAAATCAGTATCGAGCAGAGATTGAATAATGGGGGTCATAGGGATCATCATTTCGCGGTACTTCTTGCATTAAAGCATACTTTATTCAGCAAAAAAGGGCTTTTATCGACAATCTTGTTACAACTTTGCTGAAGTGTAGCCTTCCCAAGATATTTTACCTCTCTGCGGGCAGCTACCGTTCTGATGCTTTCGTGATTGATGTTAATGCACGCCAAAGTGCCTAAGTTTGCTACAATCTGCAGCCATCCCCCACACTGAGAAAATTAGTCCCCCATGCGCGCATTATTACAACGAGTTCTTGAAGCCAAAGTCGTGGTCGATGGTGAAATCACTGGCGAGATTCAACAGGGTATTTTGGTATTTTTGGGCTTAGGCAAAGACGATAATTTTGAGAAAGGCAAAAAGCTGATTGATAAAATTTTAAAATATCGTTTTTTTGATGATGAACAAGGCAAAATGGGTTGGAATGTCAGTCAGGCCAATGGCAGTGTGTTATTGGTTTCACAATTTACCCTCATGGCACAGACTCAAAAAGGTTTACGTCCTGATTTTGGCCCTGCGATGCCCCCAAACGATGCCAAAGCGCTGTATGAACAATTGGTGGACTATGCCAAAAGTCAGTTTGACAGGGTGGAAACAGGTATTTTCTCTGCCGATATGAAAGTGCATTTGGTAAATGACGGGCCTGTGACTTTTTGTTTGGAAGTCGAGTAAATCACATATAAAAAAACCTCTGTCAAAAATTGATCAGAGGTTTTTGTTTGGGTCTGAGCAGCTTATTTACCCGTTTTTTGTTTAATAAACTGGCGTGCCATTTTAATTTTTTCTTTTACAGGTTTTGGTAGTTTAGGTGGAATCAATTTCGCTGCTTGGTTAAACCACACCAATAAGCCAAAATCACCTTCCATTTTAATGCTGCCATTTTGCATGCCTGTCATAAATGCAGTTGGATCACCTTTCATTAAGGTTTTTACGCCTTGCTCGCTGTCTGCAAACTGCAAAATAAAATCGGCTTTTTCTGCATCGCCTGCCACAGTGTCAATATGTCCATTGTTGACAATAATTTGACGCGCCATACCCAAGTCTGTGCCAATTTGAATACGGAACTGGCGTTCATGCACCAACTCAATAAATTTTGGACTGGTACGTGCCAGTTGTTTCATACGCAATGCCAAACCTGCCACGAGAAGGTCAAGTGGATCGGTGCTGACATCAACCAAAGGAAGTTTGACCACAGGAATTGCAGAAAGTTTCATGACAGTGAAGCCTATTGTAATTGTTGGATAATGAACAGACTCATCCTATCACAACTCCCACTTTTTGCTGCAAGGCTTTGTATAACAATCTTTAGGAGGGTGTTAAAATTTTGTCGCTGTTTGGATGGCGCAAACTGCCGTACAGATAAAGCAAAAAAGATGCAAACCAGTTGCATCTTTTTAAAGTTTTTGAATTTAGTCTGTACGATTTAGCGGCTTGAGCACTGCTGCTGATCGTCTTCATAGACTGGGGTATGTTCGATATAGCGACGTTTTGCCAAAGCACGCTCTGCCCGACGGTCTTCTCGTAATAATAATAAAGTCACCAAAGTCATCGCCAAGAAAATTGCCGACAAGTAACTGTAGGTAATTGGCAGTTCAAATACGCTTTGCACACTGTAGCGCACCACTTCCAATAAACCCCAAAACACCATACCTGCCAACATAAAGTTTAACCAGCGACGATAAGGCGAAAAGAAAACAGCAATCAACGCAGCTGCGACGAGGCTTAAGCCTACAATGGTCGCTAAATTCGCTGTTAGCATAAAAACCTCCGTCTAAAGATGCAGCCTCTTTTTGAATTGGTCTGCGACTTCAAATACCGTTTAAATAAATAATGGATGTCGATTTAAATTCTATGTCTGCATTATGCTGCGTTTTCTAGATAAAAAAAGACTTGTATTTTTATAAAGCGACACACCTTGTCGCAATATTATATTGTCATTACATTTTTTAAATTTTGTAGTTTTCGGGAAGCTAAGCTAGCTCTTTATTCGCGTGTCATTACAAAAAAACACCTTATTTTTTTGCCTTAAAAAATATTTTTTTCATTCAATGCTGTTGCGGTTTTTATCGACAGTTTTTGTTTACCGTTCATCGTTATCTGCTGATTATACAAACAAAAAACGCAGCATGACTGCTGCGTTTTTTTCATTGAATTGTCATATTAGGCACGGTTCAAGTCTTTGTCATGCACGCCCAATAAGTACAGCACACCATCTAAGCCCACGCTTGAAATGGCTTGATTGGCGTTTTGACGTACCAACGGTTTAGCACGGAACGCCACACCTAAACCTGCAATAGAAAGCATTGGTAAGTCGTTCGCACCATCACCCACCGCAATGGCTTGTTCCAAAGAAATCCCCATTTTGTCTGCCAGTTCACGTAGCAATAATGCCTTACGCGCACCATCCACAATGTGACCTTTTACTTCGCCTGTAACCATGCCATTTTCCACATCTAGAATGTTGGCATGCACTTCATCAATCCCCAATTTTTCCTGCAGATATTCTGCGAAATATTGGAAACCGCCCGACAAAATAGCGGTGCGATAACCCAAAGATTTCAGGGTTGAAATCAGGCGTTCAGCACCTTCGGTCACGGTCAGACGTTCGGCAATTTTAGGCAACACAGCAGCATCTAAACCTTTGAGCAATGCTACGCGCGCGCGGAAACTTTGCTGAAAATCCAGTTCACCCTGCATGGCACGTTCGGTAATGTCCGCCACCTGATCGCCCACACCTGCCTCAATCGCCAACTCATCAATCACTTCTTGTTCAATGAGCGTTGAGTCCATGTCAAAACACACCAAACGGCGGTTACGACGGTAGGCATTGTCTTCTTGTACCGCGACATCCACACTCAGTTCATTCGACAGGCTTAAACACGCAGCACGCATGGCAACTGCATCTAGCATTTGTCCACTTAATCCAAACTGAATGCAAGCACGTTTAGGTTCATCTTCGGCTACATTAAGCTGTGGGCGACCCGACAAACGGGTTACAGTTTCAATGTTAAAACCTTGGCTAGATACAATATGCGTGACCGCCTGTAAATGTGAGGCATTCAGCTCTGGTGCCAGTGCAGTCACGATATAACGGGTACGACCGCCTTCTTTGACCCATTGCTCATATTCAGTTGCAGAGATTGGTTTAAAACGCACAGTTAAGCCAATATCATGTGCTAAAATCAGAATCTCCTTCATGGCTAAAGCAGTTGCAGTCTGGTCTTCTGATGCAACAACAATACCTAAAGTCAGTTGATTATGAATAACAGCTTGGCCAACATCTAAGATTTGTAAGGAATGAGCGGACAATACCTGCATTAATCGAGTAAACTGATTAGGTTGGTCAGGTCCTAAAAATGATATAAGAATGATTTCTCGCATGAATTGACTCGGGTCTGAGCTACAACTATTGTGAGAATCATAATCTAAATTGAATATAAATGCCTTGGAAGTTTTACCTTGAATGCGCCTAGACAAGGGCTATTTGCTAGCCTATTGATTGTAAGTTTTGCTTTTCACACCTTTTTATTGGTGCTTGCAACAACACACCAATTAAATGAAAACCGCGCCAATCAGGGGCAGTTAATGACCAGCCAACTGGTCACAGACAGCCTTTCTGAGCTGGAACCTGCCAATACAGTATCACTGGCATTATTGGTGAATCGTTATGCCACCAATCCAAGCATTGCTTCTATTCGTATTTTAGATGCGCAAAATCAGGTCTTGGCGACAGGTGGACAGTCACGTACCCGTGAAGGTGAAGTCTTTGTCCGCGATGCAATCATCAATGAAAAGAAAGTCGGCAGCATTGAAATTACCTTAATTCAGCCAAGTATTGGTGAAATTCTGCGTACCCAATGGTTAGCGACACTTTTATCATTATTGGTTCATGGCTTGTTATGGTTGGCTTATCGCGCGATTGCCCGTCCAAGTCGTAGTGAATATTTAGCACGCATTAATAATGAATCTCGCCTTAAACACGAATTACAATTATTGACGCAAGCCCTTGAACAAGAAAAACATCAAACGGCTTTGGCACTTGCGCAGGCACAGCAACAGCCTAAACCTGTGATGTCGCCTAAAGCAAACAAAGCCATTGAGCAAAGCCAAGAGCAAAACAACATTGCGCTGAATATTCAGTTTTATGACCCGAAACAATTATTAGACACGGTCACGCAAAGTGTGTCTGTGCCTTATTTTAGCTTATGTCAGATTTTCCTGAACAAAAGCATTGAACTGTGCGTACAACACTACAAGTTAAACCGTTCCGACATTCAAACAGTACAACCATTCCATGAAGATGGCGCAACACTCAGTATTGCAGCCAATACACCAAATGCAGCAGCCTGTATGGCCATGATTGGCACGGTGTTCCAGTTATTGTCTGAAGTGCTGTATAAGCGTTATCGTGAAGAAAAGCGTTTTGTGTTGCAAACTCGCAGTGGTTTATCAACCGCAGTCGAAGCCATGCAGTTATCTGCAGTGCAGGCAGCAGAGCGTTTGGTGCATCAATTATCTGCTCGTGAAAATGCAGTGCATTTACCGAATGAATTACTAGATGAACTGTCTACGCATTATGAATTGGTGAGTATGCCAAATCCGACCAATGTGCTGATGCGCCATGCCTTTATGGTTAATGGCATGGACAGCCAATCGGCTGAGTTGGCGCAAAGCCTGCGAACTGAAATTCTAAAAGGCAAACATTCAAGAGCTTCTTAAAATAATCCATGAGATGCCTTAAAAGCATAAAAACCTGAGTATGCACACATACTCAGGTTTTTTATACTCACAGATGCTAGATCACATCCATTTACTGCAGCCCAATTTACACATTCAACTGCTTCTGCTCGACCAAATACATTTGCGCATTGTGTACAGCAGCCTGCCCCACCACAGCAGCTTTCTGCCATTCGCCATTGGCTTGTAGCTCCCACGCATTTTGATTGTCATGCAAATAACTCAGCAAGCCATCTTCTACAATACGCTGTTTAATTTTCTCATCCAAAATAGGGAAGCAAGTTTCCACCCGTGAAAATAAGTTGCGCCCCATCCAGTCTGCGCTGGCGCAGTACAATTTTTTTGCACCACCATGCTCAAAATAATACACGCGGGTATGTTCCAAAAAGCGTCCCACAATCGAACGGACATGAATACGCTCAGACATACCTTTCACTTTTGGAATCAAACAACAAATCGAGCGGATAATTAAATCGACCTGTACCCCTGCCTGCGAAGCACGGTACAAAGCCGTAATTAACTCAGGCTCAGTCAATGCATTGACTTTAATGATAATTCGGGCAGCTTTGCCTGCTTGTGCAAACCCGATTTCTTGTTCAATCAGTTTGAGCAATTCACTGTGCAAGGTAAATGGTGCATGCAGCAAGTTTTTTAATTTTGCCGATCTGCCCATGCCTGTGAGTTCCTGAAACACCCGATGCACATCTTCACAAATATCAGGATGTGTGGTCATCAAACCATAGTCGGTGTACATACGTGCATTGCCCGCATGATAGTTGCCTGTACCCAAATGCACATAGCGCACCAACTGATCTTGCTCACGACGCACAATCAAAATCATTTTGGCATGGGTTTTATAGCCGACAATGCCATACACCACCACTGCGCCTGCCTCTTGCAAGACGTTGGCGACCATAATGTTGGATTCTTCATCAAAACGTGCGCGTAGCTCGATCACGGCAGTGACTTCTTTGCCATTACGTGCGGCTTCTGCAAGTACCTGCACAATTTCAGAATCTGGGCCACTACGATACAGCGTTTGCTTAATCGCCAACACATTTGGGTCTTTCGCCGCTTCTTTGAGTAAATTAATCACCGGCTGAAAAGAGTCAAATGGGTGATGTAGCAACACATCCTGCTTTTTCAGAATCTCAAACATCGGTTTTTGCTTCCGAAATATTTTTGGAATCACAGGTGCAAAAGGTGGATATTTCAATTCAGGTCGGTCAAAACTACTGGTCAGACGCGACAGGTTAATCGGCCCGCTAATCCGATATAATTGCTGCTCATCTAAATCAAACTCTCTGAGCAAATAATCAATAATATCTTGCGGGCAATCATCTTCAATTTCTAAACGTACCGCACGCCCAAAACGACGTGACGATAATTCATCTTTTAAGGCAACTGCCAAATCATCGACATCTTCGGCCAAAATCAGGTCGGCATTGCGGGTCACTCGAAACGCATAGCAACCTGTGGCTTTCATGCCTGGGAACAGATCATTGATATGCTGCTGAATAATCGCAGTCAAGAAAATATGTTCAGTCGCACTACCTGCCACTTCTTTTGGCAAATTGATTAAACGTGGCAAAGAGCGTGGCGCAGGCACAATCGCCATTTCAATTTCACGTCCAAAAGCATCTTTGCCTTGTAAACTGACAATAAAGTTCAGACTTTTATTGACCAAACGCGGAAATGGATGCGATGGGTCTAGGCTAATTGGCGTTAAAACAGGCTGTACCTGACGGGCAAAATAATCGGCAATCCACGCTTTATGTTTATCCACAATGTCATGGTATTGAATAAAGTGAATCCCTAAACTTTGCAGCTGCGGCAAAATGGCATAATTTAAAGTGTCGTATTGCTGCTTCACCGCCTGATGCACTTTATCAGACAGTTCTACCAAGACCTGTTCAGTCGGAATGGCATCTGGGGTACGGGTAATGGCATTCAAATCGAGTTGCTTCATTAAACCTGCAACGCGAATTTCAAAAAACTCATCTAAATTACGTGAAAAAATAATTAAAAAATTGAGTCGCTCTAAAATAGGTAACTCTGGGTCTAAAGCTTGCGCCAAGACCCGACGGTTAAACTCAATTAAAGAGAGTTCACGATTAAAATAAGTATCAGATGAATGCTGAAAGTGTTCCATATCTTCTCTATGCTGTTTTTAAGACAGTCTGCTTATTTCGCCTCTGTGCAAGGCATGGTAGGTAGAGATTATGACAATCATGTTACACCCACAATCAATCGCAGAACATTTCGTCAAAATTGAGTATATGTAAAAAATTGATTTTTATTTATTTTATTTTACATTTAATCTATTTTTATAGAAAAAAGGAAGATTTCGCCCTTCCCTTTCGCGGCCAGTTCGTTATCTAGTTTTAGCCAAGTAAGTGCTGACTTTGTACTCGCTGTACTCCTTGTGCCAACATCTGTTGCCATGCTTGTTCTAAAGAGCCATTTAAATCAATCGCTTTGGTGGCATCTCCAATCACATAGGTGCTAAAACCCAACTCACAGGCATCTATTGCCGTCCACGCCACACAAAAGTCGGTGGCAATGCCCACAATATAAACCGTATCAATTTCACGGGCTTTTAAATAGGCCGCCAAGCCTGTGGTGGTTTTGCGGTCTGCTTCCATAAAGGCAGAATAACTGTCTATTTGCTCGTGAAAACCTTTGCGTATAATCAATTGTGCTGTAGGCAAATCTAGATCTGGGTGTAATTCAGCATCAGCTGTGCCTTGCACACAATGCACAGGCCACAACACTTGCTCGCCATAACTGAGCTGAATCTGCTCATAGTCCTGTTTGCCTGCATGGTTGGCAGCAAAGGACACATGCGTTGCAGGATGCCAGTCTTGGGTGATCACAATGTTCTGAAACACACGTCCCAACGCATTAATGCAGGGAATAATTTGATCGGCATTTGCAACCGCCAAATTACCTCCTGGACAAAAACCATTTTGCACATCAACCACAATCAAGGCATTATTCAGCTGCTGCATGCTGTTTCCTTTCCCATCTTAAACGCTACCCTCAGCATAGCTGAAATTTAAGTCTGAGTTGTATCGCTTTGATAAAAATAAAAAGAATCGTTTTCGGCACAATGTTGATAGTTCGGTAGCTGTAACAATAATTGCCGTACAAAACGTGGATAGATTTTGGCTTTGCGTGCAGTCGCGGCATGAAAATAAAAATAAGGCAGTGGATGCCGAGTTAAATAATTGACCAAATGCTGTCGGGTTAAACGCATCACCTGAAAGGCATCAATACCTGCGTTGACATCTTCATAAGTAGCTTGATCGGCAAATGCCAGCCACGCGTTTTGTTTTGGAGAAGTCCGTGTTGCTCGAAAATGGCGTTTCAGTTCTAAAATAAATTCATATTCAATCAGATACAGCGAAAACTGCTGTTGATCCAACTGAAATTCTGCAATCAATTTTTTCTGCTTCAAATGATACTCTTATATTTACTGTTTTTTAGGACTTATTATACCCTGCTTGCGTCATTGTCACCCAGTAGAACAGGCAGCTTTGCGACAGTACTTGTCACACTTCATTCGAGCATTTTTTCTCAAAAATCAGCGATCAACATACAAAAAAATAGCCTGCAGGTGCAGGCTATTTGGTCTTTCAACTGTTCTCATCCTTTTAAACAGTTTGAATACGACGTACCAATAACAACATGAAAATGGCTGAAATAATAATACATGGAATGGCTGCTGAAATAACCCCAGCCGCACCAAAGCCTGCTGCCAACAACTGACCTGCAATAGCAGGGCCAAGCATTGCGCCTACACGACCAACAGCAGAGGCAACACCGACCCCAGTACCACGTACTTCGGTTGGGTAGACAATACTACCAAAAGCATATAACACGCCCTGACAGCCAATCACAAAAGCACCGACCAAAGCTGAAGCCATATACATTTGCATGAGTGAACCCGCTGCATTTAGAGCAAATAAACCTGCCAAAATACCACCATACATCAATAAAATCACGTAGGCTTTTTTCCAACGGTCGGTCAGCATACCCAAAATTACAGTACCGACTGTCGCACTCACCATGAAATAGAACTGTGCAGTACTGCCTTCTTTACGCGAGAAACCTAATTCCATAAATAAAGATGGTAACCAGCTCAACATGATGTAAACCACCATCAAGGTAAAGAAGTAACTCACCCAAATAAATAAGGTACGCAATAAGTTTTGTGAATTAAACAAATCTTTAAAAGATGCTTTTGGCGCAGCATTTTGTGCTGTGACATCTTTACCTGCCGCTTGTGCTTTTAAGAATTCACGTGATTCTGGCAATAACCACATCATCAATGGAATGACAATAAATGGCAGCAAACCACCCAAATAGAAAATGTTTTTCCAGTTTGAGCCAAAATCTGTACTGGCAATTAAAGATAAAATGGCTGCACCCACAGGCATACCACAATACATCAAGCCCACAGCACGACCACGGTTTTGTGGCGAAACAGCTTCAGATGCCAAAGTAATTAAAATTGGCATGGCTGCCCCTAAACCCGCACCTGCCAAGAAGCGCACCGCCAATAGGCTTTCAAAGCTATTCACCCACACCGTACATAAGGTAAATAAAGCAAAGACTGCTGTAGACCAGATTAATACTTTTTTACGACCAATACGGTCTGCAAAACGTCCGCCAACCAAAGCACCTGGCAATAAACCTAAAATACCCGCACTAAAAAATACCCCAAGCTGCGAGCTGTCTAAACCAAAATGCTCACGGATACCTGCCGCAGCAATACCTGCTGCCTGAATATCCAGACCTTCAATCACTGCAATTAAAAAGCAGATCGCGACGGTAATAACCGCATGCCGCGGATCGCTATGTTGTGTTGATCTATCCATTGGGTCCCTCTACTAGAATTAGATAGCCATGTGAAAGCCTGCATCTTGCGCAGTTTTAAACTGCAGCAATAGCTATCAATAAGTGTTAGACCAAAGTGAATTTTTTCAGATCAGCGCAAACGTGTTGCGCAGCATGTAGAAAAAAACATAGCGAAAAAAACAATAAATCTGGCAAATTACACGCTATTTTCCCGCTTAAAGCAGTAAATTCAGCGCAAGATTTCTCACCATTTAAGAAGTCAGCGACAACATAGGTAGACTTAAAAGCTATTATTCTTAAGAATCAAAAATCAAAATATCCCGATTAAAACACTCAGATATAAGAGCTATAAGCTCTGAATTGAGCGTTTTTTTATATAAATATCTAGGGTCTGTTGACAATTTGTCTATGTTTGCGGCGATACATATTTTTTAGCTGATATAAGGCATGAGACAGGAAATTTAGTCATTCTAAATGACTGGCACATAACGCAATAGCAGCAAAAAATATGCTCGCCCCCTTGCGCAGCAAACAAAGCAGCGCTTTGTTCTTGCTCATGTGGCTAAAAAAACGCTGATACCGTTGCGCCATACCAATGAAAATTTGGGTACAAAGGAGATGGTTATTATTTTTTTATTTTGAACAACAAGCTGCTGATCCTAAAATACTAAATTAAACAAAGTTTATGATTGCTTTGACGAAAGCATATTGTTCTGACACACTGAATCAGTCATAATTTGGCTAAGCATTATTTAATCAATTTGATTGAATTTTGACCCAAATCAAAATACTGCAACCATCCACATCTACCTTTTCTACACCTCTGTGGATGGAAAAATAGGATCTTTTTAAAAAATGACTCAGCAAGCACAGACCATTCAAGGCTCAATTGTCGCAATTGTCACCCCAATGTTAGAAGATGGCAGCGTAGATTGGAAAGGTCTCGAGAAGCTCGTTGAGTGGCACATAGAACAAGGTACCAACAGTATTGTTGCTGTAGGTACAACTGGTGAAGCATCGACCTTAAGTATGGAAGAGCACACCAAAGTGATCGCAGAAATTATTCGCGTCGCAAATAAGCGTATTCCTGTCATTGCTGGTACTGGTGCAAACTCAACGCATGAAGCCATCGAACTGACCAAAGAAGCACAACAATTGGGCGCAGATGCGGCCTTATTGGTAACGCCTTATTATAATAAGCCAACTCAGGAAGGTTTATACCAGCACTATAAAGCAATTGCAGAAGCAGTTGATTTACCTATCATTTTATATAATGTACCGGGTCGTACTGGTGTAGATATGTCAAATGAAACGGTCATCCGTCTTGCAGACATCCCAAATATTGTGGGCGTAAAAGATGCAACGGGCGATGTGCCACGTGGTCAGCAATTATTGGCTGGCTTAACAGGCAAAAACATGGTGGTGTATTCAGGCGATGACGCTACGGCATATCAATTGATGCTGCACGGTGCAAAAGGCAATATTTCTGTAACTGCCAATGTTGCACCAAAAGCCATGAGCCAAGTTTGCGCGGCTGCAATCGCAGGTGATGCTGCAGGTGCAGAGCAACAAAACAGTGCGATTGCAAATTTACACAATATTCTATTTTGTGAATCGAACCCAATTCCTGTGAAATGGGCACTTCATGAAATGGGATTAATTGGTACAGGAATTCGCCTGCCATTAACTCCGCTTGCAGAACAATATCGTGCACCGTTACGCGAAGCCCTTCAGGCTGCGGGTGTCATTCAATAAAAGAGCTTAGTATGATGCAATTACGTTTTGGTTTGATCGCCGCACTTTCAGTATTGAGTTTGGCTGGTTGTAGTTCTCTTGCCATCAATAATGGTTCATTGGACTATAAAGACGCCGCTACTTTAGCACCACTTCAATATCCAGAAGGTTCTGTGGTTCGACCTGCAACACCGTTGTATCCTGCACCAAGCGTTGACCCTTTAGCAACGGCAAATGCACCTAAGCTTGAAAATGCACGTGGCAACCGTTTTGCGATGCCACGTCCTGAAGCCATGCAAGCCAGCAGCAACACAGTTCAAGACAGTACGCAAATTGGACGTCCTCAACCCGTAGTTGACGGAAACCAAAATCCGTTGCTCAAAATTGATGGAAATTCTGCTACAATTTGGCAATACACACTTGCCACCCTCAGCAGTCTGAATTACAGCATTGTTGGTCAAAGTAAGAACCGTTACGAGGCAACCATTAAGGTCGATCAACAGATTTATGTCTTAAGATTGACCTCTGTCGGTTCGAGCAACAACCTAGCTGTATTCAATGCCGATAACAGCTTTGCAGATCAAGAAAAAGCTGCAGATCTGTTGGCCCAGATTTACCAAAATTGGCCAGCCTAGCCGTACTAGGCATTTTTTTTTGAAAAAGGTTCCCTCATGTTAAAACAAACCTTGCTCTATACTGGTAAAGCAAAATCTGTTTATACCACAGACAGTGCAGACCACCTGATTTTAGTCTTTCGTGATGATGCCTCTGCGTTCAATGGCGAAAAAATCGAACAACTAGATCGTAAAGGTAAGGTGAACAACCGTTTTAACGCCTTTATCATGGAAAAATTGGCTGAAGCGGGTATCGAAACTCACTTTGAAAAACTACTTACACCAAACGAAGTATTGGTGAAAAAGTTAGACATGATTCCTGTAGAGTGCGTTATTCGTAACTACGCTGCAGGTTCACTCTGCCGTCGTTTAGGTGTAGAAGAAGGTAAAGAACTGACCCCACCTACATTTGAATTGTTCTTTAAAGATGACGCTCTTGGCGACCCAATGGTAAACGAATCTCAAGCGATTGCTTTAGGTTGGGCCAATGCTGAACAATTGGCAAAAATGAAAGAATTAACTTACCAAGTCAACGATGTATTAAAAGCATTGTTTGATGCAGGTAACATGATTTTGGTCGACTTCAAACTTGAGTTTGGTGTATTCCACGACCGTATTGTGTTGGGTGATGAGTTCTCTCCAGACGGTTGCCGTTTATGGGACAAAGACACCAAGAAGAAACTCGACAAAGACCGTTTCCGTCAAGGTTTAGGCGGTGTGGTTGAAGCTTATGAAGAAGTTGCTGCACGTTTAGGCATCGACTTAGACAATATCTAATTCAAGCTTTTCAATTTTAAAAGCTGAATTCCCAAAACCGAGCAACATTGCTCGGTTTTTTGTATTTTGCTGTAGACCAAACAGGGTTTACAAACCAAATCTTTGAAAAAATCGCCCCATCCACAATGCCCAGTCTGTCTGCCTATTTTTAAATTTATCTGAATTTAAATTGTGTATTCTGCAATTCCGTGTATGCTTGTTGTCATACTAGAAAAATATGAAGTTCGTTTTAATCGTCTAAGTCCGTAGTTTTATTTTGTAATCCTTCGTTTGTTCAGATTTTAAGTCGCATCTTTTTCCCAGTTATTCCAAATCTTTTTTAGATTGCAACATATTAAAATTCAGCAGGATATTTCCCTATGTCAAATCCGACAATGAAAGGCACGGTAAAGTGGTTTAACGAAACTAAAGGTTTTGGTTTTATTCAACCAGAATCTGGTCCAGATGTGTTTGCGCATTTCAGCGAAATCGCACACTCAGGCTTCAAGACTTTACACGAAGGTCAGCAAGTTGAATTCAGCATTGCGCAAGGTCAAAAAGGCCCGAATGCTGTAAACATCAAACCGCTTTAAACCTTTGAATGCAGCACTCAAGGCTGCAAACAAATCTAAAAAAGCTCAAGTTGATTCTTGAGCTTTTTTTATGCCAATACTTTTACAAATATCTTTTCAGCTATACCAAATCGCTTAGGATTGAGTCTGCTGCCAACGACGTTGTTGTAAACGCTCACCTTCCACTTCACGTTTATTACGTGCCGACTCATACAACTTTGTGCCTTTCAGTTCAGGCGGCAAATAGTCCTGTAGCACAAAATGCTCTGGGTAATTGTGCGGATACAAATAATCTACGCCATAGCCTTGTTCTTTCATCAGTTTGGTCGGTGCATTACGCAAATGCAGTGGCACAGGTAAGTTGGCGGTTTTTTCAGCCAAATCCATGGCTTTATTAATTGCCAAATAAGTACTGTTACTTTTGGCACTGGTTGCCAAATATACTGCACATTGTCCTAAAATAATCCGCGCTTCGGGCATACCCAGCACTTGTACCGAGCGGAAACACTCGCCTGCCAATAACAAGGCATTCGGATTTGAATTGCCAATATCTTCCGAAGCAGCAATCAACATGCGACGCGCAATAAAGCTCGGGTCTTCACCGCCTTTGAGCATGCGCGCCATCCAATACAATGCAGCATCGGGGTCACTGCCACGAATTGACTTAATAAAAGCCGATACCAAATCATAATGTTGCTCGCCTGACTTGTCATAACGGGCAATGTTTTGTTGCGCAACCTTGACCACAATCGCGTTGGTGATGATATTTTCCACCTCGGGTTCAAAGGTGCTTGCCACCAAGTCCAGTAGGTTTAAAGCCTTGCGTGCATCACCTGCAGCAAACTGAATCAGAGCATCAAATTCTTCAATCTGAATATAACGGTCTTTTAAGAATTGATCTTGCTGAATGGCTTGAGTAAGCAAAGTCTGAATCGAATCGGCATCTAAAGCCTTTAAGGTATAGACCTGACAACGTGAAAGCAGCGCACTATTGACTTCAAAAGATGGATTTTCAGTGGTCGCACCAATTAAGGTGATTTTGCCCTTTTCCACCGCATTTAATAAGGCATCTTGCTGCGACTTATTAAAGCGATGAATTTCATCAATAAACACCACTGGTGTGAGCAAATCGCCGCCTTCGGCAATAATTTCACGCAGCTCTTTGACCCCAGTATTCAAGGCAGAAAGGCTGATAAAAGGACGATCTACCGCCTGCGCCAACAGCAAAGCGATGGTGGTTTTCCCCACCCCTGGTGGCCCCCAGAAAATAATTGAAGGCAAATGCCCCTGATCAATCATTTGGCGTAACGGCGCTTGCTCACCTAAAAGATGATCTTGACCAATAATTTGCGATAAATCGCGTGGACGCAAACGCTCAGGCAGTGGAATATGACTCTCTGACATCTTGTTATTTCTATACTTGACTTCAACCTAGTCTACTATGATCTCAAGCTTTGGAGTATTTCTAATCGTACCGATTTATCGCTAAAACACGATTCAAAGTTTATTCTGCAGTATGAATTAACGCACCCAACGCACCACATAATCTTCTATATCTTCTTCTGCAACATCCAGTTCTGAAATACAACGCCCTGCCGCAGATTTTTTGGCTTTAATCACACTTTGGCGTGAGCCCGTATTTAAGTAATGCCAAGATGGCAAATTTTTGCCCTGTTTTAAACGACGATAGGCACAACTTGGCGGCAACCAGTGAATTTTTTCTAGTTTTTCGGGGGAAAGTTGAATGCAATCGGGCACAAAGTCAAAGCGATTGGCATAATCTGAACAACGTGCTGTGTTACAGTCCAGTAACTTGCACGCCACTTTGGTATAGGCCACTTCTTGCGTGTCTTCATCTTCTAGTTTGACCAAACAGCATAAACCGCAACCATCGCACAAGGCTTCCCATTCCGCAGTATTTAAGGCATTCAGCGGATAGTTTTTCCAAAATTCAGGTCGTAATTGATCAGACATAGCGCACAGAAAATAACAAAACTGCGTCATTATAACAGCCTTGTTTCAACTTGTTGCTTTTGTTTAGTCTTTAAATGAATCAAACACTTAACTCAAACAACTGAACATTTAATACACAAAAACAAAACAGTGTGCTGCGTTCAGCTCCCTATACTAAATTCAGAAGCTATAAAAACACATGGAGAACAATTATGTTTCGTTGGGCTATAATCTTCGCAGTGATTGCGTTAATCGCGAGTTTACTTGGTTTTGGTGGTGTCGCAGGTTTATCCAAAGACTTTGCCATTATTTTATTGGTGATTGCTGTGATTTTGGCAATTGTTGGTTTCCTCTCTCGCGGAAAAATCTAGTGACCTCGTCTATAAATTCCTAAAAATCAGATAAAAAAGAAGGATTTTTCCTTCTTTTTTTATGTCCGCTTTTTACGCAACAAATGCCAATTTGGCTATTTTAAAAATATTTTCTCACATTTATAGGCAGTATTTACCCTGTTTTTAAAAATGCGTGCCATATTATTATGCTTTAATCATGGCATTGAAAACGATAAGGAATAAGGCATGGCTTTAGCAATCAAAACTCGCGAAATTGAATATACGGCTGCAGATGGCAGCAAACTGATCGGTTATTTTGCTGCACCAGAAACAGCACAAGCTGTCGCGGGGGTGATTGTCGCACCTGAATGGTGGGGACGTAACGAATACACCGAACAACGCGCGCGTGAATTGGCTGAACATGGTTTTGCAGCCTTAGCGATTGATATGTATGGCGATAAAAAAGTCACCACCACCGCAGCCCAAGCCAATGAATGGATGATGCAAACTTTTGCAGATGCTGACACAATTGTGACTCGTGCGTCTGCAGCTTTGGACACTTTAGCTGCCCAACCTGAAGTAAATCGCGATAAACTCGCTGCAATTGGTTTCTGTTATGGCGGCAAAGTCGTTCTGGATTTGGCTCGTTCTGGCGCAGCATTAAAAGCAGTGGTGACCTTCCACGCCAACCTCAGCCCGAAAGCCCCTGCACAACAAGGTCAGGTACAAGCCGAGATTTTGGTGTTGCATGGTGAACTGGACAGCATGGTGACTTTAGACGACGTCGCAAGTTTCCGTGAAGAAATGCACGCGGCTCAAGTAGAGCATGAAGTGATTATTTTTGAAGATGCCAAACACGGCTTTAGTAACCCTCAAGCTGATGAACGTGCCAAAGCCAATGGGGTCGATTTAGGCTATAACGCATCGGCAGAGCAACAAGGTTTAGCTGCCATGTATGAAGTGTTGGATCGTCGTTTAGCAGATTAATCTGCTGTTCACATTACGCAGCATATACTCAACGCAAGCCAAGAAAATTTTAAAGAAGAGGATATAACAATGACTGAGCAATGCCCTTATTGCAATTTTGATGATTATGATGTTTTGGCAAAAAATGAATTTGGGGTAATTTTGCCTGAACCCAATGCCCTGTCTAAAGGACATTGCGTGATCATTCCGCTACGTCACGTCGGCTCTTTTTTTGACATTACAGACAAAGAACGTAAAAGTTTATTGTCTTTATTAGAATTGGCGCGCAATGAGTTGCAATTGCGTCATCAACCTGCAGGTTTCCATGTGGGTTTTAATGATGGCGATGTGTTTGATGCTAAATCTGAGCATTTACACATCCACATTATTCCACGCTATGAAGGTCAGACCTTAAAATTGGATAACCGTTGGGGTATGAGCGGTCAAATTTAAACCACGACTCGTTTTATCCCAAACCAAGTGAAACCAAACCTAAAGAAGAAGATGCACGCTCATCTTCTTTTTTTATGCACGTAATTCCCACGCCAGTTTGGCTATACTAAGCCGCTACTTTACAAACTGGGTTCGCATGACTGCTTTTTCATTTTCCGATGCTCTCCTCACGTGGTTCGATCAACACGGACGCCATGACCTGCCGTGGCAAGTCGCCGATGATCCCTATGCGGTGTGGGTGTCTGAAATCATGCTGCAACAAACTCAGGTCAAAACCGTATTGCAATATTTTGAGCGTTTTTTGCAGCGCTTTCCGACAGTGCAAGATTTAGGACGTGCAACTTGGGATGAAGTTGCACCGTATTGGGCAGGTTTAGGCTATTACGCCCGCGCCCGCAACTTGCATAAAGCCGCAGCCATTGTGGCACAGCAAGGACATTTTCCAAGTACGCTCGAACAGTGGATGGCTTTGCCGGGCATTGGTCGCTCTACGGGTGGTGCCATGATGTCGCTGGGTTTACGCCAATACGGCGTCATTATGGATGGCAACGTCAAACGGGTTTTAGCACGTTTTTTTGCTATTGAAGATGATTTATCCAAACCTGTACATGAACGTGCCATGTGGCAACTGGCAGAACAGCTCTGCCCCGAAGTGCGTAATCACGACTATACGCAGGCTATTATGGATTTGGGCGCCACCATTTGTACCCCCAAAAAACCACTGTGCTTATATTGCCCAATGCAACAACACTGCAAAGCACATCAACAAGGTTTAGAGCAGGAATTGCCCTTTAAAAAACCGAAAAAAGCCGTACCCGTTAAATCTGCACAGGTCTTAGTACTGCAATGCGCAGATCAGTGGTTATGGCAACAACGTCCCAATACAGGACTTTGGGGTGGACTATGGTGTTTGCCTGTCATTGAAGATGCACAGGCTTTTGAGCAACTGTGTCAAAGCTTGAGCCTTAAACAGGTACAGCAACGCGCACAGATTTCACATAGCTTTACCCATTTCACTTGGCAGCTTGAAGCACTGTGTTTTCAGGTCGATGCTGATCTACAAGAACACTTGGCAATAGAACTGAATGCAGATTGGTATAGTCCGCAACAAGCCAGCGATTTGGGCATTCCGACGGCCATGAAAAAATTGATCTCGGCAATCAATCTGTGACATAGTCAAGCATCGTGATGAATGAAATCTTTGCTTTCACTGCCATTACAAGGATGTCTTATGTTTCGATGGATTGCTGTTTTAAGCCTGTCACTCTTTACCTTATTGATTGCGGCCTGTAGTTCTGCACCGAAACGTCCTAGTACCCCACTCCCGCCTGCCTTGGTGCAAAAACTCAATCAAATGAGTTTAAAAACTCGCTTGCCCATTCCTGTGCAGGGCATTAAAGCGCATCAGTTGAATGACACTTGGGGTGCATCTCGTAGTAGCGGACGTTTGCATGAAGGCATTGATATTCTTGCCGCCAAAGGCAGCAAAGTGTATAGCGCTACAGAAGGTTTAATTGCAGACTTACGCGATAATCGCTTAGGTGGTAAAGTAATTTGGATATTAGGGCCTGCAGGCACTTGGCATTACTATGCACACTTGGATGGACATAAACGCGGTTTAAACGTGGGCGATTATGTCAAGGCAGGAACGCATATTGGCTATGTCGGCAATACAGGCAACGCCCGACACACTGCCGCACATTTGCATTACGGACTTTATTTAAATGGTAAAGGACGCGGTGCGGTCAATCCTTATCCTTATTTACGTTAATTTTGTTAGGAACATTTCATGTCTGAAGCCTTGATAAATCGATTGGTGGAATTTGCAGAATCTGGCAATCAACAAAAAATTGTATTGGCAGGACAAGTCCATCAAGGCTGGGTCATGGAAATTACTGAAGATGCCCTGCTCATCAGCACAGGTTATTCAGATAAAGTTGGTAAAGACAACTGGATTTCCTTTCACGATCTGCAACAGGCAGAACTATATTATTGGGATAACCAACATGACCAATGGGCAGCATTTCAGCTTTAAGTCCGTCCCATTCACATCTATTCAGCTATCTATTCAACAAGGAGCATGACCCATGACGATACAACGCTGTGGTTGGTGTTCCGATGATCCGCTCTATATTGCCTATCATGATTTAGAGTGGGGACAAGCTGTATTTGCCGAAGTGCATTTATTTGAAATGCTGTGTTTAGAGGGACAGCAAGCAGGCTTGTCTTGGATTACTGTATTAAAAAAACGTGAAGCGTATCGTCAGCATTTTTTTCAATACAGCATTGCTGAAATTGCCGCCTTCAGTGATGATGATATTGCGCTCAAATTACAAGATGCTGGATTGATTCGACATCGAGGTAAATTACAAGCAATTCGTGACAACGCACGTGCATGGCAAAAACTAAAAGACGCCGATATAAACGTCGTGACATGGCTTTGGGGTTTTGTTGCACAGCAACCTATTAGGAATGATGTACCTGACTATCGTCTTGCGCCTGCACAAACCGACGCTAGTGTTGCCATGTCGAAAGCCTTAAAGAAAAATGGTTTTAAATTTGTAGGCCCGACCACCTGCTATGCTTTTATGCAAGCTGTAGGCATGGTCGATGATCATGAAAATCACTGTCACTTTAAAACAACATCTTAAAGCAACATCCAAGCTTTAGTATTCAAAACTGCTCAACCCATAATAGCAAGATCACCAATCAATACAGTCAGCCTTATGACAAGGACGGTGCAATATGAGTAATACCATTCGAGCCTATGCCGCAATGCAGGCAGGTGAAGCCCTGCAAGCCTATCAATTTGATGCGGGTGAACTGCAGGCGCATCAGGTAGAAGTCAAAGTCGAATATTGTGGCTTATGCCATTCCGATCTTTCAGTCATTCAAAATGACTGGCATTCCTCAGTATATCCTGTGGTGGCAGGACATGAAATTATTGGCACGATTACTCAATTGGGCAGTGAAGCCAAAGGTTTAACCGTGGGGCAACGTGTAGGCATTGGCTGGACTGCAGACAGTTGCCAACACTGCGATGCCTGTATTGCAGGCGAACAAGTGCTGTGCAGCAATGGCACTACCGCAACCATTGTGGGACATGCAGGTGGTTTTGCCGATAAAGTCCGTGCAGGTTGGCAATGGGTAATTCCATTACCCGATGAGGTCGATCCTGTCAGTGCAGGGCCTTTGCTCTGTGGTGGAATTACCGTATTTGATCCGATCTTGAAACATCAAATTCAGGCAGTACATCATGTTGCGGTGATTGGTATTGGTGGCTTGGGGCATATCGCCATCAAATTATTAAAAGCATGGGGCTGTGAAATTACGGCGTTCAGTTCCAATCCAGACAAAACCGCAGAATTACTGGCTATGGGTGCAGACCATGTAGTGAACAGCCGTGATGCTGCTGCCCTTAAAACCCAGCGTGGCAAGTTTGACCTGATTTTAAGTACGGTAAACGTAAGCTTGGACTGGAATGCTTATTTAAGTACGCTTGCACCACATGGCACTATTCACATGCTAGGTGTAGCGCTAGAACCCATGCAAATTAAGGCGGGCAGCTTAATTGGCGGTGCAAAATCGGTTACTGGTTCATCGACAGGTTCGCCTGCAGCGCTGCGTCAATTACTACAATTTGCCGCACGCAAACAGATTGCCCCACAGGTGGAAGTTTTTCCGATGTCACAAATCAATCAGGCAATTGAACATTTGCATCAGGGCAAGGCACGCTATCGGGTGGTGTTAAAGGCCGACTTTGACTGATTTTTAAGTTAAATCTTGCCCAATTTAACGGTCTTGCTCATCTCAGATGGGCAAGATTTATGTATAAAAAATGTTTTAGATATTCAGTCTGTTATAGAATAAACTGCGTAAGCAGCATATATTAAAAAGTTGAATCGACACAGGCTGCAAAGCCACGTGCCAAACTAGAAAAGTCTGTGAAAAAGTCTGCTAAGATGAATGCTGCTTTTTTAACTATAAAATGAATTTGAGAAAACCTATGAGTAAAGCCTTACCCATCGCTGTTGCTGTAATTTTAGGCGGTGCTGCACTTGTTCCTGTTTATTATGCCTCTCAAAACCCAGCAGTGGCGACCTCTAAAGCGTCGGCAAATGCTTCTGCGGTTGAAAAAATCAGCTACGCTTTGGGTTATGAAGTGGCACATCAAACCCCACCAGAGCTAGACATCAACAGCTTTGTAACAGGTGTGCGTGAAGGTCATGCGCGTAAACAACCTGCCTACACCGAAGAAGAATTACAAAAAGCCTATGAGCAATTCCAGCAAGAGTTGCAACAAAAACAAGCCACTCAAGCGCAAGCTGCACAAACAGCCAGTGATTCATTCTTAACTGAAAATGGCAAAAAAGCAGGCGTACAAACCACAGCTTCTGGCTTGCAATATCAAGTGATTAAAGAAGGCACAGGCAAACAGCCAACGGCAAGCTCTGTGGTCAAAGTGCACTACACGGGTAAACTGGTCGATGGCAAAGTATTTGACAGCTCGGTACAACGTGGTGAGCCAATTGAATTCCCACTGAATCAAGTCATTCCGGGCTGGACTGAAGGTTTACAGCTCATGAAGGAAGGCGGTAAAGCTACGCTGTATATTCCATCGAAACTGGGCTACGGCGAACAAGGTGTACCAGGCATGATTCCTGCCAACAGCACCTTAATTTTTGATGTTGAACTGATTGAAGTGAAATAACAACATCACCCTTTCAGGAGAGCTTGGCTCTCCTGTATGGTCTTAGGACGAAAAGAATGAAAAAACACCTTGCCCTTGTGTGTATCGCACTGCTCAGCAGTGGCAGTTTTGCCAAAACCGTGACCAATAAAAGTCCTGTTGCAGATCAGGTCGGTTATAGCTTTGGTTATTTAATGGGGCGCAGCAATGCGGAAACCTTAAAAGATATTGATCTCGAAGCCTTCATTGCTGGCTTAAAAATGGCAACACAAGACCAAGCCGCCAGTTTAAGCGATGAAGAAATGGCACGAGTGCTGACTCAATTCAAAAAGCAAGCCGAAGCCAAACAACTGATTGAGCTTAAAAAAGTAGCCGATAGCAATGCTAAAATTGGGCAAGCCTTTTTAAACAATAATGCCAAAAAGGCAGGGGTCAAAGTCACCAAGTCTGGCTTGCAATATCAAGTCTTACAGGCAGGTACTGGCAAATCACCCAAAGCCACCTCTACCGTTAAAGTCCATTATGAAGGTCGTTTAATTGATGGTACGGTATTTGACAGTTCTATCGCCCGCGATCAAGCTGCAGAATTTCAGGTCAGCCAAGTCATTCAAGGTTGGACTGAAGGCTTACAACTCATGAAAGTTGGTGCCAAATATCGCTTCTTTATTCCTGCTGCTCTAGCCTACGGTCAAATTGGCTCAGGCGATGCAATTGAGCCAAACAGCACGCTTATTTTTGATGTGGAACTTTTAGAAATTGTAAAATAATCCAAAGCCGCATCATCTTTAAACAAAAAAATACCGCAATTTAAATTGCGGTATTTTTTCAGATCAACTTCGCTTCATTAAGGTTTTAAATGACGTGGTCTAAAACCCGTTGCCAACAATCCAACCCCATAGGCCACTACGCCCACCACACACAGCGCAGTGACTTCTGCCACACGCATCCATTGTGATACATCACCGTTATACCAAGTTAAGGCATACCACAACGCAGCAATCATCACGGCATTTGCCACTGCAAACTGCACCATGAGTTTTTTCCAGTGCGCACCAAAACGGAAAATCTTGCGTTGATGCAAATAGAAATACAACATGCCTGCATTCACCAAAGCCGAACCTGATGATGCCAGTGCCAATGCCATGTGTTCAGCTTGCCAGTCAATCAGTTTAAAGAAGCCAATAAACACCACGTTTAAAATCGCATTGGCAGCCACAGCCATTAAACCCACACGTACTGGTGTTTTGGTGTCTTGCTGTGCATAAAAACCCGGTGCAAAGACTTTAATCAGCATGAATGAAATCACCCCTGCACTCATACATTGCAAGGCCAAAGCGGTCATTTGCGTATCTTTAAAACTAAACTGACCACGCTCAAACAAGGCTTGGATAATAGGCGTTGATAACATAAACAGTGCAATACTGGCAGGGACACCTACCAAAATAATCACCCGTGCAGCCCAGTCCATCATGCCGCGGAATTTATCCATATTTTGTTCTGCATGACGCGCAGACAGTGACGGTAAAATGACCGTCCCAATCGCTACACCAATTAAGCCCAAAGGTAGCTCTGTCATACGTTCCGCACTATACAACCACGACACCGAACCATCCTGCATAAAAGATGCCCAAATGGTGTTGAGTAGCAGGTTAATTTGCGTGACCGATACCCCAAATAAAGCAGGCAGCATCAGCTTCATAATCCGATCCACCCCTTCATGCTTGAAATCAACTTTAGGGGGAATCAGCAGCTTTTTACGCCATAGTTCTGGAATTTGAATCGCAAGTTGTAAAGCACCCGCGATAATCACCGCCCAACCCAGTGCCATAATCGGCTCTGCCATGTACGGTGTGAGCCATAATGCACCTGCAATCATCGCCACATTCAGCAATACAGGCGCAAAGGCAGGCGTGGTAAATGAGCCATAGCTGTTCAAAATACTGCTGGCAAATGCCGTCAGCGACATAAACAACAAATAAGGAATGGTCAGGCGGAACATATCGGTGGCTAGCGCAAACTTTTCAGGGTCGCTATGGAAACCCGGTGCGTAGATATACATCACCGCAGGCGCAGCCACCATGGCGGTAAAGGTTAGCCCTGTCATTACCGTCATTAAACAGCCAAAAACCCGACTAATTAAAATTTGTACTTCGGCATGAGTGCGGCTGGTTTTATATTCGGTCAATACAGGAATAAATGCCTGCGAAAACGCCCCTTCGGCAAACAGTCGCCTGAAAAAGTTGGGGATACGAAACGCCACCACAAAGGTATCGAAATCTTTACCTGCACCAAACACATTCAGCAATACCACATCGCGGACTAATCCTAGCACCCGTGACAGCATGGTCATTGCACTGACAATAAAGGTCGATCGCCAAAGCGCCATCGTTACCACCCAATTAAAAATTTAGTCGCTATTGTAATCAAAGCATCAACAAAGTTTTGTTATTGATTGATCAATTTTTCCTGTGATGTCGAAGCTTTAAGTTGAGATAACTGTTCACGAAAATACTGCCAGTCAAAATACGGCCCCGGATCAGTTTTACGTCCCGGTGCAATATCGGAATGTCCTGCAATATGCTGTTGAATACTCGGATAGGCCTGCTGCAAACTGTGTACCACCTGCACCAAACTCTGATATTGCGCTGTTTCAAAAGGCAAGTCATCACTGCCCTCTAATTCAATCCCAATTGAATAGTCATTACATTCAGGCTGTGCCAAATAACTAGAACGCCCCGCATGCCACGCCCGATCTGCAAAATTAACAAATTGCAGCACCTCGCCTGTTCTTAAAATCAACAAATGTGCCGAAACCTGCAGGCCCTGAATGGTCTGAAAGTAAGGATGCTGCGACCAATCCATTTGGTTCTGAAAAAATTGCTCAATATAACCGCCACCAAATTGTGACGGCGGCAAACTAATATTGTGAATGACCAGCAATTGAATCTCTTGGTCTGTCGGACGGGCGTTGAAATTCGGAGATGGGATTTGTCTTGCCCCTTGTAATTGACCCTCAACCACCTGAAACGACGGCACATGCTGCATAAGGCAATCCCCAAACCATTAGAATAGAAAACTAGAACACAAATTTCAGTTTAATGCCAACGCGTGACAATGAACATCTTAAATTACACCCGAACGTGGCTAAAAAACACATCCAGGCGCAGAACAGTGTTAATATAACGCGCAATTTTCATGGGCAAGATCGACACGGAAAATCTTATGAGCATCTCTCCAGCTTTGCTTGAACAATCCATCCAAATCAATATTCAGCAAGCCTTGCAAGAAGATATTGGCGATGGTGATATTACCGCATTATTGACCCCTGAAGATGAGCAGGCCACTGCCACCATTATTAGCCGTGAAGACATGATTTTGGCAGGTCAACCGTGGGTAAATGCCCTGATTCAAGCATACGATTCCAATGTGCAAGTCACGTGGTTAAAAAATGATGGCGACCACGTTGCTGCCAATGAAGCCTTTTTGAAATTGGCAGGTTCTGCACGCAGCCTGTTAACGGTAGAACGCCCTGCGCTGAATTTTGTGCAAACCCTGTCTGCTGTTGCGACTAAAACCGCAGCCTATGTGCAACAACTTGAAGGCTTAAATACCAAACTGCTAGATACCCGTAAAACCTTACCAGGTTTACGCATTGCACAAAAATATGCTGTCACGGTCGGTGGTGGACAAAACCATCGTTTAGGCTTATTTGATGCCTTTTTGATTAAAGAAAATCACATTATGGCAGCAGGCGGCATTACTCAGGCAATTGCCAAAGCACATGCCATTGCTCCGGGCAAACCTGTAGAAGTTGAAGTGGAAACTTGGGATGAACTAAATCAAGCCCTTGAAGCCAAAGCTGATATTGTGATGTTGGATAACTTTAGCCAGCAACAAATGATTGATGCGGTCAAGCATGTGGCAGGTCGTTGCAAACTTGAAGCGTCGGGCAACATCACCATTGAAAATTTACGTGAAGTGGCTAGTACAGGCGTAGATTATATTTCGATGGGTGTTTTAACCAAAGATGTCAAAGCTGTGGATTTATCAATGCGTTTTAATGCGTAAACGATTACTTTTAAAATTAAGGGTGCAATCTGCACCCTTAATTTTTTCCAAAAATTGATTTTAAGGAGGCAAATGAGCCTCCTTTTTTTATGCCTCAATTTTGAATTTAATCATCGTCCTTGTTGTCGTTGTCGTTGTCGTTGTCGTTGTCGTTGTCGTTGTCGTTGTCGTTGTCGTTGTCGTTGTCGTTGTCGTTGTCGTTGTCGTTGTCGTTGTCAGAAGCTTGACCGAGTACACTACGATTGTCTTCATTTTCACGCTCAGTACGTGAATCACATGCAGTTAAAAACAACATCATGGCAGACATTAAAATAATCAATAGTTTCATGCTTTCCTCCTCTTTTCATTCAGGCTCTTTGCATACAGTTTTCCATCTTAAAAGAACGCATCCTGCAATATTGTAGCTTTTTGCTTCACGCTTCCTATCGCAATCTAAATCTCATCCATAAAAAAACGCATCCGAAGATGCGCTCTTAAACAGCAGAAAAACATCAAAAAGCTTAGCTTACCAACCTAAAGCTTGCTGCTGTTTTTTTACCAATTCCTGAATACCTTTTTCTGCCATTTCCAACATGGCATTACATTGCACACGATTAAACGGCTTATCTTCAGCAGTACCCTGAATTTCAATAAATTCACCTGCTTGTGTCATCACCACGTTTAAATCAGTTTGGCAATTTGAATCTTCTTCATAGCACAAATCCAATAACACTTGGTCTTGGTACATGCCCACAGAAATTGCAGCCACCAAACCCTTTAATGGGTCATGCTTAATTTTTTTCTTTTCCAGCAACACATTCATAGCATCAATCAATGCCACTGCTGCACCTGTAATGGCTGCAGTACGGGTACCGCCATCGGCCTGAATCACATCACAGTCAATGGTAATGGTGTTTTCACCCAGTTTCTTCAAATCGACCATGGCACGCAAGCTACGACCAATTAAGCGCTGAATTTCCTGTGTACGTCCGCTTTGTTTACCACGCGCCGCTTCACGGTCACTACGGGTATGAGTTGAACGTGGCAACATGCCATATTCTGCAGTTACCCAACCTTGTCCCTGCCCTTTTAAAAAGCGCGGTACAGAGTTATCAATACTTGCGGTACACAAAACTTTGGTATGACCAAACTCTACCAACACTGAACCTTCAGCATAGCGAGTATAGTTACGGGTAATTTTTACCTCACGTAATTGATCTAAAGCTCGTTGGTCAATACGCATAATGTGTCCTTATTTTTGGCTCAAATAAATTGCCCGCAAGTATAACAGATGCCACAGCGCAGGTCGCTTTTCCAAAGCTTGACGTGTGCTGTTTCGGTAAATTTTGCCTGTATTTTACAAAGTGGCTTCATTCATCTTTTAGTATTATCGTGAAACACAGGTTTTTGTTAGACTGCGCGGCACTGGCAGAATCAGGAAATACAATGTCGATTCGGGAAGAACGAAAACAACAAAGTCGTCAGGCAATTATGGATGCAGTGCTGCAACTCAGCAGCGCAGGACGTGCATTTAGCAGCATTAGCTTAAGAGAAATTTCACGACAGATTGGACTGGTGCCCACCGCATTTTATCGGCATTTTCAAGATATGGATGAGTTGGGGCTAGATTTGGTCGATCAAGTTGCCTTGCACATTAAAGGTATTTTGTATCAGTTGGGACAAGCTTATTTATACCAACCCGATGCACAGACCGAAAAGGCATTGACCCTATTTTTTAAATCTGTCGATCAACATCCACAACAATGGATTTTTTTAATTGCCGAACGCTGGGGCGGTTCGACCATTTTACGGCAAGCCATCGCCCGTGAAATTGATTTTTTAATTGAAGATTTAGCTAATGATTTACAACGGGTCGAAAGCGTACAACATTTTCAGCATGCTGAAGATTTTCACATTCTGGCCAATATTTTAATTAATTTATCGTTAAATTGGGCAATGAGCTGGATTGGTTTAGAACGCCAATTTGAAGCCGAAAAATTACCTGAACAACAGCAGCGTTTTATTCAACAAACCATTACTCAAGTACATTTATTATTTCGTGGCATTTGCCACTGGCAACGTCCGCAGCCTGTCGCAGATTAAACATACAACACACTTTTAACCTGCATTAAAAAAACCGCAATGACGTTGCAATCATTGCGGTTTTTAGCGATGCGCTGCTGATTCAGCCTTGCATCATCTTGTTATTGCATCTGCTTATTTCTTAGCTTTACGCTCTTGATCAACCAAGTAGTTCACTACTTGAATCACTTTGCCGTTATCGCCTTGAACGATATATTTACCATTCACCACCACCGCAGGTACACCTGTCAATTGGTACTGACGCGCCAATTGTTTAGCTTGTGAAATTTTAGAGGTGATCGCAAACGAGTTAAACATGCTGTTAAATTTCGCTTCAGGTACACCATATTTCACAAAGAATTTAGCTTGTGATTGTTGGTCAAAAATTTGCTGACCTTTGTCATGAATGGCATGGAAAAGTGGCAAGTGAGTTTTCTTGCGCACACCCAAAGCTTCAGACACATAATAACCACGTGCATTCATTTCCCAAACAGGATTCATGGCTGCAGGAGTACGCACAAAATTCACATCTTTAGGTAACTGGCGTAACCATGTTTGCATATATGGTTCTAAAGTAAAGCAGTGACCACAGCCATACCAAAAGAACTCACGCACTTCAATTTTACCCGGTACATCAACCTTACCCGGGTTGGCGACAACGCTATAATCTTTACCTGCTACAAAATTTGCCGCCATAGTGCTACCAGAAATAGCAAAGATGGCAGTTGCCAAACTACCTAAAAGGAATTTTTTCATTGCGTTTATAATCCTCTAAATCATTCTGTTTAGTGTATGGCAACACTATAAATCAATTATGCTGATTTCGTTTTCCTTCTGTGAACTTTTTTACAGCTTTTATCGCTTTTTTTAGAATTAACGCTACACTAGGGTTTATATCTATTTTTCCAATTATCACGACCCAATTGAGGTGGCACCCATGTCGCATTTGAATGTTGATCCACAAGAAATTGCCAAATTTGAAGCATTTGCAGCCATATGGTGGGATCAGCATTCCGAGTTCCGTCCCCTGCACATGATTAATCCACTGCGCTTAAACTGGATTGATGAGCACGCAGGCGGCTTGGCAGGCAAGAAAGTGCTAGACGTCGGCTGTGGTGGTGGTATTTTGGCAGAAAGCATGGCTCGTCGCGGTGCCAATGTGCTTGGAATTGATATGGGCGAAGCACCTTTAAACGTGGCACGCCTGCATGCAGAACAAGAAGGCGTACACAATATTGAATATCGCCAAATTCCTGTTGAGCAATTGGTAGATGAGCAAGCTGGTCAATACGATGTGGTGACTTGCATGGAAATGTTAGAGCACGTACCTGATCCGGCCTCGATTATTCAAGCCTGCCAAAAACTGGTCAAGCCGGGCGGTCATGTATTTTTCTCGACCATTAACCGCAACCCTAAATCATACCTATTTGCCATTATTGGGGCAGAATACGTGCTGCGCATGTTAGCCAAAGGCACACACGATTATCATAAATTTATTAAACCGTCTGAATTGGCACACGACATTCGCCAAGCGGGTTTAAAACTTAAAGATATGACGGGTTTACACTACAACCCACTGACTAAACGCTATTGGTTGGCACCTAATGTTGATGTGAACTACATGGTCTACACGGTCAATGAGGCAACAGAATGAAGGCGGTTTTATTTGACCTCGATGGCACCTTAATTGATACCGCTGCAGATTTTATTCGCATCATTCAAGATATGTGCCGCGATAAAGGCTGTGAGATTGTGGCAGCAGACGCCATTCGCACACAGGTATCTGAAGGTGCGCGGGCGATGGTCAAATTGGTCTATCCAGAACTTGAGGTAGATGACCCTGTATTTTTGGCCCATCGACAACGCTTTTTAGACCTGTACGGTGCAGATATTGCAGTCGAAACTGATCTGTTTGAAGGCATGTATCCACTGCTTGATGCGTTGGAACAGCGTCAAATTCCGTGGGGTATTGTCACCAATAAACCGCGCTGGCTCAGCGAAGCACTGCTCAAAGCACTGAATTTAACTGAACGCTGTGCAGTTTTGGTCTGCCCTGAAGATGTTAGCCGTACCAAGCCAGACCCAGAACCTATGTATTTGGCGGCCAAACAGATTGAAATTGCCCCAGAACATTGTATTTATGTGGGCGATCATCCACGTGATATCGATGCAGGTCGTAACGCCAATATGTATACCATTTTGGCAGCATACGGTTATTTACCCTTGCAACACAAAGATGACTTAACAGCATGGCAAGCAGATTGTATAGTGGATTCAGTGACTGAATTACATACGGTTTTAGACAAATTGGTGCTGCAAGCTGCAACGCAAAACAGCAGTGCCAATGCTTGAATCAGTCCTGTAAAGCGATGACATGAAACTCAACCCATAAGCAATAAGAAATGAACAGGAGGGATGCCCATGAAATACTCAGAATATCAACCTCGCCCCGATCTTCTCAAAGATCGTATTATCCTGATCACAGGTGCGGGTGATGGTATTGGACGAGCGGCTGCCCTCAGTTATGCGCTACACGGAGCAACCGTAGTGCTGCATGGTCGTACCTTAAATAAACTTGAAGTGATTTATGATGAAATCGAAAGTTTAGGCGCACCACAACCTGCTATTTTGCCGCTGCAGCTTTCAAGTGCTTCACCACGAGATTATGAATTACTGGTCGATACCCTAGACAAACAATTCGGACGTTTGGATGGTATTTTGCATAATGCAGGCATTTTAGGCGAACGGACTGAGTTGGCAAATTACCCTGCCGATGTTTGGGATGACGTCATGGCAGTGAATTTACGTGCGCCATTTGTACTCACTCAGGAATTATTACCACTTTTGGCAAAATCGGAACATGCTTCAGTCGTGTTTGCCAGTTCAGGTGTAGGTCGTGAAGCACGTGAACGCTGGGGTGCTTATTCGGTGTCTAAAATTGCAATTGAAGCGGTGAGCCAGTTATTTGCCAAAGAACAGGTGCATCCAAATATTCGCTACAACTGCATTAACCCGGGTGCAACCCGCACTGCCATGCGTGCCAAAGCCTATCCTGATGAAGATCCAAAAACTTTACCTACACCCGATGCCATCATGCCTGCCTATTTATATTTAATGGGCGATGACAGCTTGCACATGAATGGTCAAAGTATTGATGCACAGGATTAGTTCTGTCGTTTGATCCGAAGAAAGGAAGCGCTTGCTTCCTTTTTTATGGACTTAACCTAGCATATTGCCAATTTTTGCACATTGATTTGCGGTAAAATGGCATCGCACAAGCATTTTCAGGTTTCTATCCTGCCTATTTTTGGCAATGCAAAGCCTGATTACCATGCTTCCACATCTCAATTCAACCTCAACGATGCAGAGAGCAACATGACTGAATTAAACAACATCACCGTGACACCACTTGAAGATGGTATGGTGTCTTTACTGATTGATGGTCAGCCTATTTCTGAAAAATATGGCATGAAGTTTGAAGCCAGCATCGTAGATGACATTCAGGCACTCGACAACGGTCAGAAAATCAAACTGTTTGATCAGTTTGTATTTTCACATACCGACCTTAATTTTGAACATGCTTACCACTATGTCACAGGCATTGAAAAACTGGACGATGCCTACAAAGTGGTTAAAAACTTTGTTTATCGTATTAAAATTGAAGGGCAACCTGAAATTGAACACGTGATTAGCAAGCAAGGCGCACCAATGAGTACTGAAGATGTACGCGAATTTATCAATGCACATATTCAAAAATCATTGACCGACTACACCGATTTAAACTACGCCTATTAAGCAAAACTCATGGCAACGGTGGCAATAATCGTTTTATTGGATTGTTTTTATAAAATTATACGGTTTTCCAAATCAATATACATCACCTATGCTTGATGTATCTCCACAACAAGCATTAGGTAAATTGTGATGACTGATATTCAACGTAAAACTGCCGTGATTCAAAGTATTAAAAGCTTGCAATTAGGTCAGCATTTAATTGTGGCTTTGGATGATCGTGAAACAGCCGAATGTGTTGCCATCGCTGTGCAATCTTTACAAGGCTTAACTGAACATTGGAACTAAAGCAGACCATAGCAGTACGCTGCTATGGTGATGTCTCATCCTTTCCTTAGCACAAGAAAAATCATCCCACCCCTATTTTCTGAGCGATAGCTACTAAATTTCGTATTTTGTCGCATAATAGAATCAATACCATGCCGCATCCTGCAGAGCGTATTTAAAAAATTCATGTGCTTTCTTCACAGTTTCTCTGCATTTAATGGTTAAAGTATGAACTGTGATATCAAGATGAGAGAATGAGGGGTTTACATGAAAAAGATTTTGACAGTTCTGGCAATGTCTTTCAGTGCTTTACTAAGCAGCAATTTTGCAACTGCCGCTCCTCAATTTGATCGAGACTCAGCTGACCATCCTCGTCACCAAGCACAAAATAAACGTGAATTTCGTGCCGATGCTGAAGAGCGTATGCAAGACAAACGCCGCATGCGTGAAGAACGTGGTGTAAAACGTCTACAGCAACATAAATGGCAAACGGGTTATGTCATGCCGCAGCATTATCGTGGCAATGGTTATAAAGTCGATTATCAGGAACATAACTTGCCCCGCCCTGAACGCAAACAACAATGGTATAAAATCAACCAAGACTACATTTTGGTCGATGTCGAAAATCACCAGATTTTGCGTATCGCAGGTTTATAGACCTACTGTTGTACATACACAATATCTAAATACATAGCCCAAAGCTCACTTTGGGCTTTTTTTATAGAGCGATAGTCCGCTCAGGCTCTCCTTGTTTTCTCCATAAAATTCACAATTCACCTCAATTTCCACCATCATTTATCTTGAGTATTTGACTAATTTGGACACATCTACCCCATATTTAAAACTGAAGGTAAGTCGCATGAAAAAATTACTCAGCACCTTAGCACTGTCTTTAAGCGCAATCATGGCAACATCGGCTATGGCAGCACCCGACCATCGTTATGATGATCGTCGTCATCAAGCGAGTGCCACCTATAAACATCACGACAAGCGTTGGGACAATCCACGTCATCATGCACAGTGGGAACAAAAGCGTTATGATCAAAAACGCGTGAATCCAAGTCGTGACTGGCGTGTAGGTCAAAACCTCCCACGCGGATATGATGCGAACCGCTACAAAGTCAGTGATCATGAAGCACGTCGTTTACCCAACACAGGTCGTTATCAGCAGTGGTATAAAGTCAACGGTGACTATGTGCTGATTAATGAGTGCACCCAGCGTATTATTCGTATTATTGGCTAAAACCGTTCAGCCTGAGCTGAAAAATAGCATTTCTCCACAACACCTGAAGCACCATTCAGGTGTTTTTTTATATTTAGTCTTCCGCTGCAGAATTTTTTGATTAGAATCAAAGACAGCACTCGATCATTGAAATAGGCCAGCGCATGACTTCAGCAGAAAACCCTCACAGCACAACCTTACAATATGTGCATTGGTTTCGACATTCTGCGCCTTATATCAATGCCCATCGCAATAAAACCTTCGTGATCATGTTCGATGGCGAAGCGGTACTGCATGAAAATTTTCAGCATATTATTCACGATATTGCCCTGCTGCATTCGCTGGGAATTCGTCTGATTTTGGTCCACGGCGCACGTCCACAAATTAATCAAAATCTGAAATTCAGCCAAATTGATACACCGTTTCATTTGCAACGTCGTGTCACCACTCGTGAATCTTTATCGTGTGTCATGAATGCTGTCGGTTCAATTCGCCTGCAAATTGAAGCCTTATTGTCGATGGGGCTAGCGAACTCCCCTATGTACGGCGCACGGATTGATGTGGTGTCGGGTAACTTTATCACCGCCAAACCGTATGGCATTCGTGATGGGGTCGATTATCAACTGACTGGCGAAGTCCGCACTGTAGATGTCGATGCCATTCAACGCCATTTAGAAAATCATAATATTGTGTTGCTCGGTCCAACAGGTTATTCCACCACAGGTGAAGTGTTTAACTTGTTGGCTGAAGAAGTGGCAACTAAAACTGCCATTCAATTAAAAGCTGACAAACTGATTTTCTTAGGCGCGCAGCACGGTTTGCAGAATGCCGAAGGTCAATTGCAACGTGAAGTTCATCCGCAACATTTAAATCCATATATTGAAGATGCTCAGCGACATCATCCTGAATTGGCTTTACACTTAAATGCAGCCCAAGATGCCTCATTAAACGGCGTACATCGGGTACATCTCATTTCCTATGCCTACGATGGTGCTTTACTCGAAGAACTGTTTACCCGTGATGGTTCAGGGACGATGGTGAGTGATGCACATTATGAAGAAGTGCGTACGGCCAATATTCAGGATGTAGGCGGTTTGATTCGTTTATTACGTCCTTTAGAAGAAGAAGGCGTGTTGGTATATCGTTCACGTGAGCGTCTGGAAAATGAAATTGGACAATTTGCAGTGATTGAACGTGACGGCATGATTCTCGCCTGTGCCGCCCTGTATCCAATTCCAACCACAGCTCATGAACTCAAGTCTGCCGAAATTGCCTGTGTCGCGGTGCATCCTGCTTATCGTAAATCCAACCGTGGCCGCCAAATTTTGGATTATTTAGAAGATAAAGCCAAAGCCATGGGCATTCAGCAATTATTTATTTTAACCACTCGCACCGCACACTGGTTTCTAGAACAGGGCTTTGCTCCTGCCAGTGTCGATGATTTGCCCGATGCACGTCAGGCTTTATATAACTATCAACGCAACTCAATTGTGTGTAAAAAACGGCTCTAAGTGAGTTTTTTTGACAGGTTGAATGATACTGCACAACCAAAATCCAAACATGTTTCACGTGGAACATGCTGCCGATTAAATCAGGTCATCACACCTATACCTGTCAGCACGACAGTGTAGGGATGATCAAAATTGGCAGCATCCACACCACTGTTTAGTTTTTTTAAATAAAATTGATGCAAGGCAGGAAGAAACTTTACTTTTATCATTTATATAGAAAATTCAAAAAACTTATTCATTCAGTCAGAAAATACAAAAACAAGATACTCCCCCTCTCTAATCATACTTTTCACGGATTTAATAGCTAAACTACAGAATAAACTAAAAATATTTTAAAAATACATCTTTAAAAGATGCACAAGCCTGATGATTTGCCGTACAATTAATAATTCCCTTTTTTCATTGTTTTAAAATTACGAATGGAACAAAAAAAGAGTACACAAAAACGCTATCAGCTTCTCAATGCTGCACTCGACGTATTTTCTTTATACGGATTTAGCGGCGCGAGTTTGGACGAAATCGCACAAATTGCAGAGATGCATAAGTCGAATATTTTCTATTATTATGAAAATAAAGAAGCCTTATATGTTGAGGTACTGACTACAGTACTACAAAAATGGCTGGCACCTTTGCAAATGCTCGAAGCTGAACTCGAGCCTGATGAAGCAATTACCAATTATCTGCTGCAGAAAATTGAGGTTTCACGTACTCAACCGAAAGCATCACGTCTATTTGCATTAGAAGTGATTCAAGGTGCGCCACATATTCAGGAAATTTTAAAAGGCCCTCTGAAAAAACTGGTCAAACGCAAAGCCAAAGTCATTACCATGTGGCAAGAGCAAGGCAAACTGTCTAAACAGATTGATCCTGAATTGCTGATTTTGAATATTTGGGCGATTACCCAAAACTATGCCGACTTTGCAACGCAAATGGAAATGGTGACAGGTAAAACCCTGCGTAACCGCAGTATGTTGCAACGTGTCTTGCAACATACGGTTCACATGATGCTCTACGGTATTATGCCGCGTCAGGACGAAGTGGATGCACCTCAAGCCGCTGTGGTCACTGCCACACCTGAACAAGAATCAGAAGACTAATTGCACAGCACTAACTAAGATACGCACTTTTACTCACGACCCTAGTTAAAACTAGGGTCGTGGTGTTTTGGTAACGATATTATTTAAGACCCTGATACAAAGACAATAGTTTTTGTGCACCCAACAACAAGTTTTCTTCCCAATCTAAATGCGCTGTATCATTGGCACCATCGGTAATATATTTCACCGACAGCATCCGCACCCCTAATTTTTTACAGACTTTGGCAATCGCATAGCCTTCCATATCGACCAGCTGACACGGCACTTTCGGTGTTCCCGTTTCAAAACTATCGCCTGTACCGCAAATTCCGTTAGGTAAATGCTCAAAATAGCGTTCCAGCTCAATTTCTGCAGGATGCTCCTGATCCATAGGCGTCACCCCCACCTGAAAACCCAACGGTGAAACATCCATATCTCGCTGTACAAACTGACTCACTTCCACCAAAGCATGCGCATCAAAATGGGAGCTGCCCGCAGTGCCTAAATTGAGCAAGGTTTTACAGCCTGTTTTCTGAATCACTTCAAAGGCTTTAAATGCGGCATTCACTTTACCAATGCCACTGTAATGCACCTGAATCCCAGCTTGCTCAAACAAGCCTTTAGACTCACTGGGCAATGCCATAATTAAAGCAAAATCAGAATTCATAGCCATCTACTCGTGCAGTTCATTAAAACCGCCCCATTAGAAAAGAAATTTGAATGCGGTGCAAACCCGATTGCGATTTGCAGATTAAATTGTCGGATTTTGCCTGATTTTTCGATAATTTTTCAGGTTAAAAACACAACAACAAGACGAAAGCGCGAGAATATGGCAATATATAGCTCTTACAAATTTTCAACTTTCATTCGACCATGCAGCTGCTCCGCCTGAATGCTTTATCTTCTACCACCGACTTAGCTCAAACTGCCGTGACCATTGGCAATTTTGATGGCGTGCATGTCGGTCATCAGGCGATGATTCAACAACTCAAAGCAGTGGCTGCCGCACAACAACTAAAAACGGTGGTGATGCTATTTGAACCACAACCACTGGAATTTTTTAAAGGTTATGATGCCCCGCCACGTATCAGTTCTTTGCGGGAAAAAGTCGAATATCTGACTGAATTGGGCATCGACTATATTGCCGTGGCCAAGTTTGACAATCACTTCCGTAGTTTAAATGCTGAAGCCTTTGCCCACCTTTTAAAAAATAGCTTAAATGCCACACATTTAGTTTTGGGTGATGATTTTCATTTTGGCAAAAACCGTCAAGGCAACAGTGACTTTTTACGTAACTTTGGTTTTCAAGTTACCAATTTAAGCACTGTAAATTTATCGGGTGAACGGGTCAGCTCCACACGTATTCGCCAAACCCTACAAGCAGGTGACTTGGCTCTCGCTGCACAACTGCTCGGACGTCCTTATAGTATTACCGGACGCGTACAATATGGCGATCAAATTGGTCGTACCCTAGATTTCCCCACCATTAACGTACGTTTAAACCGTCATCGTCCTTGTTTAAACGGTATTTATGGCGTTGAAGTGGTCTGCGAAACCACCTCCTTAACCGACACAGTCAGCAATGCACATCCTAGCAAAACAGGTGTTGCAGGCTACAGCCCAAACAGTTTATTTGGTGCAGGGCATGTCGGAACTCGTCCTGCCATCAAGCAAGAACATCCCGAATGGCGATTAGAAGTACATTTCCCCAATGTTTCTGCTAATCTGTATGGCTTGTTAATGCGGGTCACGTTTTTAAACTATTTACATGGCGAAAAAAACTACCCTTCGCTTGAAGCACTTAAAGCGGGAATTGATGATGATGTTGAAAAACTTCTTGAATTTCGACAAGATCATCCAAATTTCCCTTTTTAATTTTACCCTGAATATTTAATGTAAAACGCGTCAGTCCATGGGCTGATTCAACTGGAAGACAACTTGCATGAGCGATAAGCAAACTCCTGAAAATGCAGTGGATTATAAAGCCACGCTAAACCTCCCAGGTACTGAATTTGCAATGAAAGCAAATCTGGCAGTACGTGAAGCGAAATGGTTAGAAGAGTGGTATGCCGACAACATTTATCAGCAGATTCGTGCATCGCGTATTGGCAAGAAAAAATATGTGCTTCACGATGGCCCTCCATACGCCAATGGTCAAATTCACTTAGGTCATGCGGTCAATAAAGTCCTAAAAGACATCATTATTAAAAGCCGTGTCATGGATGGCTATGACGCACCTTATGTTCCAGGTTGGGACTGCCACGGTCTACCAATTGAGCTCAAAGTAGAAGAAAAAGTCGGTAAAGTTGGCGTTAAAGTTGATGCCTCAACTTTCCGTAAAGCCTGCCGTGAATATGCTTACACACAAGTTGAATTACAGAAAAAAGACTTCGTGCGTATGGGCGTATTTGGTGATTGGGATAACCCTTACCTCACCATGAATTTCAAGCAAGAAGCCGACATCGTACGTTCACTCGGTGCGATTGCTAAAGCAGGCCATATCGAACCTGGTCTAAAACCTGTGAATTGGTGTCTAGATTGTGGTTCTGCACTGGCAGAAGCCGAAGTTGAATATGAAGATAAAAAATCCGATGCAATTGATGTCGGTTTTGCTGTGGTCGATTTAGCCGATTTATCTGCACGTTTGGATGTGCAAGTGAATGATGCCACTGACATCGTCATTTGGACGACTACACCGTGGACTTTACCTGCGAACCAAGCCGTTGCATTACATGCCGAAATTGAATACCAATTGGTGAAGGCACGTGCCGATGAAAAAGCACCACAAAACTTTATTTTGGCCAAAGAATTGGTACTGTCAGCAACTGAACGCTATGGCTTTAGCAGCTATGAAGTATTGGCTGACTTCACAGGTGACAAACTCGAAAACCTGATCTTACAACATCCACTGATTCAAGCACGCCAAGTACCTGTGATTTTAGGTGAACACGTGACCGCAACAAGCGGTACAGGTGCAGTACATACCGCGCCTGGACATGGTGTGGACGACTATAAAGTTGGCTTACAATACAACCTAAAAGTTGACAATCCTGTCGGTGGCAATGGCGTATATTTACCTACTGCACCAATCTTTGCAGGCGAACACATCTACAAAGCCAATCCACAAATTATTACGACTTTGGCAGAAAACAATAAGCTGTGGGCACATCACCCAATCAAACACAGCTATCCGCACTGCTGGCGTCATAAAACTCCAATTATTTTCCGCGCGACACCACAATGGTTTATCAGCATGGATGCCAAAGGTTTACGTCAAGGCGCACTGAATGCGATTGAAAATGACATCAGCTTTGTACCTGATTGGGGTAAAAACCGTATCCAAGCGATGATTGAAGGTCGCCCAGACTGGTGTATTTCACGTCAACGTACTTGGGGCGTGCCAATTCCATTCTTTGTACATAAAGACACCAACGAATTGCACCCACGCACACCTGAATTGATCGAAGAAGTTGCGAAACTGATCGAACAAGAAGGGATTGATGGCTGGTACAACCGTGAAGCCAAAGACTTCATTGGCGAGGATGCCGAGCACTACAATGCAGTACGCGACACCTTAGACGTTTGGTTCGACTCAGGTACGACGCATTATGCAGTTCTACGTGAGCGTGAAGAGTTACAAGACCCAGCCGATTTATATCTTGAAGGTTCAGACCAACACCGTGGCTGGTTCCAGTCTTCATTGCTCACCTCAATTGCGATCAATGAACGCGCACCATACAAAGGCTTGTTAACCCACGGCTTTGTAGTGGATGAAAAAGGTCGCAAAATGTCGAAATCGTTGGGTAACATCATTACTCCACAAGACATTATTAAAGACATGGGTGCAGACGGCTTACGCTTCTGGATTGCATCGGCAGATTACCGCTATGAAATGACCGCAGGTAAGGAAATCTTTAGCCGTGCCTCTGACGGTTATCGTCGTATCCGTAATACTTTGCGTTTCTTGTTGGCTAACTTAAATGGTTTCAAACCCGCTACAGATGCTCTGCCTGTAGATCAGTTGATTGCACTGGATCAATACATCCTGCAACGTGCCGCAGAAGTACAGAAAACCATTCAGCAAGCCTATGAAGATATGAACTTCCATATCGTAACCAGTGCGCTGACCAACTTCTGTATTAATGACTTGGGTGGTTTCTACCTCGATATCATCAAAGACCGTCAGTACACCACCAAAGCAGACTCGCAAGCACGTCATTCTGCACAAACTGCTTTGTATCACTTGGTTCAGGCTTTCGTTCGTTGGATGGCGCCAATCTTAAGCTTTACTGCACAAGAAGCATGGCCGCTAATTCCTGAGCAATCAGAAAAATATGTCTTCACTGCAGAATGGTATGACATTCCAGTGGCTTCTGAAGCTAACATCTTGGCAGAAGCGGAATGGCAAACCCTGATTGCAGTGAAATCTGCCGTCAATAAATTCATTGAAGCAGCACGTACCGCCAAAACAGTCGGTTCCAACTTATCTGCTAAAGTTGAACTTTGGGCGAATGACGAACTCAAAGCCGTATTGGATAAACTAGGCGATGAGCTGCGTTTTGTTCTGATTACTTCACAAGTGATTGTGAATAGCTTTGATGCTGCACAAGGCGAAGCCTCTGATTTAGATGGCTTGAACGTGAAAGTTTCTGCAGCAGATGGCGAAAAATGCGTACGTTGCTGGCATGTACTCCCTGATGTGAATACACATTCTGCACATCCAGGTTTGTGCTCACGTTGTATTATCAACCTTCCAACAGGTCAAGGCGAAGAGAGAAAATATGCCTAATCCACAACACAAAAAGGGCTTATTCCAGTTCTATCCACATAATTTATGGTGGGTGGGCTTGTCCATTGTCGCGATTATTCTCGACCAATGGACCAAATGGATTGCAGTATCGCATCTGAATTACGCAGATCCAGTGCCTGTATTGCCCTTTTTGAATTGGACTTTACTGCATAACTATGGCGCTGCCTTTAGTTTCTTGTCCGATGCAGGTGGATGGCAACGTTATTTCTTTACCTCACTGGCAGGTTTAGTGTCTGTAATTTTTGTATTTTGGCTAATGCGTATGCCAAAAAATGTCATCGTACTGCCTTTGGCGATTGCCTTGATTTTAGGCGGTGCGATTGGGAATTTAATTGATCGGGTCAGTCTTGGCTACGTGGTCGATTTTATTCACGTGTACTACAACAACAGCCACTTCCCTGCCTTTAATATTGCAGACAGTGCCATCACACTTGGCACCATTCTGCTGTTAATTGATACGTTTTTCCTAGAAAAGCACCGAATTGAACGAGCGCAGGCGCAACATGACTGAAATTATTAATCCAAATGATGAAACTCGTATTGAAGATGGCTCAAAAGTCGAATTGCACTTTTCTGTCGCCATTGAAAATGGTGTAGAAATTGACAACACCCGTAGCCGCGCTGAACCTGTAAGTTTGGTCATGGGCGATGGCAGCCTATTACCTGGTTTTGAAAAGTCATTATTTGGTTTACGTGCAGGTGACCGTCGTACCGTGAGTCTTCCACCTGAAGAAGCATTTGGTCCATGGAATCCTGAAAACGTACAAACTTTTGATACGGTTAAATTTGAGCAACATCCAGTTGAAGGACACATGATTGAATTTGAAGATAAAGCCAAACAAAGCCTCTATGGCGTGGTGAAATCTGTCAACGATGATGTGACTGAAGTAGACTTTAACCACCCTTTAGCGGGTAAAAATATTACCTTTGAAGTTGAAATCTTTAGAGTGACCCCAGCAGGACAACAAGGTATTAAGTTGATGTAATCAATTTGCATACTTACTGCATCTTTCTGCTGTTCAAATCTCCCAAGTACAAGAAAATGAATTTGGGAGATTTTTTATTGAATAAGATAATTATTAAATATAATCAAATACTTAAAATTAAATAAATCCAGTTTATTGATCTATATTTTACCGATATATCGTTGTACGTTTTAGCTTACATGCACTGCAGAAAATTGACGCTAGGCAAAGATCAGCTTTCATTTTATATTTAACACATACAGAAACAGGATGTTTCTAAAAGCAAGAATAACAATAATAAATAATATAACGGCAGGACGCTGAAAGGTATAACAGGAGTAATACCTAAACATAAATCTGAAAAAGCCCCGACATGATGTTGGGGCTTTTTTCTATTTGTTTTTTGTCCTACTTTGAAATAAGTTTAGACCTGAAGAAATTTATTTTATGGAGCCACCAATTTAAGCAATCTGGCAGATTGACCATCTTCAATCACCCAAATATTGCCATCCTGTGCTTGAAGTACGCCACGAATCCGCTGACCCATCTCGATACGCTGTAACTCCCGAACAGGCTGTGCTTGCGTATCCACCACAATAATTGCTTTTGAAGATAAACCACCAAGAATCGCTTTATGCTTCCAATGTGGGAATACATCTCCCGTATAAAACATCAAACTTGAGGGAGAGATGACTGGCGTCCAATCCAGAACAGGGGCTGTAAATTCAGGACGAGTTGCATGGTCTGGAATGGGCAACCCATTATAATGATCACCATTCGACACCAATGGATAGCCATAGTTTTCGCCCTTGACAATCAAATTCAACTCATCACCCCCTTTAGGTCCCATTTCTGCAACCCAAAGCTGCCCTGTAGAATCGAATGCCATGCCTAAAGGGTTGCGATGCCCCAAACTCCAGACTTGCTTGGCAATCTCTCCATGTGTTTGAAATGGATTGTCTAAAGGTGTTGTACCATCTGTATTTAAACGTAAAATTTTACCTAAATTAGATTTTAAATCCTGAGCAGGTTCAAACTTTTGTCGCTCACCAGAACTTATCCATAATTTGCCATCTGCCCCAAACTTTATACGATGCGCATAATGTCCTTGTCCCGATACTTTCGGCACTTGCTGCCAGATTCTTTGAGTTTCGGTGAGTTTTGGCGTGGGTTTAGCATCTAATACAAGCTTGCCCCGAATCACGACTGCACCGTAACCACCCGTACCCACTTCGGCATAACTTAAATAAATCTGCTGATTCTGTTGAAATTCAGGATCTAAAATGACATCACCCAAACCACCTTGTCCGCCATAGGCGACTTCAGGGATAGCTTGAACATCTAAGCTTTGACCTGTTTTTGGATCAAAAAGTTTTAATTTCCCCGCTTTTTCTGTAATTAATAGGCGTCCATCGGGTAATTCTGCCAATGCCCACGGCTCATTAAAATCTGCAATTGGCTGTATTTGATAGCGTTGTAAATTTTGTGCAGAAGTTGATTTTGACTCTAAAGCAGCCGTGTTCTGTTTCGGCTCAACTTGCGCATTACACCCTGTAGTTAAACCCAATACAACTAGACATATAAATCCATAGTATTGCCGATTTATCTTGAGCATCCTAATTGCTCCTCTATTCATTCAATCTTTGCTTGTGCTAATCAAGACATCATAATCAATGAAATGTACCTCGTGCACAGTAGAAATGTAGCGATACACACTTTCTTACTTAAATCTTCTACAAAGTGAATAGGCAAAAAATTAAGGAGCAATGCTCCTTAATTTCAAAGTCCCAAAACACTAACGATCAATTAACTATAAGATCGGCTGGCTTTTTTAACCACGCTTGGCTCACTCACCACCTGTGATGTACTTTGTAAACGAATCAGTGCTACTGCAATTGCACCAATCACTGCAGGAATCGCCACCGCCAAAAAGTTCATTTTATGTGGTAAATCCATGCCCAAAAGTACGCCAATAATAATAGGGCCTACAATCGCACCGACACGCCCCACTGCAGAAGCACAGCCGATACCTGTAGAACGAATCGTAAGTGGATAATACTGAGCAACAAAGCTATACAATAAAATACTGCTGCCAATGGCAGAAGCACCTGCTAAGCCCACCAATAAATAAATCACAGGCTGTGGTGAGTTAAAGCCTAGACCCACTAGAGAGAATGCGCCCAATAAAAACATGCCAATAATCACAGGTTTTAAGTGGAAACGGTCTGCTAAAATCCCGCCACTGATGGTTCCTATCACAGCACCAATGTTCATCGCCATTAAGAACATTAAACTGTTACCCAGCGAATAACCTGCTGCCATCATCAGTTTTGGCAACCAACTGCCCAAAGCATAAACCATCAACAAACACATAAAGAAGCAGCACCAAAACAGCAAAGTACTCATGCCACGGTTATTTTTAAATAAGGCTGCAATTGAGGCATCTGCGGTTTGTACTTCATTTAATACAAATTGTGTTTGTGGGCTGATATTTTCTTGTGGGCTAATTTGCTGGACGATGTGACGCGCTTTTTCATGTTGCTGTTTTTTCACCAAAAAAGTTAAAGATTCTGGTAAGAAAAACCACAATAAAGGCAAAATAAGTAACGGTAATCCCGCAATATAGAACATCACTTCCCAGCCAAAGCTAGGCGTCAACCATGCACCAAGTAAGGCTGCCATAATGCCGCCCACGGCATAGCCGCTGAACATGGTGGTAACTAAGGTACTACGCATTTTTTGTGGTGCATATTCAGAGGTTAAAGCCACGAGGTTAGGCAATACCCCGCCAATCCCTAAACCTGCAATAAAACGTAAAATACCAAACTCTGTTGGGTTGGATGCAAAGCCGCCCCAAAAAGTAAAGCCACTAAATAACGTCACACAAATTAATATGACATTTTTACGGCCAATTTTGTCTGCCAACATGCCAAACAGCATGGCGCCAAACATCATGCCTGCCAGTGCCGTACTCGCAAGCATACCTGCCTGTACAGCCGTCATATTCCATTCTTGCATCAGTAGTGGTAAAGCCACACCGTTAATCGCCAAATCATAACCGTCAAAAATAACGACAAATACGCACCAAAGTACAATTTTTAAATGAAAAGGTTTAAACTTTGCTTGATCCACTACAGCATTCACATTCATTGTTGTTGCTGTCATTTTTCCCTCACCTCCAATTGTGAGCTTTTTATTTTATAAAAAATGAATGGTTATTCACTTTTGTATATAAAATGAATCAATATTCACTTTTTGTCTACAGCAAAAACTTAACTCTGGTTAATTTTCTTAAAAACCTAGACTAAAGTTGTAGATAAATTCGACCAAATAGACTTGCAGTAATTTATGATATTTTGATATATGCTATATTTTTCACATAATTTATTATTGTAAATATATTGTTTTAAACTTCTTTCTTCTACTTTTCTTCTTAATATTTTCTTCCCCTCATAAAAAAACACCCTCAACGCTAGTTGAGGGTGTTTAGAATAATGAGCTGGCGATGACTTACTCTCACATGGGTAACCCCACACTACCATCAGCGCGAAGAGGTTTCACTTCTGAGTTCGGGAAGGGATCAGGTGGTTCACTCTTGCTATGGTCGCCAGCACAA